>NZ_LT629786.1:5908927-6219923 GCF_900105675.1 Pseudomonas synxantha | reverse complement strand
GCCGCCATCGGGAGCAAGCCCCCTCCCACATTTGGCCCCATTGAGGCTTACAACGACTCCAGGCACCCTGCCAAATCATTGCCTAGCTTCTCCAGGACCTGCTCATAACCCTGGGCGGTAGCCGGGGTATAGCCACCCAACGCGTCCAGCTCCGCCAACTTCACCGGCAACCCGGCAACCAGCGTCTCGGCCAATCGCGGCCGCAACGGCGGCTCGCTGAACACGCACGTCTTGCCCACCTCCTGCAAGCGCGTGCGCATCGCCGCCACATGCTGGGCGCCTGGCTGCACTTCGGCGGCCACGCTGAATACGCCGGTGTGCTTGAGGCCGTAAGCCTCTTCGAAGTAGTCAAACGCCTCATGGAATACGAAGTAAGGCTTGCCATCTACGCTCGCCAGTCGCTTTTTCAAGCGCGCATCCAACGCATCCAGACGCTCACCAAAAGCTTTGGCATTGCTCTGATAACGCTCGGCGTTTGCAGGATCAGCCGCACTGAGGTCCGCAGCCATGCGCGTGGCGATTACCCGCGCGTTCACCGTTGACAACCATAAATGCGCATCGACACTGCCAGGTCGATGATCATGGTCATGCTCGTCGGCATCGTCGGCGTGGGAATGGCTATCTTCGCCGAAAATACGTAATTTCATCCCTGGCAGGTCCTGGACGGCCACGGTAGCGGTCGTACGGCCTTTCAACACGCGGGGCAGAAAGGTCTCCATATCCGGCCCGATCCAATACAACAGGTCCACCGACTGTACGCGCCGTACGTCGGATGGGCGCAAAGCGAAGTTATGCGGCGATGCGCCCGGCGGCAGCAACACCTCTGGAACGGCTACTCCATCCTGCACAGCAGCGGCAATCAGCTGCAACGGCTTGATGCTCGTCAGCACCTTGACCTCGGCCTGGGCGGCACTCGCGACGAACAAACTGGTGACAAATACGACAAAAACGGCAAAAAGTCGGGACACGATGACCACTCGATGGCGTAGGAACGGGTAACATAATAACGTCTCTATCAAATATCTGTCGCCGCTCATGCCTAAAACACCGCTTGCCAGCCGTCCCCACGACCACTCTCACTGCGTGCACACCGCATTGTCGGAGGCCGATACCCTGTGCGCGCAGAAAGGCTTGCGCCTGACCGCCTTGCGTCGCCGGGTGCTTGAGCTGGTGTGGCAGAGCCACAAGCCGCTGGGCGCATACGACATTCTCGGCGTACTCAGCGAGCAGGACGGCCGTCGCGCCGCGCCGCCTACCGTATACCGCGCGCTGGATTTCCTGCTGGAAAACGGCCTGGTGCACCGTATCGCCTCGCTCAACGCCTTCGTCGGTTGCAACCACCCGGAGCACGCGCATCAGGGTCAGTTCCTGATCTGCCGCGAATGCCACGCCGCCATCGAGCTTGAACAAAAAAGCATCAGTGACGCCATTATCAAAAGTTCTGCCGAGGTCGGCTTCAAGGTCGAAGGGCAAACGGTCGAAGTAGTCGGCCTGTGCGCGGGCTGCCAGGGGGCTTGATGAGCAACGCCTTAATCCGCCTGGAGCAGGTCGGCGTCACATTCGCCGGGCAAAAGGTGCTGGACAACATCGCACTGAGCGTGGAGCCGGGGCAAATCGTCACCTTGATCGGCCCCAATGGCGCCGGCAAGACCACCCTGGTGCGCGCCGTACTCGGCTTGCTCAAGCCCGACAGCGGCAGCGTGTGGCGCAAGCCAAAGCTGCGCGTGGGCTATATGCCGCAAAAGCTGCATGTGGACCCGACATTGCCGCTGTCCGTATTGCGCTTCCTGCGCCTGGTGCCCGGTGTCGACCGCGCCCGAGCACAGGCCGCGCTCAAGGAAGTGGGTGCCGAGCAAGTGATCGACAGCCCGGTACAAAGCATCTCAGGCGGCGAAATGCAGCGTGTGCTGCTGGCCCGCGCCTTGTTGCGCGAGCCAGAGTTGCTGGTGCTCGATGAACCCGTACAAGGCGTCGACGTCGCCGGTCAGGCCGAGCTGTACAGCCTGATCACCCGCCTGCGCGACCGCCATGGCTGCGGCGTGCTGATGGTCTCCCACGACCTGCACCTGGTGATGAGCACCACCGACCAGGTTGTCTGCCTCAACCGCCACGTATGCTGCTCCGGGCACCCGGAGCAGGTCAGTAGCGACCCGGCTTTCGTCGAGCTGTTCGGCAAGAATGCCCAGAGTCTGGCGATCTACCACCACCATCACGACCACGCTCATGACCTGCATGGTGCCGTCGTCGATACTCCCCACGTCCATGGAGATAGCTGCAAGCATGGCTGATTTTCTGCTCTACGCCCTGCTGGCAGGCTTGGCTTTGGCATTGGTGGCGGGCCCATTGGGCTCCTTCGTGGTCTGGCGGCGCATGGCCTATTTCGGCGACACCTTGTCCCATGCCGCGCTGCTGGGCGTGGCCATGGGCTTCTTGCTGGATGTAAGCCCGACCATCGCCGTGACCGCGGGCTGCCTATTGCTGGCGGTGCTGCTGGTAACCCTGCAACAGCGCCAGCCACTGGCCTCCGACACGTTGCTGGGCATCCTCGCGCCGAGCACCCTGTCCCTGGGCCTGGTGGTGCTGAGCTTCATGCATGAAGTGCGCATAGACCTGATGGCTTATCTATTCGGGGACTTGCTGGCGATCAGCCCGACCGACCTGGCCTGGATCCTCGGCGGTAGCGCGGCCGTGCTGATCCTGCTGCTGACCCTGTGGCGACCGTTGCTGGCGATCACCGTGCATGAAGAACTGGCCACGGTAGAAGGCTTGCCGGTGCCTGCCCTGCGCATGGCCCTGATGTTGTTGATTGCGGTGGTGATTGCTGTCGCGATGAAGATAGTCGGCGTATTGTTGATCACGTCGCTGCTGATCATTCCCGCCGCCGCCGCCCAGCGCCATGCTCGCTCCCCGGAGCAGATGGCAATCGGCGCCAGCTTCCTGGGGATGCTGGCAGTGTGCGGGGGCCTGGCGCTGTCATGGTTCAAGGACACCCCGGCCGGACCGTCGATTGTGGTGACGGCGGCCGCCCTGTTTCTGCTGAGTTTTGTCCTGCCCCGTCGAGGGGTGTAGACTTGCTCGCTTTTTGCGCAAATAGAGAGTCGCAGGAATGAAGCCGTTCACCTCCCGTTATCTGCTCCTTGCCGCATTTTCCCTGCTGCTGGGCGCCTGTCAAAGCACACCGTCCGCCGCCCCCGAGGCGCCGGACGCACGCGCTGCGGCTATCGCACAGCTGGAGCAAAACCTGGCCAGCAACGAGCTGGCCACCGCCGAAGACCAGCTCGCAGCGTTGCAGGCGCAATCGCCCAACGACCCAACCCTTGAGCCTTACCAGCGCCAACTGGCCGAAGCCTACTTGCAACGCAGTCAGATCGTGCTGCAAAAAGGCGACGTCAACGCCGCCGCAACAGCCCTGAGTCGTGCCCGTGCGCTGATGCCCAAGGCGCCCGCACTGACCGGTGGCGTCAACAGCGCTATCAGCCATGCGCGCAAAGCCGAATTGGATCAGGCAGAAGCCGCGTTGAAAGCCGCCGAAGCCAAGCCTGCGGCCAAGGTCATCGACCCCGCAGCACCGAGCACCACCGTGGCGCTGAACCTCGCGGATGTCGAAGACATGCGTCATCAGTTGGATGCCATCGCCACCGACGTGGTGAACTACCAGTGCGATGTCAGCATCCAGGTGCCGCGCACCCAGGATTACCCGTGGTTGGCCACGTTATTGACCAAACGGGTGAAGCGGATTGATTCGGGGTATGACCTGAAGATTCACCGGCAGATTTTGAAACATATTCCGGCGCAGGTTGTACTGATTCCGCGCAAAGCGGACTAAAGAGCATCGGGAGCAAGCCCCCTCCCACACTTGAATGTCTTAACAATTCAAGTGTGGGAGGGGGCTTGCTCCCGATGACGATCTAACTAACAACCCTGAGTTTAGGCCGGAATCGCCTTGGATTTCGGCTCCCGCTCCCACACCCGATGCTGAGCAATCGCAGCAAAGAACGCCTTGAACGCCTTGGCATCAGCGCCCACGATCAACCCCGCATCCGCTTCCAGCTTCAGCAAGTCCAGCAACGGTTTCACATCACTGGCCACCGCAATCGCCTTGAGGTGCTTGTACGCTTCCAGTACGTAATGCAACGCCACACCATCGCCGCTCAACGCCTTCACCGACTCCTTACCGCCCGGGATAAACACCGCGTCAAAGGCAATGGACGGCATGCCTTCCATCGAAGCGTCTACCGGTAGCGTCTTGCCATCTGCGGTAGTCACAGGCGCCGACGTCGGCCCCAGCAATTTGGCATGGGCGCCTTCAGCCTCCAGCGCGGCCTTAAGCGCATCAATCGCCGCACCATCAACGCCGTTAGCCGCCAGAATCGCCACTTTGCGCGTCTTGATATCACCCGACAGCAAGTTCACCTGGCTCAACGCTGGTGATTCTTTCAGCGATGTCTCACGCGCAGGGACTGTGCCTTTGGTCGGCGCCGGCACGCCCAGGTTTTGCGCAACGCGCTTGGCCAGTTCCAGATCGATATTGGCCAGAATCTCATTCACCTGGCGCGCACGGATAAACTCACGCTCCACCTTGCCCAACTCGAAGCTATAGGCCGCGATGATGTGCTCTTTCTCGTGGTGGCTCATGCTGTTGTAAAACAGCGTGGCCTGGGAGAAGTGATCACCAAACGACTCACTGCGCTCGCGCACTTTGTTAGCGTCGACACGCTCGTAATAGGTCTCGAAGCCACCGTCCTGTGGCGCAGGCGGGGTTTCTTTCGGCCAACCGCCGTCGATCGAGTTCGGCTCGTACGAAGCACGGCCTTTGTCGATGACCGTGCGATGTTGGGCATCACGCTGGCCATTATGGAAAGGCACCACAGGTCGGTTGATCGGGATCTCGTGGAAGTTCGGCCCGCCCAGACGGCTGATCTGGGTATCCGTATAGGAAAACAGACGGCCTTGCAGCAGCGGGTCGTTGGTAAAGTCGATGCCCGGCACGATATGGCCCGGGCAGAACGCAATCTGCTCTACCTCAGCGAAGAAGTTATCCGGGTTGCGGTTGAGCACCATCTTGCCCAGCGGCGTGATCGGCACCAATTCCTCGGGAATAATCTTGGTCGGGTCAAGCAGGTCGAAATCGAACTTGTGTTCGTCTTCTTCCGCCACAATCTGCACACCCAGTTCCCACTCAGGGTAGTCACCGCTTTCAATCGCTTCCCACAGGTCACGACGGTGGTAATCGGTATCTTTACCGGCAAGTTTCTGCGCTTCGTCCCAGACCAGGGAGCAGGTGCCTACCTTCGGCCGCCAGTGGAATTTGACGAAGCTGGATTTGCCCTCGGTATTGATCAGGCGGAAGGTGTGCACGCCAAACCCCTGCATGGCCCGCAGGCTCTTCGGAATGGCCCGGTCAGACATGGCCCAGATCACCATGTGCGCCGACTCCGGCTGCAGCGAAACGAAATCCCAGAACGTATCGTGGGCCGAGCCACCGGTAGGAATCTCGTTGTGGGGTTCAGGTTTTACCGCATGTACAAAGTCGGGAAACTTGATCGCGTCCTGGATGAAGAATACCGGCATGTTGTTGCCGACCAGATCAAAGTTGCCTTCCTCGGTGAAGAATTTCACGGCAAAGCCACGTACATCACGTACGGTATCGCCAGAGCCACGCGGTCCTTGCACCGTGGAAAATCGCGCGAACACCGGGGTCTTATGCTCCGGGGTACGCAGGAAACCAGCCTTGGTCAGCGCCGAATGGTCTTCATAAGATTGGAAATAGCCGTGGGCGCCAGTACCACGAGCATGCACGATGCGCTCCGGGATACGCTCATGGTCAAAGTGCGTGATTTTTTCACGCATGATGAAGTCTTCCAGCAGCGACGGGCCGCGGGCGCCGACTTTGAGGGTGTTCTGGTTATCGGCAATCTTTACGCCTTGGTTGGTGCGCAGGGCCTGGCCGGTCGCATCGGAACGGAATTCTTCCAGGGCCTGCAGCTTGGCGTTGGTGTTGCCACGATCCACTGTATCGGTACCCGCGAGTTCACTCTTAGGCGGGGTGGCTGGCTTGTTGATACTCATCAGTCAAAACTCCTTATTCAAAGTGGCCAGAGCGGTCCCCGGCTCGTTTGAGCAAAACCCCAGACACGGCACCTGGGAAATCGAGTTGCTTAAGTAGTGACTGACGCGGTTTTGCACCGTTCCTTTTTTATGACCTTTGATCGCGTTATTGCCAAATGACTGGATGAATGCGAAATAAATGCTAAGAAACGCTATACGGACAGGCTAAAATGCGCGCCCGGCTAACCGCTGATCCCTTTTCAATGCGCCCCACAAGGTTCGCTACGTGATCGAGTTTCAAAACGTTCATAAAACCTACCGCGTCGCCGGTAAGGATATCCCCGCACTGCACCCCACCAGCCTGCGCGTCGAGAACGGCCAGGTGTTTGGCCTGATTGGTCATTCGGGTGCAGGTAAAAGCACCCTGCTGCGCCTGATCAACCGCCTGGAAGAGCCCAGCGGTGGTCAGATCAGCGTGGATGGCGAAGAAGTCACCGCCCTGGACGCCAACGGCCTTCGCCGTTTCCGCCAGCAGGTCGGCATGATCTTCCAGCACTTCAACCTGCTGGCGTCCAAGACCGTCGCCGACAACGTGGCGCTGCCGCTGACCCTGGCCGGTGAGCTGTCGCGTAAGGCCATCGACCAACGCGTCGCCGAACTGCTCGCGCGCGTCGGCCTGTCGGACCATGCCAAGAAGTACCCGGCCCAGTTGTCCGGTGGCCAGAAGCAGCGCGTCGGCATTGCCCGCGCCCTGGCGACCAAGCCAAAGATTTTGCTGTGTGACGAAGCCACCAGCGCCCTCGACCCGCAAACCACCGCGTCGGTCCTGCAACTGCTGGCCGAGATCAACCGGGAGTTGAACCTGACCATCGTGCTGATCACCCATGAAATGGATGTGATCCGCCGCGTGTGCGACCAGGTCGCCGTGATGGACGCCGGCGTGATCGTCGAGCAAGGCTCGGTGGCGGACGTGTTCCTACACCCCAAGCACCCGACTACCAAACGCTTCGTGCAAGAAGCCGAACAGGTCGACGAAGGCGAGCAGCATGACGACTTCGCCCATGTACCAGGTCGCATCGTGCGCCTGACGTTCCAGGGCGAAGCGACCTACGCGCCATTGTTGGGTACTGTCGCCCGGGAAACGGGCGTGGACTACAGCATCCTTGCCGGCCGTATCGACCGCATCAAAGACATCCCTTACGGGCAACTGACCCTCGCCGTCACTGGCGGTGACATGGATGCCGCGTTTGCGCGCTTCACCGCCGCAGACGTTCACATGGAGGTCCTGCGCTGATGGACGTTTTCCTGAGTTTCTTTGCCAATATCGACTGGTCCGAAATCTGGCTCGCCACCGGCGACACCATGATTATGCTGTTCGGCTCGCTGTTCTTCACCGTGCTGCTGGGTTTGCCCCTGGGCGTGCTGCTGTTCCTGACCAGCCCGCGCCAACTGTACGAACAAAAAGGCCTGTACGCGCTGCTGTCGCTGATCGTAAACATCCTGCGCTCGCTGCCGTTCATCATCCTGTTGATCGTGATGATCCCGTTCACCGTACTGATCACCGGCACGTCGCTGGGTGTCGCCGGAGCAATTCCGCCACTGGTCGTCGGTGCCACACCATTCTTTGCGCGCCTAGTGGAAACCGCCCTGCGCGAAGTGGACCGTGGCATCATCGAAGCCACCCAATCCATGGGCGCCAGCACGCGCCAAATCATCACCAACGCCCTGCTGCCCGAAGCCCGTCCCGGCATTTTCGCAGCGATTACGGTGACAGCGATTACGCTGGTTTCCTACACCGCCATGGCTGGCGTCGTCGGTGCCGGTGGGCTGGGTGACTTGGCGATCCGTTTCGGCTACCAGCGCTTCCAGACCGATGTGATGGTGGTCACAGTGGTGATGCTGTTGATCCTGGTGCAAATTCTACAAACCGTCGGCGACAGGCTGGTGGTGCATTTTTCTCGAAAATAACGGCCATTGCCGGCCCAGCCGGCAGATGCCCGAACAAGGAGCTTGCTGGATGAAAAAACTACTGGTTGCCTTCGCTGCCGTTGCCGCGTTTTCTGCCCATGCCGAGACTATCAAGGTCGCGGCCTCACCGGTGCCTCACGCGGAAATTCTCGAATTCGTGAAGCCTGCCCTTGCCAAAGAAGGCGTGGACTTGCAGGTCAAAGTCTTTACCGACTACGTGCAGCCCAACGTGCAAGTCGCTGAAAAGCGCCTGGACGCCAATTTCTTCCAGCACCAGCCATACTTGGATGAGTTCAACAAGGCCAAGGGCACTCACCTGGTGAGCGTTGGCGGCGTGCACCTGGAACCCCTTGGCGCCTACTCCAGCAAGTACAAGAAACTGGAAGAGCTGCCAAGCGGTGCCAACGTAGTGATCCCGAACGACGCCACCAACGGCGGTCGTGCGCTGTTGCTGCTGGCCAAGAACGGCCTGATCACCCTGAAGGACCCGACCGACATCCTGTCGACCATCAAGGACATCACCGAGAACCCGAAAAACCTGAAATTCCGCGAACTGGAAGCCGCCACCTTGCCACGCGTGCTGACCCAGGTCGACCTGGCGCTGATCAACACCAACTACGCCCTGGAAGCCAAGCTGGATCCATCCAAGGACGCCCTGATAATCGAAGGCAGCGACTCGCCTTACGTGAACATCCTGGTGACCCGCGAAGACAACAAGGATTCGGACGCGGTGAAGAAGCTGGTTGCAGCCCTGCACACGCCTGAAGTGAAAAAATTCATCGAAGAGAAGTACAAAGGCGCGATCAAGCCAGCGTTCTGAGCCGCCCCAATCTCCCAAACACTGAAGATCAAAATGTGGGAGGGGGCTTGCCCCCGATAGCAGAGTGTCAGTCGATGCATGAGCTGACCGGTCCACCGCTATCGGGAGCAAGCCCCCTCCCACATTTGTTTTGCGCCGCTTGTGAGATCAAGCCAACGCACAGCCACCTTAAAACACAGGCAAGAAAAAGCGCCTGACACTAGGTGGCGCTTTGTGCGCCTAACGATATAAGGGCTTCCACACCCTGTCACTGAATTTGCAGCGACAGGCCAAAGACTAGCCACACAAGCACCACCCAACAAGTTCACGCAAAGCGCGACAACATGCAGGAAATGTCCGACACCACACTTTTTTAAACTTTGCACAAATCCTAATGTGGGAGGGGGCTTGCTCCCGATAGCAGAGTGTCAGTCGATGCATGAGCTGACTGGTCCACAGCTATCAGGAGCAAGCCCCCTCCCACATTTGCTTTGTGTTGTCTTTATTTGCGCTGTAGCAACCCTGGCAACTGCGCTACCAGCTTCTGGTTGTTCAGCGGCGCACGGATAAACCCACGCTGGGTACCGTCCGGGCCGATCAGCGCGAGGTTGCCGCTGTGATCCACGGTGTAGTTCGGCTTGCTGGTATCCGCCGGAATGAAGGGAATGCTCACGGCATTCGAGACCTTCTGCACATCCTCTACAGTAGCGCCGGTCAGGCCCTCGAATTGCGGATCGAAGTAGCTCAGGTATTGCTTGAGCTGAGTCGGGGTATCGCGGTTCGGATCGACGCTGACCAGGATCACCTGAAACTTATCCACAGCCTCTTTGGGCAGCTCGCTCTTGATCTGGCGCAGTTGGGCGAGGGTGGTCGGGCAAATATCCGGGCAGAAGGTGTAGCCAAAGAACAGCAGGCTCCACTTGCCTTTCAACTCATTGACCAGCACCGGCTGGCCGTCCTGGTTGGTCATGCTCACCGGCGGTAACTGGCGGCTTTGCGGCAGCAGGATAATGCCGGCGTCGATCAGCGCAGTGGGGTCGCCCTGACCTTTGCCCGAGAGCACTTTGTTAACGGTCAGGCCCATGATCAACGCCACCAGGGCCACGAGGATGAAGACGGTTTTTTGAGTTCGAGTCATAGGTTCAACAGTAGGTAGTGGTCTACGAGCAGGGCGATAAACAACAGGAACAGGTACCAGATAGAGTACTTGAACGTGTTGATCGCCGCGTGCGGCTTGCTGCCACGGTACAGCACCCAGGCCCATTGCAGAAAGCGCGCTCCCAATACCAAGGCACAAGCCAGGTAGAGCAAGCCGCTCATATGAATGACGTAGGGCAACAGGCTCACCGCCAGCAAAGCAAAGGTATACAGCAGGATATGCACCTTGGTGTAGTGCTCGCCATGGGTGACCGGCAGCATCGGGATATCAGCCTTGGCGTATTCCTCTTTGCGGTGGATGGCCAGGGCCCAGAAGTGTGGCGGGGTCCAGGCGAAGATAATCAGTACCAGCAGCAAGGGTTCGGCGCTGACATGCCCCGTAACGGCAACCCAACCCAGCAGCGGCGGTGCAGCACCGGCCAGGCCACCTATGACGATATTCTGCGGCGTCGCGCGCTTGAGAAAACCGGTGTAGATCACTGCGTAACCGAGCAGCGAGGCCAGCGTCAGCCAGGCTGCCAGCGGGTTGGTGAACGCCAGCAATAGGGCCAAGCCGGCAACAGCAAGAACCAATGCAAAGGTCAGTGCTGCAATGGGTGACACACGCCCCTCGGCCAACGGTCGCTTGTGGGTGCGCGCCATCACCGCATCAATCCGCCGATCGACCACATGGTTCACCGCCGCCGCACCGCCCGCACACAGGGCAATGCCCAGGTTGCCAAACACCAGCACCGTCCAGGGCACCCCGGCGCGGGTGGCGAGGAACATGCCCACCAGCGAGGTGATCAGCATCAGCACCACCACTTTCGGCTTGGTCAGCTCCAGGTAGTCACGCCAGATTGCCTGAGCGTGACGTGCGCCGATCAAGGTCGCCATGGCATCTCTCCTTTAAGGGTGATCAGGCCGGAAACCTGTTTGCGCGGGCTGAAACGCCAGCCGAACGGTAGCTGGTGGCGAACCCGGACCAGGCTGGTACGCGCATGGTAATTGACCAGCACCAGAGTCAGTAACAACGCCGCTCCGCCCGCGTTATGCCCCACCGCCACGGGCAACGGCAGGCCGAAAGCCACATTGCTCACCCCCAGGCTGATTTGCGCAGCCAGGGCGATCAACAGCAAACCCGCCAGCCGCGTCATGCCCACGACACGCAGTTGCCAGGCCAGGCCCAGAAGCACCAGGGTCACCAGTACGGCGCCGATGCGATGGGTCAGGTGGATCGCCGTGCGAGCCTCGCTGTCGAGCTGACCACCCAAGTAATTGGGGCCGATGTGCTGGGTCAGGTGAAACCCATTGGCAAAATCCGCCGCCGGCCACCATTGGCCGTGGCAGGTCGGCAGATCGACACAGGCCACGGCCGCGTAGTTGGAACTGACCCAACCACCCAGCGCGATCTGCCCGATCACTAGCACCAAGCCCGCCGTCGCCCAATATTGCAGGCGCTTGGGCACGATCAGCGCCGGCAGCACGCCAGATAAACGCAGGGTCAGCAAAAACAGCAGGCTCAAGGTCGCAAAACCACCCAACAGGTGCCCGGTGACGACTTGCGGCCACAACTTCAAGGTCACCGTCCACATCCCAAAGGCGGCCTGGGCAAATACCACCGCCAACACAAACAAGGGCAATTTCACCGGCTGGCCCGGGTCACGCCGATGGCTCCACGAGCGCGCCGCCAACAGCGCAATCAATAGCCCCAGGCTGCCAGCGAAGTAGCGATGGGTCATCTCGGCCCAGCCTTTGTCAGCCTCTACCGGTGTGTCGGGAAAATGCAGTTCGGCATGGGCCAGTTGGGCTTCGCTGTTGGGCACGCTGATAAAACCATAGCAACCCGGCCAATCCGGGCAACCCAGGCCGGCGTGGGTCAGGCGCGTGTAGGCTCCGAGCAGTACGACAATCAGCGCCAGTAACGTGGCAAACAGCGCGAGGCGAAATCCAGGCTTGGCCATGACGATGCCCTTATCCGATATTTGATAGTTTCAGCAGCAGGCGCAGGTCGTTGAGCAAGTCCTTGCCCTTGACCTTGGCGTCGTAGCGCAGCACCAGGTTGCCGTGGGGGTCGACGATCCACAGTTGCGCCTCGCCGGGGGCGGCAGCGCTCTTGGTAAAGGTCGGCAGATCCAGCGGGTAACGCTGCAGTTGTGGGTATTCGGCCTTGAGCTTGGCGTCGTATTGCGCAGCGACAGGCTGCGCGCTGGCCAGGGCGTGGCTGGCACGGGAGGCGTCGCGACCGAGGCCGATCTGCAGTTGCCGAGCGAGGTAGACCAATTGTTGGCAATCGGCAGCGCACGTGGCAGGGGCAGTAACCAGCAGTTGCCAGCGATCTTCATCTGCCTGTACGCCGATGTCGGCACGGGTCTGGCCGTTGCCAATCAGTTCGCCATGGTAGCTGCGACTGTCTGGAACCCAGAATTGCAGCTTGTACATCAGGGTCGCCAGCACCATCGGGCCGACCACCATGAGCAGGATCAGGACCAGTTGCCAGCGACCTTTGCGGCGGTCAGGCACCTCAGACATGTTGGGTGGATTCATGGCCGCTCCCATGGGGCTTCTCCTTTTTGTTGTGCCATCCGAAGTAGAGGTAAAGCACCAGCAACGCCAGTGCCATGGCAAACCACTGCACCGCATAGGCCAAGTGTTTTTCCGGGCCCATGGCGACGATTGGCCAAGTGGTGTCGTACGTACCAGGACCCGCTTCAGCGCGCAGTTCGTAGGCAAAACCGCTACGCCCCAACTCGTCCCACAGCGCGGCGGGGTGCAGCGCTGTGAGCAGACGTGGCCATTGCGCGCTCGCAGGGTCGGCATGCAGCTGGAAAGTCTCGCCGGGGGCGACGTACACCCAGGCGTCGAGATTCAGTGCCTGCCCGGGGGTGGAAAAAGCCGGGGGTGTACGCCGGTCAGGCCATGGCAGCCAGCCGCGGTTGAGCAATAACCATAGGCCGCTGGCCTGGTCGTGGAAGGGCTGCAGCAGCTCGACACCCGCCTTGCCGTCGCGCATACGGTTGTCCAGCAGCACGCTGTGCTCGGCATCGAATTGACCACGAAGATGGACGCGGCGAAAGGCAGGATCGGCCATGTCGTTGAGCTGCACGCTGTTCACCGGCTCGGCGGTGCGGCGCTCGGCATAGCTGTCCACCAGCAGCTGTTTTTCATGTCCTCGAGCCAGTTGCCAGAATCCCAGGCTCACCATCAATGGCAGCAACACCAGCACCACCAGCGTCGGCGCGATACCCGGACGAAAGCGCTGCACGGCACTGGCTATACTGGATCTCATCGCCCCTCCCCCTATAGCCCTGGAGCCAAACCATGCTCAAAGCAGCCATTGCCCTGATGCTGATCGCGACTGTCGTGAGCCTGTTCAGTGGCTTGTTCTTCCTGGTCAAGGACGAGGGCAATTCCAACCGCCTCGTCACTGCCTTGACCGTGCGCGTGGTACTGGCCGTGATCACCGTGGGCTTGATCGCCTGGGGCTTTTTCAGCGGCCAACTGGTCTCTCATGTGCCGTGGTAAACCACCTCACAGCACATAGACGAAGAAAAACAGCCCGATCCACACCACATCCACAAAGTGCCAATACCAACTGGCCGCCTCGAAACCAAACTGATGCTCGGCGTTGAAATGCCCGCGCAGGATGCGCATCAGCATCACAAACAAAATGATGGTGCCGATGGTCACGTGGGCACCGTGAAACCCCGTGAGCATGAAGAAGGTTGCGCCGTACACGCCAGAGCCCAAGGTCAAGCCCAGCTCTTTATAGGCGTGGATGTACTCCTCAGCCTGAAAACCGAGAAACGCCAGGCCAAGCAGCACGGTGATCGCCAGCCAGATCTTCAGCGCACCGCGATGACCTTTACGCAGGGCATGGTGGGCGATGGTGATAGTCACGCTGGAGCTCACCAGCAAAATGGTGTTCACCAAGGGCAGGCCCCAAGGGCTGATGGTGCCTTTGGGCGCAGGGTAGAGCTTGGGATCGGGGTTGTTGAGCAGCGGCCAGGCAAATTCGAAATTCGGCCACAGCATATGGGCGATGCCTTTGGGGCCTTCGCCCGCCAGCCAGGGGCCCGCCCACACGCGTACATAGAACAGCGCACCAAAAAAGGCGATGAAGAACATCACCTCGGAAAAGATGAACCAGGTCATGCCCCAGCGAAACGAGCGATCCATCTGCGCACTGTACAACCCGGCGCGGCTTTCCTTGATTACCGCGCCGAACCAGCCGAACAGCATGTAGGCCAGCAACAACCCGCCGACGAAAAAGATCCACGGGCCATGGGATTCCGGGCGCGCCGCCTTTAAGTCGTTGAACCATACGGCCAGGCCATACACGGTGACCAGCAGGCCAATCGTGGCAATTATCGGCCATTTGCTTTGCGCTGGTACGTAGTACGTATCATGAGTCGACATGTATTCGCTCTCCTGATTGAGGGGGCAAACAGTAGCTAGCCGCCGCTGTTCGCGGCCACCGGCGCTTGCCGCGCAGTGATGTCAAACAGCGTGTACGCCAGGGTCAAATGCTTCACATCCTTGGGCATGGCGCGGTCGACGATAAAACGCACCGGCATTTCGATACGCTCGCCTGGCTGCAGCACCTGCTGGGTAAAGCAAAAGCATTCGGTCTTGTGGAAATACATCGCCGCTTCGGCCGGGGAAATGCTCGGGATCGCCTGGGCCGTCATCGGCTTATTGGTGGGGTTGTAGGCCACGAACAGCATCTCGTTGACCGCCCCGGGGTTGACCACGATTTCATCGGCCTTGGAATGAAACTCCCAGACCATGTCGATGGCATTGGTTGACAGAAACTGCACCCGCACCTGGCGCGACGGGTCAACGATTTGCTCACCCTCGTACTGCCCAGCGGTCTTGCCGTTGATGCCGAACGCCTTGCACATCACGTCGTAGATCGGCACCAGGGCGAAGCCGAAGGCGAACATCGCCAGCACCAGGATCAGCAGGCGGATGACCAGGCGTTTGATCGGCACAGACTCAGACATGACAATCACCCGAGACGAACCAGGAAAGTGTAGGAGGGGGCTTGCCCCCGATTGCTGCCTCACAACCAATAATGATGTCGGCTGGCACACCGCTATCGGGGGCAAGCCCCCTCCCACAGGGGATCAGCGGTGACTTGTTCATTTGACCTCCGGCGGCGTGGTGAAGGTGTGGTACGGCGCGGGCGAGGGCACGCTCCATTCCAGGCCCTCGGCGCCATCCCATGGTTTGGCCGGTGCCGGCGCGCCGCCACGGATGCACTTGATCACAATGAACAGGAAGAAGATCTGCGTAGCACCGAACATAAAGGCGCCCACGGACGAGACCATGTTGAAGTCGGCGAACTGCAGGTTGTAGTCCGGTATCCGGCGCGGCATGCCGGCCAGCCCCACGAAGTGCATGGGGAAGAACGCCAGGTTCATGCCCACGAAGGACAGCCAGAAGTGCAACTTGCCCAGGGTTTCGTCGTACATGTGGCCGGTCCATTTCGGCAGCCAGTAGTAGGCCGAGGCGAAGATCCCGAAGATCGCGCCGGGCACCAGTACGTAATGGAAGTGCGCCACCACGAAGTAGGTGTCGTGGTACTGGAAGTCCGCCGGGGCAATAGCCAGCATCAGCCCAGAAAAGCCGCCGATGGTAAACAGGATCACAAAGGCGACCGCAAACAGCATTGGCGTCTCAAACGTCAGCGAGCCTTGCCACATGGTACTGACCCAGTTGAACACCTTCACCCCCGTGGGCACGGCAATTAACAGCGTGGCGTACATGAAGAACAACTCACCCACCAGCGGAATGCCTACCACGAACATGTGATGCGCCCACACGATGAACGACAGGAACGCAATGCTGGCGGTGGCATAGACCATTGAGGTGTAGCCAAACAACGGCTTGCGCGAGAAGGTCGGGATGATCGAGCTGACGGCACCAAAGGCCGGCAGGATCATGATGTACACCTCAGGGTGGCCGAAGAACCAGAAAACGTGCTGGAACAGCACCGGGTCACCGCCGCCAGCCGCGCTGAAGAAGCTGGTGCCGAAGTGGATATCCATCAGCATCATGGTCACGCAGCCCGCCAGCACCGGCATCACCGCAATCAGCAGGAACGCGGTGATCAGCCAGGTCCACACGAACAGCGGCATTTTCATCAGAGTCATGCCCGGCGCGCGCAGGTTGAGGATGGTGGCAACCACGTTGATCGCCCCCATGATCGAACTGATGCCCATCAGGTGGATGGCGAAGATGAAGAACGTCACGCTCTCCGGTGCGTAGGTGGTGGAGAGCGGCGCATAGAAGGTCCAGCCGAAATTCGGCCCGCCACCGGGGCTGAACAGGGTGGACACCAGTAGCAGGAATGCCGCCGGCAGCAGCCAGAAGCTGAAGTTGTTCATGCGCGGCAAGGCCATGTCCGGCGCGCCGATCATCAACGGGATCATCCAGTTTGCCAGCCCGACAAAGGCTGGCATCACTGCGCCGAACACCATGATCAGGCCATGCATGGTGGTCATTTGGTTGAAGAACGCCGGCTCGACGATCTGCAGGCCCGGCTGGAACAGCTCAGCACGTATCACCATGGCGAACGAGCCGCCGAGCAGGAACATGGTGAAGGCGAACCACAGGTACATCGTGCCGATGTCTTTGTGATTGGTGGTCAGCACCCAACGCATCAAGCCTTTGGCGGGGCCGTGGGCATGGTCGGCATGACCATGGTCGATCACAGTGCTCATGGCCGTTCTCCTGCAAGCGAGTCAGCGGGGCGATTCAAGGCATTCGCAACGAAAGTAGTCATTTGCTTTCCGCCTGCTTCAGAGCCAGCACGTCTTTGGGCGTGACCATGTCGCCTTTGTTATTGCCCCAGGCGTTACGCTCGTAGGTCACGACAGCGGCGATATCCACTTCCGAAAGTTGTTTGCCGAAGGCTGCCATCGCGGTACCGGGCTTGCCGTGATAGACGATGCCCAAGTGATCGGCTGCTGGGCCGGTGGCGATTTTCGAGCCCTTGAGCGCCGGGAACATCGGCGGCAAACCTTGGCCTTCAGCCTGGTGACACGCCACGCAGGTGGTGTGGTAGACCTTGTCGCCACGGGCTACCAGCTCATCGAGCGTCCACTCTTTGGAGGTCAGCTCCTTGAGCTTGGCGGCCTCTTCCTTGCGCTCGCCGAGCCAAGTGTCGTAGTCGGCCTTGGATTTGACCTCGACCACGATGGGCATAAAGCCGTGGTCCTTGCCGCACAACTCCGCGCATTGGCCACGGTAGATGCCCGGCTTCTCGATACGGGTCCAGGCCTCGTTGACGAAGCCTGGGATGGCGTCGCGCTTGACCGCAAAGGCCGGCACCCACCAAGAGTGGATCACATCGGCGGCGGTCACCAGGAAGCGCACCTTGGCGCCCACCGGCAACACCAGCGGCTGGTCGACTTCCAGCAAGTAATGTTCGCCTTTGGTCGCCTGGTTATGGATCTGCTCGGCGGGTGTGGCCAGGTTGCTGAAGAACTCCACATCCTGGCCCAGGTACTTGTAGTGCCACTTCCACTGATAGCCGGTGACCTGGATATCGATATCCGACTCACTGCTGTCGTAGATGTTGATCAGGGTCTTGGTCGCCGGAATGGCCATGGCCACCAGGATCAGCAGGGGCACCACGGTCCAGAGAATTTCCACGGTAGTGCTCTCGTGGAACTTGGCCGCAACCTGGCCCGTGGACCGGCGGTGCAGGATCATCGACCAGAACATGGCGCCAAACACGACGATGCCGATCACCACACAGATCCAGAAGATGGTCATGTGCAGGTCAAACACGGCGTGACTGACTTCAGTAGCCCCTGGCGCCATATTCGTTGTCCAGGCGGCGTGCGCCTGGCCGAATACCGACCACAACAGTAGGCCCATCCAAACGTGTGGATGTCGCGTCATTGCGGGTTCCCCTTTATGTTTCTTGTTATCCCGCCGGTTTGCACCTGCGGCGAAGGGAGCGGCTTCCATACTGCTTACAACCGCCAAGCCTTGCCTGCGTCATGCAGTTGGGCGTCATCAGCTAATTGCGTACAAACCCGAGTATAGACAGCCAGGGCAACCCCGCAATGTGTAGGGGCAAATGAGCGAAAACAGACCAGCGGGCCCAATAAAACCGGGGGCGCAAACGTTTATCCGACGAACGATGGCATTTCGATATAACACACCTGCATAACCATGAAATAATTATGACAAATGCGTCTTAGGCGCCCGTATAAACGAACTACCTTATCTTCTCCCTTTTCCTA
Source organism: Pseudomonas synxantha (assembly GCF_900105675.1). NCBI lineage: Bacteria > Pseudomonadati > Pseudomonadota > Gammaproteobacteria > Pseudomonadales > Pseudomonadaceae > Pseudomonas > Pseudomonas synxantha. The sequence goes on along the minus strand of NZ_LT629786.1, from coordinate 6,201,710 downwards.
CACCTGTTTCACTGGAGCCTTCATGAACACCGCCGCATTGCGCGAGCAGATTTCCCGTGCCCATCAACACGAAGCCAGCACTGGCCAGCTTGCCACACAGCTGGAAAAACAATTGCCGCACCTGCATTCGGCTATTTCCTTGGCTGACGGTGATAGCAACATTGTCATGACGCGCTTTGTCACCGCTTATATCGATCTGGTTCCCGATTTGCTGGACGCTGCCAATGACGTGGCCCGCGAGGCCGGAATTGAAAGCCAAATCAAGCCGGTGCTGAAAATCGCCGAACACTTCTTCCTGCAACCGCCCGCGATCATGGCTGGGCACGAGGGCCTCGACGGCCTGCTGGACGAGGCTTACCTGGCCCATCGTCTGGTGGAGGAGGTCAACGATCTGTATATCAAACATTTCGGCCAGCCGTTGATTCCCGCGGATACCACCGTGGCCAATGTGATTGCTCACCGATTGATCGGCGAAACATTCGCCAACCAGTTGGATGAAGCCGTACACCACGCGGTAGATGAAATGCTTAACGAAGACAGCTTTGCGCTGGAGTCGGTCGAGGCGTACCGCGAGACACTGAAGAGCCCGAGCACCGAAGCGGCATGGAAACGCTGGCCGTGCCTGTCGCGCCAGCTTGGGGTTGAACTGACGCTGGATCAGCCGGCGTAAATCGTCCGGTTTACAAAGATCAAATGTGGGAGGGGCGGTGCGACGGTTCGACCCCCGATAGCGGTGGACCAGTCAAAATCTCTTTGGCTGACACACCCCAATCGGGAGCAAGTCGAACCGTCGCACCGCCCCTCCCACATTTTGATGCGGTTTCGTCAGGTAACGGACGGCGCCGAACCTATCCCCACCGTTGTGCGTACCCGGCCTTCCAATCGGCGCTTGAGCCCACGCGCCTCAATCACCAGCGTCGAGCCCTTGGCCGCATTGGCCCGGCCCCACTCCTCCAGCAACTCCAGGCAAGAGTGGTCGATATAACTCAAGTTACTCAGCGGCACGTGCAACGTGGTCCCCGCAGGCACCGTCGACAACACCTGAGTCAACGCCGGCACTTTCAGAAAGGTCGCCGCGCCCGTCAAGCGCAGCTCCATCTCACCCTCTTGAGGCAGGTCGATCAGACTGACTTTCAATCGCGAAGCCTTGAAGGCCAGTTTAAGCAACGTCAGCCCAAAGCCCACCAGCACACCGGTCAGCAAGTCGGTAAAGATGATCGCCAGCGCCGTGGCCGCATAGGTAAACATCGGCATCCGCCCATAGCGCCCCAGTGCCTTGAACGCCTTGACGTCCACCAGCTTGATCCCGGTGTACACCAGCACACCCGCCAGGCTTGCGACCGGAATGCTTTGCAGCACGCTCGACAGCAAGAGTACAAAGCCGAGCAGCCACAGGCCGTGGAACATCGCCGATAAACGCGTGGTAGCACCGGCCTGGACGTTGGCTGAGCTGCGTACAATCACGCCCGTCATCGGCAAGGCGCCAACCAGGCCGCAAAGCATGTTGCCGACACCCTGGGCAGACAACTCCTTGTCGAAATCGGAGCGCTGACCGCTGTGCATACGGTCCACCGCGGCGGCAGACAGCAGGGTTTCGGCACTGGCAATAAACGCGACGGCGAATGCCGCGATCAACAGCTGTGGGTCAGCCAGGTTGAGCAGGTCGCTGGGGCGCAGCCAGTCGATGGCATCCGCGAGATTTTCCGGGACTTCCACACGCTTGACCTGCAACGCCAGCACCAGGCTGGTGACGGTCGCAAGGCCCACGCCGAGCAAGGCGCCCGGTACGAAACGTAGCCGTTGCGGACGGAATTTATCCCACAGGTACATCACCAACATGGTCGACAGGCCGAGCAGGCCGGCTTGCCAACCCAGCCCGCCGCCGAGGGTCGGAACCGCTTCAGCCACAGCCGCCGGGAATCCTGCCAGGTTATCCAGCCCAGATGGCTTGGGCGCCCCATCGAGCATCACATGGATCTGCGATAACACAATCAATACGCCGATCCCCGCCAACATGCCGTAGACCACAGCCGGTGCCGTGACACGAAACCAGCAGCCCAGACGTAAACGCCCGGCCACCAGTTGCAGGAAACCCGCCAGCAACAGGATCGGCCCCAGCATCAGCATGCCGTGCTGGCGCACCAGCTCGAACACCAGCACCGCCAGACCCGCTGCCGGACCGCTGACCTGCAGTGGTGACCCTGCCAACCAGCCCACCACCAGGCCACCGATGATACCGGTGATCAGCCCTTTGGCCGGCGGCATGCCGGACGCGATCGCGATCCCCATGCACAGGGGCAGTGCGACCAGAAACACAACCACGGAGGCGAGCAGCTCCCGCGGCAGTACAGCTTTCAATTGAGCAGCACGCATGATGGCTCTCCCGAGGCATTCGCCGGGCACGGCAAAGCCTGGCTGCATCCATGGCAGCCACCGCTTTACCCGGCGGGGAAGTGTTTTAGAAGCGCGCTCTAGGCGTCGCGGACGGGATCGGCTCGGTGCCGTTCAACGGTCGAAACGCTGCCTTTTCCGCATCGTAGGCCCGAATTTCGCTGGTCTCGATGTTGTAGATCCAGCCATGGATAAACAAATGACCGTTGGCCATGCGCGAAGCCACCGAGGGGTGGGTGCGCAGATGCTGCAACTGCGCGATGACGTTTTCTTCGGTCAACACCTTCATGCTCTCGCCTTCATTGGCGCAGTCGCAGTTGTCATGGACCATGGCCTTGGCGACCTCGGCGTGACGCAACCAGGCCCTGACAGTCGGCATCTTTTCCAGGCTGTCGGGGTTGAGTACCGCGCGCATGGCGCCGCAGTCGGAGTGCCCGCACACGATGATGTGCTGTACGCCAAGGGCGAGCACCGCGTACTCGATGGCCGTAGACACGCCACCGTTCATCTGGCCGTAGGGAGGCACCACGTTACCGACGTTACGGGTTACGAACAGATCGCCGGGGGAGCTTTGGGTGATCAGCTCCGGCACGATGCGCGAGTCGGCACAGGTAATGAACATCGCCCGCGGGCTCTGCGCCGTAGCGAGTTTCTTGAAGAGTTCTTCCTGCTGGGGGAAGACGTCGTGATGGAAATGCAAAAAGCCGTCAACTATATGTTGCAACGCTGCATCGGCGGACTCCGCCCCAGGGGCTGAAGCCGACGCAGCCAACGGCTGTTTATCCTTGTCACTCATGATTCATCCTCTTGATTAATGCAGGGGAGTGTTCACCACCATTCGACGCCGGGCGAGTGGAATAGTTGAGCCCCCCACAACCCACGGCGGCGACTTATGAGTCACTCGCTGAACAAGGTAACCGTCGAAACTTAACTCAAACTGAATGAACCGCTCTAGCTCGGGGCTTTCAGTGATATCAAAACGCGACCACTCATACACTAATGGTGCCGTCTTACTCATCAGTCTACAACAATGCCATTTGCCTGCCCGGCGGGCAGAACGCCGCACAATCGAGATTGAAACCTTCACGACGATTCAGCCCCAGGCGCTTGATCGCCTTGCTGAAGCGTTGCGCCAGCAGGTCCGCAAATGGCCCTTCACCACGCATTCGCACACCGAAGCGGCTGTCATACACCTGACCACCGCGCACCTGGCGCACCAGGCTCATGACATGGGCGGCACGCTGAGGATAATGGGCCGCCAGCCATTCCTCGAACAGCGGCGCAACCTCCAACGGCAAGCGCAGCATCATATAGGCCGCGCTTTGTGCCCCGGCCGCGTGAGCCTCGGCGAGCAGGCTCTCCAATTCGCTGTCGTTGATCATCGGAATAATCGGCGAGCACAACACGCCGACCGGGATACCCGCCTCGCGCATAACCCGAATCGCCCTCAGCCGCGCCTTGGGCGCCGCCGTGCGTGGTTCCAGGATGCGCTTGAGTTCATCGTCCAGGCTGGTGAGGCTGATCATCACCGCCACCAGCCGTTGGCGGGCCAGCTCGGTCAGCAGGTCGAGATCGCGCAATATCAATGACCCCTTGGTGATGATAGTCACCGGGTGCCGGTAGCGCAGCAGCACTTCCAGGGTTTGCCGAGTGATCTTGTATTCACGCTCGATAGGCTGGTACGGATCGGTATTGGAGCCCAGGTTGATCGGCGCGCACACGTAGCCAGGCTTCGACAGCTGCTGTTCCAGCACATCAGCCGCGTTGGTTTTGGCGATCAATCTGGTTTCGAAGTCCAGCCCCGGGGACATGTCCCAATAGGCATGACTGGGCCGCGCATAACAGTAGATGCAACCATGCTCGCAGCCGCGATAAGGGTTGATGGAACGATCAAAGGGCAAGTCCGGCGAGTTATTGCGCGTGATGATGGTCTTGGCCGTTTCAATACGCACCTCGGTGCCTTGGGTCTCGGGCACCTCCTGATACCAGCCGTCGTCCTCAGCCACGCTGACAGTAGGTGCAAACCGGTTGTGCAGGTTGGTGGCTGTACCCCGACCCCGGGGCGGCAACGCAGTAGACATGAAAACGCCTCGATACTGTTTTTATATACAGTATCGAGGCGTGAGGTTTCTGACCAGTGCCGTTGGGCGGCCAGGGAGGTCAGCGCTTTTGCGTCACCTGCCCCAAGTCATCCCCCGAGGTCGTGCGCATATTGCTTTTGCGCAGGTCCGCCACCTCACTGGCATTGACTGGCGCCCCTTTGTTGCCCCAGCTGCCACGGATGAAACTGACCACGTCCGCCACTTCCTGGTCCGACAGGCGCCAGGCGAACGCCGGCATGGTGAAGGTCGATGGCGCCGTATGGGTCGCAGGCAAAGTACCGCCGTTCAACACGATGTTGATCAACGATGTGGCATCCGCCGTCTGCAACACCGGGTTACCCGCCAGTGCTGGGAATACACGCGTATAGCCATGGCCATCGGTACGGTGGCAGGCCGCGCAGTTATCGATATACACCGACGCGCCTGGCTCACTGTCATCGCCTTTCCAGAGCGCTTGGGCTACCTGCTTGTCGTACTGGTGTGGCTGGTCCTTGGGGTCGACCGCCGGCAGGCTCTTGAGGTAACGGGCGATAGCGGTCAGGTCGTCCTGCGACATGTACTGCATGCTATGGACGACAACATCGCTCATGCCACCGAACACCGCGCTGCGGTCACTGCGACCGGTCTTGAGGAACTGCACCAGTTGCTCCTCGCTCCAGCTGCCGAGGCCATCCTTGTGGTCACCGCGCAGGCTTTTCGCGATCCAGCCTTCCAACGGTGCACTGCCAGACAGGAAGGCGTTGCCATCAGCGGCACTCAGGGCTTTTTCCTGCATGGTCAGGGCACGAGGCGTATGGCAGGCGCCGCAGTGGCCGAGGCCTTCAACCAGATAAGCACCACGATTGATCACCGGATCAGCAGCGGTTTGCGCCTGATGCTCCTCGACCGCTGGCGCGAACATCCAGCGCCAAGCCGCCAAAGGCCAGCGCATGCTCAAGGGCCAGGGAATATCGCTGTCCTTGTTCTCTTGGGCAACCGGCTCAACGCCCTTCATGAAATACGCATACAACGCCTGCATATCGCTGTCGCTAACGCGCGCATAAGACGGATAGGGCATCGCCGGGTAAAGCGTACTACCGTTCTTGGCGATGCCATGGCGCACGGCCTTGTCGAAGTCCTCGAAGCTATAGTCGCCCAGGCCGGTCTTGTCCGGGGTGATGTTGGTGGAATAGATCACCCCGATGGGGGTTTCCATGGGCAGGCCGCCGGCGAAGGGTTTGCCACCCTTGGCGGTATGGCAGGCCACGCAGTCACCGGCACGCGCCAGGTATTCACCCTGCTTGATCAAGTCGGTTTCGGCAGCGCTGACCGAGCAACTGCTGAAGAGCGCCAGGGAGGCGATAACGAATGCTTTCATGGTCATCGCTCCTTATGCCTGAACCAGTGGGCCGGGGTTTTTCAGGTACTGCTCGCGGATCGCTCGAGCCGACCAATAGGTCAACGCTGCCACCAGCCCCGTAGGGTTATAGCCCAACCCTTGTGGGAAGGCAGAGGCACCTGGGACAAACACGTTGTGTACATCCCAGCACTGCAGGTAGCGGTTCAACGCACTGGTTTTTGGGTCGGTGCCCATGATCGCGCCACCGTTAAGGTGGGTGGTCTGGTATGAGGCGGTATTGAAGTGCTCGCCGACTTTTTTACCCAACACCGCGATGGCCTTGGGGTTCATGGCTTGGGCGACCTTGCCCATCTTCTCGATCATGAAGCGGTTCATCTTGATGTCGTTTTCTTGCCAGTCGAAGGTCATGCGTAGCAGCGGCAAACCGTAGGCATCGCGGTAAACCGGATCCAGGTCCAGGTAGTTGCTGCGGTAGGACTGATGGGCGCCGTGGGCATCCATCGACACCTGATGGGTGTAGTAATCGGCGGTGGCGCGCTTCCAGGCGCTGCCCCAGGCCGGCGTGCCCGGCGGGTTGGAGGTACCGGCAATCGGCCGGCTGCCGGCCTGATTGACCCACATCGGCGAGCCACCCACGAAGCCGTGGGGGCCGTGGTCGAAGTTGTCGGCGTTGAAGTCGTCGATGGCCACGCCATTGCCGCCCGCGCCGATGAAATTGTTGGTGTGAGTGTCCTTGTCGAAGAACGCCTTGATGGTGCCCATGTTCTGGTAGGCGAAGTTGCGGCCCACCACGCCCTCATTGGTGATCGGGTCGTAGGGCTTGCCGATGCCCGACAGCAGCATCAGGCGCACGTTATGGAACTGGAACGCGCCAAGAATCACCAGGTCTGCCGGCTGCTCGCATTCGCGGCCCTGGGCGTCGATATAAGTCACGCCGGTGGCTTTTTTCTGGGTGCTGTCGAGGTTGACCTTAAGCACGTGGGAATTGGGTCGCAGCTCGAAGTTCGGCACTTGGCGAAGGGCCGGCAGAATGTTCACGTTCGGTGAAGCCTTGGAATACATGTAGCACACGTAGCCACTGCAAAAACCGCAGAAATTACACGGGCCCATCTGCGCGCCATAAGGGTTGGTGTATGGCCCCGAAGTATTGGCCGACGGCAGGTTGTAGGGTTTGTAGCCCACTTCAGCCGCGGCTTTCTGAAACAGCTGTGCGGAGACCGTATTTTTCTGCGCCTCCAACGGGAACGGGTTGGAGCGATCCGGCGCATACGGGTTGCCCCCACGACCTTCGCCTACCAACTGCCCCTTGACGGTCCACGCCTGACCGGAGGTGCCGAAGACTTTTTCCGCATAGTCGAAAAATGGCTCCAGCTCTTCGTAGCTGACACCGAAATCCTGGATGGTCATGTCCTTGGGAATAAAGTTCTTCCCATAGCGCTCTTCGTAATGGCTACGCATGCGCAGTTCGATGGGGTCGACACGAAAATGCACACCTGACCAATGCAGGCCCGCGCCCCCTACGCCATTACCCGGCAGGAATGCACCCAACTGACGGTTGGGCAGGGCAACATCATTCACGCTATGGCGAATGGTCACCGTCTCCTTGGAGATATCCTGGAACAGCTTCTTACGCACGCTGTAGGTCAATTCGTCGATGACCTGGGGATAGTTGCCGTCCGGATAAGTGTCCTGCATCGGGCCGCGCTCCAGCGCTACCACGTTGAGGCCCGCTTCCGTCAGCTCCTTGGCCATGATCGCGCCGGTCCAGCCGAAGCCAACAATCACCGCATCCACTTTCTTCATGATAGTCGCCACGTTTATGCCCTCTCGCCGCGAATGGAAACAGCCGGAAAGGGGTATTGCTCGTTGCGTTCTACCCAATCCATGAAGTCGGCGCGGGCGCCCGGGAAGCCGATCATGGTCCAGCCGACCATGCCCTTATTGCCGCCGTGGATGGGATCGCAGAAGAAACCCTCCTTAGTGTTTTGCAGCAGCAGGTTGAAGAATATCTTCGCTGGCACCGCCTCGAAATGCGCTGCGACCTCACTGCCGCCAGCCTCCAGGCGCCGCAGCATATCGTCTCGGGTAGCGCTGTCTTGCGCAGCAAAAACTTTACCGTTGAACGCCTTCGACCATGCATCCGTCGCAGCAATACCCAGGCGGTAGATTTCCTTGGGCACTAGTTTGCTCTGCCAGCCCATCTCCGGTGCTGCATCGGCATTGAACGGTCCCTGCATGTACCACAGCGCGCCACTGGCATATGGCGTATTCATCTGACGGTCGATGTATTCCGGCGCGCCAGCTTCCAAGGCGCCAGGGCCCTGTGCGTCAGCGGGAATCAAGCGCTCCACGGCGGCATTTATAAATGCCCATTCCTCAGCCGTGAAATAGCTTGGCTCATAGGTCTTGTCGTTTGGGGCCGGCTTGACCGGTGCGGCCTGGGCAGGCTCCGGCGTGGCCATCAGCATCGAACCGCCAAGGCCGGTGCTGGCAACCGTGACCACCGGGATCAAGGTCAAGGATTTGCGTAGAAAGTCACGCCGGGGGTTGTCTTGATCTTGATCAGACATGGGTACACCTCATCATGTGGGCACGGGTTCGGCAGCCGCTTCTGAGAACGGTTCGTCTTTTTTAGCGGCACATTGGATCCAACCGATCCAATGAAATAGAGCGCAGCCGCAATCAATAGTTACAAATGATAGCAGGCTAAGGATGTAGAGGAGAGATTCAGCGACCTAAGTCGCATAGAAAGTGGGTGGGGGCTTGCTTCCGATAGGGTCGTGTCAGCCAACCTATGCATGGCTGGAACGCCGCTATCGGGGGCAAGCCCCTCCCACATTTCGGTATGCGTACAGGTTGTTAGTCTTTTTTCAACTTGGGGTTGGGAAAGAACTGCACAGCTTGCACTTTTGGATCCGCAGGCGCTTTCAACGCCGACGTATTGACCCGCGTGCCCAATTCCTTGGGCACAGACAAGCCTTGATCATTCAACGTATCGGTATAGCCACAGGCCACGCACTCACGGTGCGGCACGCTGTCTTCGGTCCACATCTTCAACTTGTCCGGCTCGCTGCACGCCGGGCAGACTGCCCCGGCGATAAATTGCTTTTTGGTAATCACAGGCCCTTCACTCATGCTGCCGCGTCCTCACTCAGGCCGCTGTGGCGCAAGAGTGCGTCAATCGACGGCGCTCGTCCGCGGAAGTCGACGAACAGCACCATCGGTGCCTGGGAGCCCCCACGGGCCAGGATCGCTTCACGGAACGCACGACCGGTCTGGGCGTTGAGCACTCCGTCTTCTTCGAACTTGGAAAATGCGTCCGCGGACAGCACTTCCGCCCACTTGTAGCTGTAGTAACCCGCCGCATAACCCCCGGCAAAAATGTGCGCGAAGCTGTTAGGGAAGCGGTTGTAGGCCGGTGGACGCATCACCGAGACTTCGTCACGCACGCCTTCAAGGACCTGCGCCACGCTGCGGCCATCGCCATGGGTGGCGTGCAGCTCGAAGTCAAACAGCGAAAACTCCAGCTGGCGCACCATCATCAGGCCGGACTGGAAGTTTTTCGCGGCGAGCATTTTTTCCAGCAGGTCCTGGGGCAGCGGCTCGCCGGTTTCATAGTGGCCGGAAATCAGTGCCAGGCCCTCGGGCTCCCAGCACCAGTTCTCCATGAACTGGCTCGGCAACTCCACCGCATCCCACGCCACGCCGTTGATACCGGATACGCCGGCATGTTCGACGCGGGTCAGCAGGTGATGCAGGCCGTGGCCGAATTCGTGAAACAGCGTGGTGACTTCATCGTGGGTCAGCAGGGCAGGCTTGCCGCTGTCGGCTGGAGTGAAGTTGCACACCAGGTTGGCCACGGGGCTTTGCAGCACGCCATCGACGGTGCGGCGGCGGTCACGGGCTCCGTCCATCCAGGCACCGCCGCGCTTGTTGGCGCGAGCGTACAGGTCGAAGAAGAAACGCCCGACGTGCTCGCCGTTTTCCTTGATTTCGAACAGGCGGACATCCGGGTGCCAGGTGTCGAAGCCTTTTAGCTCGGCAATCTCAATGCCATACAGGCGCTGAACGATGGCAAACAGCCCACCCAGCACCTTGTCGATGGGGAAGTAGGCGCGCAGGGCTTCCTGGGACACGCTGTAGCGCTGCTCGCGTAGTTTTTCGCCGTAGAAACCGCTGTCCCAGCTCTGCAGGTCGGCGCAGCCTTGTTCGGCGGCGTAAGCCTTGAGCTGCTGCAAATCCTGGGCGGCAAACGGCTTGCTGCGCTTGGCCAGATCGCGCAGGAAGCTCAGCACCTGGTCACTGGACTCGGCCATCTTGGTTGCGAGGCTCAGCTCTGAAAAGGATGCAAAACCCAACAACTGGGCCAGTTCCTGACGCAGGTCGAGGATCTGCTCCATCACCGGGCCGTTATCGTTCTGGCCGGCGTTCGGACCTTGGTCCGATGCACGGGTGCAGTAAGCGGCGTACACCTCTTCACGCAAGGCGCGGTCCTGGGCGTAGGTCATTACCGCGTAGTAGCTGGGGAATTCCAGGGTGATCAGCCAGCCATCAAGGCCCTTGGCCTGGGCCGCAGCGGCCATTTGCGCCTTGGCAGAGTCGGTCAGGCCGGCGAGAGTGGTTTCATCGGTGACGTGTTTGGTCCAGGCTTGGGTGGCGTCCAGCAACTGGTTGGAGAATTTGCTGCCCAGCTCGGAAAGCTTGCTTTGCACTTCGGCGTAGCGCTTTTGCTGTTCCGGCGGCAGGTCGATGCCCGACAGGCGGAAATCGCGCAGGGCGTGTTCCAGGATGGTTTTCTGCGCCACGTCGAAACCGGCGGCCTCTGGGCTGTTGGCCAAGGCTTCGAAGGCCTGGAACAGTTCGCGGTTCTGGCCCATTTCGGTGGAGTAGGCGCTCAATGCCGGCAAGCAAGCCTCGTAGGCTTCGCGCAGCTCGGCGCTGTTGCACACGGCATTGAGGTGGCTGACCGGGCTCCAGGCAGCGCCAAGACGATCATTGAGTTCATCCATGGCAAGGACCAGACCGGCCCATGTCGGATTTTTACCCTGGCTTTGCAGGATGTCTGCGATAGCCACACGGTTGTCGGCGAGGATCTGTTCGATGGCCGGCTGGACGTGCTCGGCACGGATCGCCGAGAACGGCGGCAGGTCGTAGGACTGCAAAAGAGGGTTGTTCGCGCTCACGGTTGGCACCTTGGCTGAAGAAACATGTAAGAACAAAGATGGGGCCATCTTAATTACAATCAACACCCACCGCAGCTATCAGCAGAAGAGAGAGAGGCTATCGTGACCCTTCGCACCTATCAGAACCACACGCCGACCCTGGGCACCGGGGCTTTTGTCGATATTTCGGCGGTGGTGATCGGCGATGTCGAAATCGGCGCCGACAGCTCGGTATGGCCGCTGACAGTGATACGCGGCGACATGCACCGCATCCGCATCGGTGCACGGACCAGCGTGCAGGACGGCTGCGTGCTGCACATTACCCACGCAGGGCCGTTCAATCCTGACGGTTTCCCGCTGCTGGTCGGTGACGACGTGACCATCGCCCACAAGGTCATGCTGCATGGCTGCACCGTAGGTAACCGCATCCTGATCGGCATGGGCAGTATCGTGATGGACGGTGCCGTGGTCGAGGACGACGTGATCATCGGCGCCGGCAGCCTGGTGCCGCCAGGCAAGACACTCGCCAGCGGCTTCTTGTACGTGGGCAGCCCGGTTAAACAGGTCCGCGCCCTGACTGACAAGGAGCGTGCCTTTTTCACCTACAGCGCCGCGAACTACGTGAAGCTCAAGGACCTGCACCTGGCTGAAGGCTTCGATCAATGAATCTGAACCACTCCACCGTCCTGTTCGACCTGGACGGCACCCTGACCGACCCACGTGAGGGCATTACCCGGTCGATCCAGTATGCCCTCGGCAAATTGGGCATCGACGAGCCCGATCTGACCAAGCTCGAACACTTCATCGGTCCGCCCTTGCTGCAGGCGTTCATGCAGTTCTATAGCTTCGACGAGGCCAAGGCCTGGGAAGCGGTGAACTTCTATCGCGAACGCTTCAAGGTCACCGGGCTGTATGAAAACCGCGTATTCGACGGCGTCATGCCATTGCTGGAAGAGCTGAACAGCCAGGGCCGCCAGCTATACGTAGCCACCTCCAAGCCGTGGGAATTTGCCCGTGAGATTGCGCGGCATTTCGGCTTCGCCAAGCACTTCAAGGTGATCTACGGCAGCGAGCTGGACGGCACGCGCACCAACAAGGTCGAGTTGATCGCCCACTTGATGCGTGAGGAAGGGCTGGACCCGGCCACCACCTTGATGATTGGTGATCGCAAGCATGACCTGATCGGCGCACGCAGCAACGGGCTGGATTCGGCGGCGGTGGGGTATGGGTTTGGCAGTTTTGAAGAGCTCAATGCCGAGGCGCCGACCTGGCATTTCGAGACGTTGGCGCAGATGCATCAGGCGTTTTTGCAGCGCGCTTGAAACCGCTATCGGGGGCAAGCCCCCTCCCACAATTGGACTGCGTTCACAGTTCAGTGTGGGGGGGGCTTGCCCACGATTAGGCCCTAACGGCCAGCACCCTCCAACTGCCTCAACTCCGCTTTACGCTGCGCCACTGGCAACCCACCCAGCCTTTCCACAGCCGCATAAAACTTCACCCAATCCCCACCTTCCTGTGCAAATAACGCTGCGAACGCCGGCACCCACTGGTCATACAGCCCGAACGGCAACAGCCGTGCGTTATTCATCGGCTGGTTGATCCAGGCGTCATAACGTTTGTCGCCGCCCCATTGGCTATCACGCATCTGCCGGTATTCACTGCGCAAGCGCTCGAACTGCGCCGCTTTGGCCTGCCGCATCACGTCCGCTGCCAACGGCTGCGCATACAGCGCTTCCAGGCGTTTGCGGGTTTCGAGAATCAGCCGGATAAACTGGTCGCGCTGCTTCAACGCCGCATCGCTGAAAGGCGCCAGGCCTCGTGCCGCCCGCCATTGACGAGTGCCTTCCTGCTCAACGAAGCTGGCATAGGATTCATTGAACTCGGTGTCGTCTTTCACGTAAAAGCGTTGGTGGGCCAGCTCATGAAAAATCAGTGTGGCCAGGCGCTCATCGCCCCAACTCATCATCGAACTCATGATCGGGTCGTTGAACCAACCCAAGGTGGAATAAGCCTCGACGCCACCGATCGATACGTCCATGCCCCGTTGCCGCAACAACGCCGCTTCGCCACGCGCCGCACCTTGGCTGTAGTAGCCGCGATAGGCGACGCAACCTGCAATGGGGAAGCAGTGGTTTTCAGCGGACAGGGAAAACTCCTGCGTGGCAAAGACATTCCACACCACATAGGGCCGGCCGATATCGGCGTATAGGCGGTAACTTTGATTGTCGGGCAGATGCAGGTGCTCACTGGCAAAGGCTCGGGCTTTCTGCGATTGAACCAGATGCTCGCGCAGCAATGGCGGGCGAGAGGGGTCGGCAATGACCTCGGCAACCGGCTTCCTGGCGCGTAACAACTGCCACTGGCCGCTCGCCAACTGGCTGTAATAACTGACGCTGGAACAACCGCTGAGTAGCACAACCATCAACCCTGGAAGAAAACGCCTGATCATGCCCCCACTGCTCCTGGTTGATTAATTCGCCAAGCTATCGCGCTTTTATGGAATTTTTCTACGGCGCGGCGTGTTTATACTCAAACCTCTCCCTGCGTTGAGTACCTGCCATGCGTCAGTTTATGTTTCCCGTCGCCGCCCTGTTCCTCAGCGCCTGCGCTTCGACGCCTCTCCCGCCAGCCGACCCGCAGCAGGCCTGGGTCGACTTCACCACGCCGACCCCGGGCTCCAAGTTGGTCATGGCCCAGCGGCTGGATGGGAAGAACCTCGACGACGGACGCTTTTTCCAGATGCCCCCCGGCCCTCACGAGCTGATGGTGCGCTTTGACTTTGAAGTGCCCGCCGGCGGTGGTTTGGGTGGCCTCAGCCAGATGATGTATCGAACCTGTTTCATGACCTTGCAGTACGATCATTTCCAGGCCGGCCAGCGCTATGTGCTCGAAGGCCGCTCGCTGGCGTTCACGCCCAATATCCGGCTGTATGACTCAGCACGGCAGTTGCTGGCCGAAGAACGCAGCGTTAACTGCATCTGATCAGTCGTTGTTCTTCTGATAGATGATGCGCTTGGTGCCGTTTTCGCACGACCCGACAATCATGGCTTCATCATGATTCTTGGCTTCTTCGGCGGTGATGATTTCCAGGGTGTAGGACGGAATCGCCTTGGCCTGGATCTTCACTTCGATTTCCTTCCTGAGCTCTTCACAATCTTTTGGCGCGGCCACGGCCGAAGTGGCCAATACAGCGCAGATGATCGCCAAGGCAAAACGTTTCATGTGTGTAGCTCCCTGAATGCATGCGCACGAGTGTGCGCCTAAGGCTGCATAGGCTATAGGACCACATGGGGGAAACACGAGTTCTGATTTAACGCAGAACTAAATGAGAAGGGGGCTTGTGCCAGATAAAGGTGTATCCGCCATCCAACTATTGGCTGACCCACCACTATCGGGGGCAAGCCCCCTCCCACACAGGCAGTGCTGAGTTAGTTAACCAGCGTGCCATCCAGGGTGATGGTCGCATTCAGCACCTTGGAAACCGGGCACCCTTCCTTGGCCTTTTTGCTCAGTTCATCGAACTGTGCCTGGCTGGCGCCTGGGATCTTGGCTTTCAGGGTCAGATGCACCGCAGTGATCGCAAAGCCGCCATCGACCTGGTCCAGCGTCACATCAGCCTGGGTGTCGATGCTGTCTGCCTTGAGCCCGGCATCGCCGAGAATCATGGAAAACGCCATGGAAAAGCAGCCGGCATGAGCCGCGCCGATCAGTTCTTCTGGGTTGGTGCCCTTGCCGCCCTCGAATCGGGCCTTAAAGCCGTAGGGCGCTTCGCGCAGTACGCCGGTTTCCGTGGAAATGGAACCCAGGCCAGTCTTCAGATCACCTTCCCAATGCGCGGATGCCTTTTTAACGATGCTCATAGCTTTCTCCTCGAACGGTGGTTTTGTGTCAGTAAGGGTTCTGAGGATAGACGCCACGGCAAAGTTCACTCGTAAGAAAAACCTAGTGATTAAGTAGGAAAATTCTCGCGTACTATTGAATCTCGGGTATATGCCCTCATTGCATAGGGCATGCACATGCCGCGGCAGGTTTTGGCTCGATAAAAAAAGCCTGTGCGCCCCTTTGGAGAAGCAGGCTTATGAAATCGCTGTCCGACGTAAAATTTTCGACACTCGACCTGGTGCCCGTGCGCGCCGACGGCAACCCAGCGCAGTCGCTGCGCAATTCCCTGGACCTGGCCCAGCACGTGGAAAAATTCGGCTTCCACCGTTTCTGGGTAGCTGAGCACCACAATATGGACGGCATCGCCAGCTCGGCCACCTCGGTACTGCTCGGCTACCTGGCCGGCGGCACTTCGACCATCCGCGTGGGTTCCGGCGGAGTCATGCTGCCTAACCATGCGCCGCTGGTGATCGCCGAGCAGTTCGGCACCCTGGAAAGCCTCTACCCCGGCCGTATTGACCTGGGTCTGGGCCGAGCGCCCGGCTCCGACCAGATGACCGCCCGCGCTCTGCGCCGTGAACGCTCAGGCAGTGCCGATGATTTCCCCGAGGATGTGGCCGAATTGATGGCCTACCTGGGCCCACGTACGCCCGATCAACGGGTGATCGCCGTACCGGGCACCGGCACCAACGTGCCGGTGTGGCTGCTGGGTTCAAGCCTGTTCAGCGCGCAATTGGCCGGTGAGCGGGGTTTACCCTACGCCTTCGCCTCCCATTTCGCACCGCGCTTGATGCATGAGGCGATTCGCGTGTACCGCAATCACTTCAAGCCGTCGGCAGTGTTGGACAAGCCCTACGTGATGCTCGGCATTCCTCTGGTGGCGGCGGATACCGATGAACAGGCCGATTACCTGGCCACCTCGGTGTACCAGCGCATCCTCGCGCTGATGCGCGGCCAAAGCCTGGTGCAGCGCCCACCGGTGAACACCATGGATGGCCTGTGGTTGCCCCATGAAAAAGACGCGGTCGCAAGCTTCCTCGGCCTGGCCATGGTCGGCAGCCCGGCGAAGATCCGCGCCAAGCTGGAGGTGTTGATCGAGCAGACCGGCGCCGATGAGCTGATCTTCACCAGTGACCTGTACGAGCACGCCGACCGGATTCATTCCTACGAGTTGCTGGCACAGGTTATGAAAGGCTGAACCCAGACGAAAAAAAACCGACGCACCTGCGTCGGTTTTTTATGTCTGCAACACGGGATTAACCGCGTTTGTAGACGATTTCCTTGGTGCCACCTTCGCAGGTGCCGACCACTTTAGCGTCGGTCGAAGCGCTTTTATCCACCACTTCCAGCGAATAACCCGACGCGCCCTTGGCGTCGATTTTCGCTGCAATTTCGCTTTTCAGCTCTTCACAAGGCTTGCCCGCCGCCAGGGCCGTGCCCGCAATGCCCAACAAACCTACCGCCAACAGAAACTTCTTCATCCGTTACTTTCCTTGCGCTGATCGAAAGAGCGTGCCGGCGCTCATCGCGTCGGCACCCGTTGTTTGTAGCGCAGGTTATGGCAATCGGCCAGCGGTCAAAGTTCAACTCAGCCGATTAACTACTGGCAATTCGGAATCCCACCTTAAGCGTGACCTGGAAGTGCGCGGCCTTGCCATCCTTGATGTGACCACGGGTTTCGGTCACCTCAAACCACTCCAGGTGCTTGATGCTTTTGTTCGCTTCAGCCAGGGCATTGTTGATCGCATCTTCAATGCTGGTGGTGGAAGAACCCACCAGTTCGACTTTCTTGTAGGTGTGATGATCACTCATGGCGTTTCTCCTAGGGGTCGTTAATCAAGACTAGCAGTGAATACTCGTACTGCTTCTGGCGACCGTTGAGAGGTGAAAGTTCAGAATTACTGCACTTTCTGAAACCGCCGCAGTCGGTATCTACACACGCCACTCAATCACTTCAGGAGATGTTCACATGGCCAACACTTCTTTACGCAAAGCGTCGCTGGAAAGCATGGAAGCCGAGATCTCGAGCCTGCTCAAGTCCCTTGAGAGCCTCAAGGATGATGCATCCGATGAGTCGCGCAAAACGCTGAAGGCCCTGAAAAGCAATGCCGAGAACGCCCTCAAGCACTCTCGTCATCTGATCAGCGATGCCTATGAAGAAAGCAAAGTCAAAATCCGCGAAACCGGTGTTGCCACCCGGGACTATGCACAAGAGCATCCATGGACCACCGCCGGCGTCGCCGTTGGCGCGCTGGGTCTGCTGGCGGCTTACCTGCTGTGCAAGCGCGGCGACTGATTTACCGGCTATAGCGGTTGGCGCATCAGCTCGGCCTTGAGCCATTGCGCCAACTGCCCGGCGCGCCCGTCCGCGGCGCGCTTGGGTAGCCACAACGCCAGGTGCGCCGGGGTTTCGCTGAAACCCCACGGCGCCACCAGGCGACCCGCACGCAGGTCCTCTGCCACCAGCGGCTCTGGCGCAATCGCCACTCCCAATCCTGCAACTGCCGCTTCCAGCAAATAATACAAATGCTCGAATCCCTGGCCGAATTTCAACGCGCCGGGCTCGATATCGTGTTGACGCGCCCAACTGGGCCAGGCTTGGGGCCGCGACGTGGTGTGCAATAGCCCTTCATCAGCCAAAGCCGACGCTGGTGCCTGGCGCAACTGTTTATAACCGTCATAACGCGGGCTCATGACCGGACCGATGCGTTCGCTGGCCAGTTCATACACCTGCATATCCGCCGGCCACGGCGGCTCGGCAAATACCAGCAGCGCGTCCAACCCAGGGCGACGAGGGTCAAGGTCACCTTCGCCGGCAGACAGGTGCAAGCGCAAGTCCGGCAAATCCGCATTCAAGCGCCCCAGGCGCGGAATAAACCAACGCGCCAGCAAACTGCCCGAACAACCGAGCACGAAAGGCGCATCGGCGCTGCTCTGGGTGAGCTCAGCGCACACATCCCGCAAACGCTCGAACGCCTCGGCGCTGGCATCTCGCAGCCTCACGCCCGCAGCTGTGAGTTTGAGGCCTCGTCCTTCCTTGACGAACAGGCTTACCCCCAAGTGTTCTTCAAGCACTTTTAACTGGCGGCTCACCGCACCATGTGTCACGTGCAATTGCTCGGCGGCCTGGCTGACGCTGTTGAGGCGGGCGGTGGCTTCAAATGCGCGCAAGGCGTTGAGGGGTGGAAGGTCGCGGCTCATCTGTGAGTTTTCCTGACAGGTTGAGGCGATCTTATCGGTTTTCAGGCTACAGCGTCAGGGGTAGAGTGGCCGTCATTGCCTCTTAAACACATTCTTCCCTGGAGCGTCCCATGACTCAGTCCCAGACCGATCTACGCAACGGCCCTGACGCCAACGGCCTGTTTGGTGGGTTCGGTGGCCGCTACGTCGCTGAAACCTTGATGCCGTTGATTCTCGACCTGGCCCGTGAATACGAAGCGGCCAAGATTGATCCCGCGTTCAACGAAGAACTGGCCTACTTCCAGCGCGACTACGTCGGACGCCCCAGCCCGCTGTACTTCGCCGAACGTCTGACCGAGTTCTGTGGCGGCGCCAAGATCTACCTCAAGCGCGAAGAGCTCAACCACACCGGCGCGCACAAGATCAATAATTGCATCGGCCAGATCCTGCTGGCGCGGCGCATGGGCAAGAAACGCATCATCGCCGAGACCGGCGCCGGCATGCACGGCGTGGCCACCGCCACTGTCGCCGCACGCTTTGGCCTGCAATGTGTAATCTACATGGGCACCACTGACATCGAGCGCCAGCAGGCCAACGTGTTCCGCATGAAGCTGCTGGGCGCCGAAGTGATTCCGGTGGTCGCCGGCACCGGTACTCTGAAAGATGCGATGAACGAAGCCCTGCGTGATTGGGTAACCAATGTCGACAGCACCTTCTACCTGATCGGCACCGTGGCCGGCCCACACCCTTACCCGGCGATGGTGCGCGACTTCCAGGCCGTGATCGGCAAGGAAACCCGTACCCAGCTGCAAGCCCAGGAAGGCCGCCTGCCGGATAGCCTGGTGGCATGCATCGGCGGCGGCTCCAACGCCATGGGCCTGTTCCACCCGTTCCTGGATGACACCAGCGTCGAGATCATCGGTGTTGAAGCCGCAGGCCATGGCATCGAAACCGGCAAGCACGCCGCCAGCCTCAATGGCGGCGTACCGGGCGTGCTGCACGGCAACCGCACCTTCCTGCTGCAGGACGACGACGGCCAGATCATCGACGCCCACTCGATTTCCGCCGGCCTCGACTACCCCGGCATCGGCCCTGAACACGCCTGGTTGCATGATATCGGCCGCGTCCAGTACACCTCGGTGACCGACGACGAAGCCTTGGATGCCTTCCACAAGTGCTGCCGCCTGGAAGGGATTATCCCTGCGCTGGAAAGCGCCCACGCCCTGGCAGAAGTATTCAAGCGCGCACCGACCTTGCCGAAGGATCACCTGATGGTGGTCAACCTGTCCGGCCGTGGCGACAAAGACATGCAGACCGTGATGCACCACATGGAACAGTCTCAGCAGGAGAAACACTAAATGAGCCGCCTGCAAACCCGCTTCGCTCAACTCAAGGAACAAAACCGCGCCGCCCTGGTGACCTTCGTCACCGCCGGCGACCCGGGTTATGACACCTCGCTGGCGATCCTCAAGGGCCTGCCGGCAGCCGGCGCCGATGTGATCGAGCTGGGCATGCCCTTCACTGACCCGATGGCTGACGGCCCGGCTATTCAACTAGCCAATATCCGTGCGCTGACCGCCAAGCAGAACCTGGTGAAAACCCTGCAAATGGTCCGCGAGTTTCGCCAGGACAACAACGACACCCCACTGGTGTTGATGGGCTACTTCAACCCGATCCATAAATACGGCGTGCCACAGTTCATTGCCGATGCCAAGGCAGCTGGCGTCGACGGCCTGATCGTGGTCGACATGCCGCCTGAGCATAACGGTGAACTGTGCGACCCGGCCCAGGCCGCGGGCATCGATTTTATCCGCCTGACCACCCCGACCACCGATGACATACGCCTGCCCACAGTGCTCAACGGCAGCTCCGGCTTTGTGTATTACGTGTCGGTGGCCGGTGTGACCGGTGCCGGTGCCGCCACCCTGGAGCACGTCGAAGAAGCCGTGACCCGCCTGCGTCGCCATACCGACCTGCCGATCAGCATCGGCTTTGGCATACGCACGCCGGACCAGGCAGCGGCCATTGCTCGCCTGGCAGACGGTGTAGTGGTGGGTTCAGCGCTGATCGACCATATCGCCAACGCCGAAAACGACCAGCAAGCCATTGATGGCGTGTTGAGCCTGTGCGCGGCGCTGTCGGAAGGTGTGCGTAACGCTCGCAAGTAAATGTAATCCCTCCATCTGAACGCCTTCCGGCTGATCAGCTAGGCTTCAAGGGAGGCGGGCATGTCGCCCGCCTCCGTTTAACGCGCTTCGTGCCCTTTGCCGTCTAACCACCCTCGCAGGCCACGCAGTCCTTGCCCCCGGTCGTTAAGTTAGCCGCATCAGAAGTCATCTTTGTCTCTTCAGGAGCACATCATGGCATTTGATCTCGTCACCCCTTCAGACCGCCGTCATTCAACATTGCAGAAAGGTTTCAACCTGCGCTGGCCACTCGGCAACGTGCAGGGCCAGTCCTCGCCCAATGGCGCCAACCTGATCTACCTCTGCCACAGCTCGCAAGACATCATAGATGCCGCCGCGCAGGCATTGGCCCAACCCAACGGGCGCATTACCGTGCGCAGCGGAGGCCATTGCTACGAAGGTTTTGTCGCCAACAAGATGCCCGACAGCCCCCGTGAGGTGCTGTCGATCCTGGATATCAGTGCGCTGAACCGAGTGGTCTACGACGTTGCCGGGCAAATCGGTTCCGATCTGGACCCCGCAGCAACTGAACGCTATAGCTTTCGCCTCGAAGCCGGTGCCCAAAACTGGGATGTCTACGTGGCGTTATACAAACTGGCCAACAAGACCCTGCCAGGGGGGTCGTGCTATTCGGTGGGCCTGGGCGGGCACATATGCGGGGGCGGCTATGGGCTGTTGTCACGCAAATACGGACTGGTGTGTGACTGGCTGAGCGGTGTGGATATCCTGGTGCCCGATATCGAAGGCAAAGCTCTCGAAAAGCATCACGTTTCAAGAAACAGCACCAGCCAGGACGAACTGGACCTGTTCGCCGCGTGCTGCGGTGCAGGTGGCGGACAGTTCGGCATCATCACCAGCTATTACTTCAAGGACCTGCCTGCTGCACCGAAGGAAGTGCTGTGGCTGGTGCTGGAATGGGACTGGTCAGTACTGACCAAACCCGCGCTCGACAACCTGCTGGTCGCCTATCAGTCATGGTTTGCCAACAATCAAGACAACCCGGACACTTGGGGGCTGGCGACCAAGCTTGAGATGCGCCACCGACACACGGGCAACGTTACCTTGGGCATTCACTATGTGGACAAGGATGGCGAACTGAACGACCGGGCGCCCTTCGATGACTTTGTCAGCAGGATGCTCACAGCCATTGGCCTTCCCGCTACAGAATCGCTGGTGCCGTTTCATGTCATCCATCTGCCGCCCGGCACCGCTACCGGCCGCACCATCGACTCACTCTCAGCCGCGAAGGCAGCCGAGCAGCGCCTGGATTGGCTGGTGTGCCAACAGACGTTGAATGGCTCAGGGGACAACCAGCGGGGGCGCTATAAATCGGCTTACCAAAAGGGTTCATTCACCTCGCAGGTACTGGACGCCATCTGGACCACATTGAACTGGCCCGACCCAGACAAGCACCTGACACAAAGCCTTATCCAGATTCAGTCTTTCGGTGGACAGATCAATGCCGTCAGCGCGCCAGTGCGCAGGGAATCTTCCGTCGCGCAGCGCTCTTCCTACCTCAAGTGGCAGCCACAATGTTATTGGCGCGACGCCAGCGACGCTTCGGACCAAGCCCATGCCGACTGGATCCGAGGGCTGTACTTAAACGCGTTTGCCGATGCTCAGGGCGTACCGATCAACAATGAGTTCGAAGGTTGCTACATCAACTACCCTGACCTCGACATGACGTACGTGGGCGGCAATCCGCCCAACGGCAAAAACCCCCAGTGGTATCGAATCTTCTTCCCCGACCTGATCATCGAAAGCCGATTACGGCGTACCAAGCAGCGCTGGGACCCACGCCATATTTTTCGTAACGAGATGTCGGTGCCGTAGCTCGAAAAAGGGCGACCCTGAGGTCGCCCGCTTTTACAGCTCGATCCGCTCGACTTTGCCTACGAGCAATATGTAGGAAAGCGCACCAAGCAATGCCAGTACCGCAATATAGGTAATCGCCGGCGCAAACGAATCGCCGCTGGCTAGAAAGCCAATCACGATAGGCGTGGCAATCGCTGCCAGGTTACCGATGAAGTTGAACACGCCCCCGGTCAGCCCCAGCAACCGCGCAGGCGCCAGGGTCGACACCAATGACCAGGTGATCGATGCCAGGCCATTGCCGAAAAACGCCACCGCCAGGAACGCGATGACCCACGCGGTGGAGTCCACGTAGTTGGCGCCGATGATCGCCGTAGAAATCAGCAGGCCGCTGATGATCGGCAGCTTGCGCGCAAAGCCCACCGAGGCTCCACGGCGAATCAGCCAATCGGAAAACACCCCCGAACACAGCACGCCCACAAACGCGGCGAGGAACGGCAATGATGCCAGCAAGCCTGACTGGATGAAGTCCATGCCGCGATACTTCACCAGGTACGTCGGGAACCAGGTCAGGAAGAACCACAGCGTGGAGTTCAGGCAGAACTGGCCCAGGTATATGCCCCAGAGTTTGCGCTTGCTCAGCACGATACCCAGGTCGACCCAACTGAACGGCGCCTTGGCGGTTTGTGCCTGCATATCCACCAGGCCGCCACCATCACGGATCAACTGGATTTCAGCCGCATTGGCGCCCTTGAAATCCTTCGGTTCGCGATACACCGCGTACCAGATCGCGGCCCACAGGATGCCGACACCCCCAGTGACGACAAACACCATGTGCCAGCCGTATTGGTGTTGCAGCCAGGCCAGGACCGGCGTCAGGAACGCCAGGCCAACGAATTGCCCGGAGGTGTAGACGCCAATCGCGGTCGCGCGCTCGCGCTCAGGAAACCAAGTGGTGACCACACGACTGTTGATCGGATAGGCCGGTGCTTCCAATGCGCCCACCGCCATGCGCAACACGAACAGCGCGATGAAGCTGGCGGCGAAACCGAGCATGACGGTGGCAATCGACCACAGCAGCAGGGCGACCGTATAGAGAATACGCGGCGGCACGCGGTCTACCAGCCAGCCGCCGGGGATTTGCATGGCCGCGTAAGTCCAGCCGAACGCCGAGAAAATCAGCCCGACCTGCACCGGGTCGATGCCCAGGTCGCTGGTCAGCGCCGGGGCGGCAATCGACAGGTTGCTGCGGTCGAGGTAGTTGATAACCACGGTGATAAACAGCAGCACCATGATGAAGAAACGCTTTCGGCTGGGCGTGACTAAAGAAGCCTGGCCGGTGAGGGGTTCAGGGTGCATGGGGTTGCCTCTTCTTATGTTTATTGAGGATAGGTCTAACTGAATAAACGCGGTTAGAAATGTGGGAGGGGCGGTGCGACGATTCGACTTGCCCCCGATGGCTGAGTGTCAGTCGACATCGTCGCACCGCCCCTCCCACATTTTTAACCGCGATTCTTCAAGTAGGAATCACCATTCCGCAAAACTGCCATCGGCATGACGCCAGATCGGATTGCGCCAGCGATGGCCGATAGCCGCGCGCTCAATCACATATTCCTCGTTGATCTCGATGCCCAGGCCCGGCCCGTTCGGAATCTTCACAAAGCCCTGGTCATAGTCGAATACGCCCGGGTCACGCACGTAGTCGAGCAGGTCATTGCTCTCGTTGTAGTGAATGCCCAGGCTCTGCTCCTGGATAAACGCGTTGTAGCAAACCGCATCCAACTGCAGGCACGCCGCCAACGCGATTGGACCGAGCGGGCAATGCAGGGCCAAGGCCACGTCGTAGGCTTCGGCCATGTTGGCAATCTTGCGAGTTTCGGTAATACCGCCCGCGTGAGAGGCGTCCGGCTGGATGATGTCGACATAGCCTTCGCTGAGTACGCGCTTGAAATCCCAACGCGAGAACAGGCGCTCGCCCAGGGCAATCGGCGTACTGGTCAGCGGTGCCAATTCTTTCAACGCCTCGTAGTTTTCGCTGAGCACCGGCTCTTCAATGAACATCAGCTTGTACGGGTCGAGCTCTTTCATCAGCACCTTGGCCATAGGTTTGTGCACGCGGCCATGGAAGTCGACGCCGATACCCACGTTAGGGCCAACTGCATCGCGCACGGCCGCGACGTTGGCCAGGGCCAGGTCAACTTTTTCGAAACTGTCGACGAACTGCAACTCCTCGGTGCCGTTCATTTTTACCGCGGTGAAACCACGGGCCACGGCGTCTTTGGCGGCGCGGGCAGTGTCGGCAGGTCGGTCGCCGCCGATCCACGAATACACGCGGATCTTGTCGCGCACCTGGCCGCCCAGCAGATCGCTGACCGAGACGCCGAGGGCCTTGCCCTTGATATCCCACAGCGCCTGGTCGATGCCGGCGAGGGCGCTCATGTGCACGGCACCGCCACGGTAGAAGCCGCCGCGATAGAGCACGGTCCAGATGTCTTCGATATTGCGTGGGTCTTTGCCGATAAGGTAGTCGGACAGTTCGTCGACAGCAGCCGCGACGGTGTGAGCGCGGCCTTCGACCACAGGCTCACCCCAGCCAGTCACACCCTGGTCGGTTTCGACCTTGAGGAAGCACCAGCGCGGCGGGACGATAAAGGTCGTCAGTTTGGTGATTTTCATCTCTTGTCTCTCTTATAGATGCAGCGCCTGTGGGCGCGGAACTTGATATCAGCTCAGGGCTTTCCAGGCGGCGACATAAGCCTGGGCATGGCTCGCGACCTGATCCACTGTCATTCCCGGCTTGAACAGCCCGGAACCCAACCCGAACCCCTTGGCGCCGGCGTCGATGAACACCTGCATGTTGTCCGGGGTAATGCCGCCCACCGGCAGCAACAAGGTGCCAGCCGGCAATACCGCCAGCCATGCCTTGATCACTGCCGGGCCGATTTGCTCGGCCGGGAACAGCTTCAATACGTCGGCGCCTTCGGCCAGTGCAGCAAAAGCTTCTGTGGGAGTGGCCACGCCAGGCGACAAATACAGGCCCGCCGCCTTGGCGGCACGCAAGACCTTGGCATCGCTATGGGGCATGACAATCACCTGACCACCCGCAGCCTTGACCTGCTCGACCTGTTCCGGCGTCAACACCGTGCCGGCACCGATCAGGCAATCGGCGGGCAGGCTGTCGCGCAGGGTGCGGATGCTGGTGTACGGGTCGGGCGAATTGAGCGGGACCTCGATCACACGAAACCCCGCGTCGTACAGCACCTTACCGATAGCCTGGGCTTCATCCGGGCGTATGCCGCGCAGGATTGCGATCAAACCGTTTTGCGCGAGTGCTTGCTTGAGCATGTCAGGCCTCCGTTACAGGTTGAATGAGCCCAGCCGCCACGGCCAATTGCCACAGGCCGCGTTCGGTGGCTTCCTGCGCCAGGCTCACATGGGCAAAACCGCAAAGGGCGAGGGCGCGTTGATAGCGCGCGCAGAGGGGTGCCGCGCCCACCAGGATGATTGGTTTATGTTTGGCGTTGTCTGGCAAGCCAGCGAGTTCGTGACCGATCAGCAGGCCGGACAGATAGTCGGGCTGCTGCTCGGGCGCCAGTTCAGTGGTCAGCCCCAAGGTGCGGGCACTGAACAGCGTCGACAGCACGCCACGTTGGCCATCTTTTGAAAGCGCTACGTGCACGCCGCGGTCGAAAGCCTCGGCCTGGAACTGCTCGCACGGCTGCTGGGTGCGACCCAGGATGCTGTGCTTGCTCAATATCGCAAACAGTTCACCGGTCATGAAGGTGTCGAAATGAGTAATGCGACCTTCGACCACCTCGACCCACTTGGAATGGCTGCCGGGCAGCCCAATCAACACC
Organism: Pseudomonas synxantha; assembly: GCF_900105675.1. NCBI lineage: Bacteria > Pseudomonadati > Pseudomonadota > Gammaproteobacteria > Pseudomonadales > Pseudomonadaceae > Pseudomonas > Pseudomonas synxantha. The sequence continues at coordinate 6,175,799 of NZ_LT629786.1, read as the reverse complement.
TGGGCACCAAGGCCTTGCAACACGCCGAGCACCTGGGTTTCTTCGCCACGCATCACATTGGGCAGGCCAACCTGCTCAATCACCCCCGGCACGATATGCACATCTACTGCGCGCAAGCTGCGTACGCAGTGCAACGCTTGGCCGAGGCTGGCGACGTCTACAGGGGTACTGCGATAAGCCGCCTCGCTCCAACCCTGGGCGCTGCCGACCATGCCGCAGGCGATAACCGGCAGGCTCGGCTGAGCGTCGAGCCAATCGCCGCAGGCGGTATCGAACGCCAACTCAAAGCCGTCAGTACAGTCAACGCCTGCGATGTTCCGGGGTTCGCTGGGCAAATGCATGATGCCCAAGGCCAGCGAGCGTTGTTCCAGCACCACGCCTGCGGGGCCGAGTTTGTAAGCACGAAGGGAGCTGGTCCCCCAATCGAGCGCGATCAATTGCGCCTGCATCGCTTCACCTGAAATGAGTGGGTGCTGAAAAAAGCAAATGGGCGAATATAAACCTACGGCCAGCAATATCTCAATATATAAATATCAATCCCATATAATGAGACGCGACAAGATAAATCCTACAGATCTCCGGGATTTTTTTGACGGAGACGTGAGGTTTTATCTGCTAAGGAAGGTTAAAAAACCGACAGATTCAATTCGCGCATGGCCCCCATCCATACCGCGTAATCGGTGTGGTCCTTCAAGTCATCGCCGGTTTCAGGGTGCAGGAACACCACCAAGCCATTGCGATGCAGCGCCAGCCACGGCAATACCACACCGATGTATTCCGGCTCGAACGCAAGCTGGCAGCTCCAATTCGGGTGCGGGCCCACCGGCTTCTCATGCACACGGCCCATGCGCAGGGGAAACAGCCTGGCCGCGTCTTCACATAGGGTACGGGCCTGTTCGATAGTGCTGGCATCGAAGTAGATGTGGGCGTGGTAGCCCTTGATACGTTGCATGACGGACTCCGGATCCAATATGCGCCGATCCTAGACCGCAATCGATGGCAGGGCCAGCCCGGTCAACGACTGCGCACTGCTGGCCTGTTCAGCGACCAGCCACTCGACAAAGCGCTCGACCAACTGCCCACGGCGTTTGCGCTGGGGTTGCACCACGTAATAGCCGAAACGCGAGGTCACGGTGTCGCTGATCGGTCGACACAGCCAGTTTTGTTCCAGCAGGTTATCCACCAGGTGGCGCCAGCCGATGGCCACACCCTGGCCGGCAATCGCAGCCTGGATCAGCAAGGTGTAGTTATCGAAACGCAATTGACCAGGGGTCGGCGCGGCCGTAATACCCAGTTCACGGAACACCCCGTTCCAGTCGAACCACCGGCTGTTGTTTTCCTGACGCAGGTGCAGCAACGGGCAATCTTGCAAGGCCTGCACGGTCAGCGGTGCTGCCTGGTCCTTGAGCCATTGCGGACTGCACACTGGGAACACTTCCTCGTTGAACAACCACAAGCTGTCGCCCTGCTTGAAGCGGCCATCGCCGAACAACACCGCCACATCGATATCGCTGCGCAGGGTGGCATGGTTGCGCTCACTGGTCACCAGGCTGACATCCACCTGCGGGTTGGCCTGGTGGAAGCGGTGCAGGCGCGGCATCAGCCAATAGGCAGCGAAGGCGAAGTCGGTGGCCACTTGCAGCACTTCATGCTGGTCTTGCTGGGAAATGGCGCTGAGGCCCAGGTTGATGCTCTGCAAGCCGCTTTGCACATGCTCGTACAGCAACGCGCCGGCGTCGGTCAGTTCGATACCGCGATAAATGCGGTCAAACAGGCGGATTGCCAATTGCTCTTCAAGACGCTTGATCTGCTGGCTGACGGCCGGTTGAGTCGTGCCCAGCTCCATCGCGGCGGCGGTGAAACTACGATGCCGCGCTGCCGCTTCAAAGGCACGCAGCAGGTCGAGAGAGAGGTTACCTAGTGCGTTATACATAAGCTCAACTTATCCTAGACATTGCTTTGCATGGGCTTTACCCCATGTTTCATGGGCCGCATGCTCAGTCGCATAAATACCGCCTATGGAATGCCGAGTAACCATGAAGCGCAAGAACATTCTTTTCATCATGGCCGATCAAATGGCCGCGCCAATGCTGCCGTTCTACGGGCCGTCCCCGATCAAGTTGCCCAACCTCAGCCGCCTCGCCGCTCAAGGCGTGGTATTCGACGCCGCTTACTGCAACAGTCCGTTGTGCGCACCGTCGCGCTTCACACTGGTCAGCGGCCAGTTGCCGAGCAAGATCGGCGCCTACGACAACGCCGCCGATTTCCCCGCCGATGTGCCGACCTATGCCCACTATCTGCGACGCCTCGGCTACCGCACCGCATTGTCGGGCAAGATGCATTTTTGCGGCCCCGACCAATTGCACGGCTACGAAGAACGCCTGACCAGCGACATCTACCCGGCCGACTATGGCTGGGCAGTGAACTGGGATGAACCGGACGTACGTCCTACCTGGTATCACAACATGTCCTCGGTGCTGCAAGCCGGCCCGTGTGTGCGCACCAACCAGCTGGATTTCGACGAAGAGGTGGTGTTCAAGGCCCAGCAGTACCTGTTCGATCATATTCGTGAGGACGGTGACCAGCCGTTCTGCCTGACCGTGTCGATGACCCATCCCCACGACCCCTACACCATTCCCAAGCCGTTCTGGGATCTGTACGACGACGCCGACATCCCTTTGCCTGCAACGCCGACGCAAGAAGATTTGGATCCACACTCCCAGCGGCTGCTCAAGGTCTATGACTTGTGGGACAAACCGCTGCCTGTGGACAAGATCCGCGATGCGCGCCGCGCCTACTTCGGGGCGTGCAGCTATATCGACAGCAATGTCGGCAAGCTCCTGCAAACCCTGGAAGACACCGGCCTGGCCGACGACACGCTCATCATCTTCTCCGGCGACCACGGCGATATGCTCGGCGAACGCGGCCTCTGGTACAAAATGCACTGGTTCGAAATGGCCGCCCGCGTACCGCTGCTGATCAGTGCGCCGGGGCAGTTCGCCGCTGGCCGCGTCACTCAGGCCGTGTCCACCGCTGACCTGTTGCCGACCCTGGTAGAACTGGCCGGCGGCGAACTGGACCCGCGCCTGCCACTGGACGGCCGTTCGCTGGTCCCACACTTGCAGGGGCAGGGCGGGCACGACGAAGTGTTTGGCGAATACATGGCCGAAGGCACTATCAGCCCGTTGATGATGATCCGCCGGGGCGCCTACAAATTCATCTACAGCGAAGACGATCCTTGTCTACTGTTCGATGTGCATAACGACCCGCACGAGCGGGAGAACCTCAGCGAGTCACCGGAACACCGAGTGTTGTTCGAAGCGTTTTTGCGCGAAGCGCGGGCTAAATGGGACATACCGGCGATCCACCAACAGGTGCTCGCCAGCCAACGCCGTCGCCGCCTGGTGTTCGAGGCGCTGACCCAAGGCAAGCTGAAGAGCTGGGACCACCAGCCACTGGTGGACGCCAGTCAGCAGTACATGCGCAACCATATCGACCTCGACGACCTGGAGCGCAAGGCACGTTATCCACAACCCTGCCAAAACCAATAAATAAACAGAGGGAAGGCCATGCAAAAGTTGACTGTGGTGCTAAGCGTAGCGGTACTCGCCTTAAGCAGCGCCCATGTGTACGCGGACGCCCGTTGTGAAACGGTAAAGATGGCCGATCCGGGCTGGAGCGACATTGCCGCCACCAACGCCATCACGGGTTTTCTGCTGACGGGCATGGGCTACAAGCCCAAGGTCGACACCCTGGCGGTGCCGATTATCTTTGGCGGGCTCAAGGATGGCCAGGTGGACGCGTTCATGGGCAACTGGATGCCCGCGCAGCAGGGTTTCTATGACAAGTTCGTGGCCAACGGCGATGTGGTGCAGCTAGCGAAAAACCTCGACGGCACCGAGTTCACCCTCGCCGTGCCGGATTACGTATGGGACGCCGGGGTGCACGAGTTTTCCGACCTGAACAAGTTTGCCGACAAGTTCGACAAGAAAATCTACGGCATCGGCTCTGGAGCGCCAGCGAATATCTCGCTGCAGGAGATCATCAAGAAAAATGACTTTGATCTCGGCCAGTGGAAGCTGATCGAATCCAGTGAACAGGCGATGCTCGCCGAAGTTTCGCGGGCAGTGAAGAGACAGCGTTTCGTCACCTTCCTCGGCTGGACTCCACACCCGATGAACGTGCAGTTGAAAATGCGTTACCTCAAGGGCGGCGAAAAGTACTTTGGCGACACCGGCAGCGTGTATACCTTGACCCGCAAGGGTTACGCACAGGCCTGTCCGAATGTGGGAAAACTGCTCACCAACCTGAGTTTTACCCAGGAGATGGAGAACAGCATCATGGCTGAGGTGGCCAATAACAAGGTCAGCAATGCCGAGGCAGCCAAGGCGTGGATCAAGGCCAACCCGGCGGTGTTGGACAAGTGGCTCGACGGCGTGAAAACCCTGGATGGCCAGGATGCGTTGCCCGCGGTAAAAGCCCAACTCTAGATGCGCCTCGATCCAAATGTGGTAGGGGCCTGCCCCCGATGACGGCCTATCAGCTATGAATGTATGGCTGAAACACCGCTATCGGGAGCAAGCCCCCTCCCACAGGGAGCCGGTGCGTACTGATACTCTAAGCCAAACCTTCTACCCGAGCCTGCGATGCCCCGGCCCAACCGCCATACACTCTTCCCCTTCCTCAGCTGGCTCCCGCGCCAAACCCGCGCCAGCGTCGGCCGGGATGCGATCGTCGGCCTCAGTGGCGCCGTGCTTGCCTTGCCGCAGTCGATTGCCTACGCGCTGATCGCCGGCCTGCCACCGGAATACGGGCTCTATGCCGCGATCATCCCGGTGTTGATCGCCTGCCTGTGGGGCTCGTCCTGGCACCTGATCTGCGGGCCTACGGCGGCCATTTCCATTGTGCTTTACGCCAGCATCAGCCCCCTGGCCGTGCCGGGCTCCCAGGACTACATCACGTTGATCCTGCTACTGACCTTCCTCGCCGGGGTATTCCAGTGGCTGCTCGGCTTGCTGCGCTTCGGCGCGCTGGTGAATTTTGTCTCCCATTCGGTGGTGCTGGGTTTCACCCTGGGCGCGGCCGTGGTCATCGCCCTGGGGCAGTTGCCCAATCTGATGGGGCTGGATTTGCCGAGCCAGGCCACAGCCATCAATAGCCTGCTGGCGCTGATCGACCATGGCGCAGAGTGGGACCACGCTTCCCTCGCCCTGGGGCTTGGCACTTTACTGGCTGGTGCATTGCTCAAGTATCTAATGCCACGCTGGCCAACGCTGCTGATCGCCCTGACCCTGGGCAGCGTTGCAGCATGGCTGTGGCCGGCAATGTTCGGGCATGTGGCATTGGTCAGTGCGTTTATCGGCAAGCTGCCGCCGTTCAGCCCGTTGCCGATGGACCTGGACCTGGTCTTGCGCTTGCTGCCCAGCGCCGTAGCGGTGGGGATGCTGGGGTTGGTGACCAGCCTGTCGATTGCCCGTTCGCTGTCAGCCCGCTCGCAACAGTTGCTCGACGCCAACCAGGAAGTGCGCGCCCAGGGTTTATCCAACATCGTCGGCGGATTTTTCTCCGGCTACCTGTCGGCGGGCTCCTTCACCCGCTCGGGCCTTAGCTACGAGGCGGGCGCCTGCTCGCCGTTGGCGGGGGTGTTTTCGGCACTGTGGGTGGCGTTATTCGCATTATTTGGCGCGGCGTTGATCGCCCATATCCCAATCCCGAGCATGGCGGCGAGCATCCTGCTGATTTGCTGGGGCCTGATAGACCACCGGGGCATTCGAGCATTATTCCGAGTCAGTCGCGCCGAATTCGTGGTGATGAGCCTGACGTGTGTCGCCACCTTGCTGCTGGAACTGCAAACGGCCATTTATGCCGGGGTGCTGGCGTCGCTGTTTTTCTACCTCAAGCGCACCTCGCAACCACGGGTTCAGCAATGGCGCGACGGTGAGGAGGATGTGTTGCGAGTGGGCGGCTCGATCTTTTTTGGTGCGAGCCATTACCTGCAAGTGCGGCTGCAAAGCTTGCAGGGCGAACGGGTGGTGATCGAGGCGCAGCAGATCAACTTTATCGACTATTCCGGGGTGGAGATGCTGCATCAGGAGGCGCGGCGGTTGGCGGGGTTGGGACGCAGCCTGACGTTGCGCCGGGCCAGGCCGCAAGTAGTTGAGGAGTTGAAGAAACTGGAAGGTGCCGACAACTGCCCCATTCATTTCGAAGACTGAACACGCTCAAAATGTGGGAGGGGGCTTGCCCCCGATAGCGGTGTGTCAGCCAACATATCGGAGCTGACAGGCAGCATCGGGGGGCAAGCCCCCTCCCACATTTCGATCTGTGTCAGGCCAATTGACGGCGCAGTTCGGCCAGTACCGGCGCCGAATCCGGGCGCACGCCGCGCCACAGAAAGAAGGCTTCGGCCGCCTGTTCCACCAGCATGCCGAGGCCGTCCATTGCCACCGCTGCGCCGTGTTCCGTGGCCCAACGGCAAAACGCGGTGGGTTCCTTGGCGTACATCATGTCGTAGCAGAACGTCTTGCCCGGTTCGACCAGGCTGCCGGCAATCGGCGGGACATCGCCTGCCAGGCTGGCCGAAGTAGCGTTGATGATCACATCCACCGGCTCACGCAACCAGTCGAAACCACTGGCAGACACCGGGCCCAGGTCATCGAACAGCTTAGCGAGCAGCTCGGCCTTTTCCACGGTGCGGTTGGCAATGATCAACGATGAGGGTTGCTGCGCCAGCAACGGCTCCAGTGCACCGCGCACGGCACCGCCGGCACCCAGCAACAGGATGCGCTTGCCGTGCAGGTTAAGCCCTGCGTTCACCGTCAGGTCGCGCACCAGGCCGGCGCCGTCGGTGTTGTCGCCCAGCAATGTGCCGTCAGCCAATTTGCTCAGGGTGTTCACCGCCCCGGCGCGCTGGGCACGCTCGGTCAAGGTGTTGGCCAGACGGTAGGCTTCTTCCTTGAAGGGTACGGTGACGTTGGCGCCACGGCCCTGTTGGAAAAACTCAAGGGCGCAATTGGTGAAATCCTCCAACGGCGCGAGCAAAGTGCTGTAGTCCAGTTGTTCGCCGGTCTGCTCGGCGAACATACGGTGAATCAGCGGCGATCTGCTGTGGCCGATGGGGTTGCCGAACACGACATAACGATCCATCACACCGCCGCCTTGGGCGCGACGACGCCGAGCCAATCGCGGTCTTGCAGGAAATAGTCGGTAAGGCGCGCTTCTTCGCTGCCAACCTCGGCCTTCCAGTCATAGCTCCAACGTACCTGGGGTGGCAGCGACATCAGGATCGACTCGGTGCGGCCACCCGATTGCAGGCCAAACAAGGTGCCACGGTCATAGACCAGGTTGAACTCAACGTAGCGGCCGCGGCGGAACTCCTGGAACTGGCGCTGCTGCTCGGTATAGGCCATGGCCTTGCGGCGCTGCACAATCGGCAGGTAAGCGTCGATATAGGCATCGCCGATGGCGCGAATGAAGGCAAAGCAGGTGTCGAAGCCCCACTCGTTCAAGTCATCGAAGAACAGGCCACCGATGCCACGGGGCTCATTGCGATGCTTGATGTGAAAGTAGGTGTCGCACCAGGCTTTGTAGCGCGAATAGACGTCCGGGCCAAACGGCGCACAGGCCTGCTCGGCCACGCGGTGCCAGTGGACGCAATCTTCTTCATTGCCGTAGTACGGGGTGAGGTCAAAGCCGCCACCAAACCACCACACCGGTTCTTCGCCGTCTTTTTCTGCGATGAAAAAGCGCACATTGGCGTGGGAAGTCGGTACATGCGGGTTGTGCGGATGGATCACCAACGACACGCCCAGTGCCTCGAAGCCGCGACCGGCCAGCTCAGGGCGATGGGCGCTGGCCGACGGTGGCAGGCCACTGCCAAACACGTGGGAAAAGTTGACGCCGCCCTTTTCGATCACCGCACCGTTCTCGATCACACGGGTGCGACCGCCGCCGCCGGCAGGCCGGGTCCAGGCGTCTTCGATAAAGCGAGTGTCCGTCTCGAAGGTTTCCAGGGCGCTGCAAATGCGATCTTGCAGGTCAAGCAGGTAGGCTTTAACAGCCTCGGTGCGGGTAGTCATGGCATCACCTTGAATCGGGCAAAGCTACGCGAGGCCACTGGGCGTCGGCGGCAAATGGGCGCACAGGATACCACTGCATTCCGTTGCGTCGCAGTTGACGAAGATCAAGCTTAGGAGTGGGATAGGGGGCTACGCGAATGCAACCTCAGGAGAAGTGCAGATGGCCAAACGTATCCAGTTCAGCGCCCATGGCGGCCCCGAAGTTCTCGAATATGTGGACTACACGCCGGCGGAGCCTGGCCCGCAGCAGGTTCGCGTGCGTAACGAGGCGATCGGCCTGAATTTCATCGACACCTATTTCCGCAGTGGCCTCTACGCACCGCCCGCCCTGCCATCGGGCTTGGGCGCGGAAGGCGCCGGTGTGGTGGATGCCGTTGGCAGTGAAGTCACCCAGTTCAAGGTCGGCGACCGCGTTGCCTACGGCAGCGGCCCGCTGGGGGCCTACAGCGAGTTGCATGTGCTGCCCGCCGCCAACCTGGTGCACTTGCCGGAGGACATCAGCTTTGAACAGGCCGCCGGCGCCATGCTCAAGGGCCTGACCGTGCAGTACCTGCTGCGCCAGACCTACGAGCTGAAAGGCGGCGAGACTATCCTGTTTCACGCCGCTGCCGGTGGCGTCGGTTCCCTGGCCTGCCAGTGGGCCAAGGCCCTGGGTGTGAAGTTGATTGGTACGGTCAGCTCCCCGGAAAAGGCCGCCCTGGCCAAATCCCTCGGTGCCTGGGAAACCATCGACTACAGCAAGGAAAATGTCGCACAACGCGTACTGGAATTAACTGACGGCAAAAAGTGCCCAGTGGTGTACGACGGCGTCGGCAAGGACACCTGGCTGACCTCTCTGGACAGCACGGCGCCAAGGGGTTTGGTCGTAAGCTTTGGCAACGCGTCAGGCGCGGTAGATGGCGTGAACCTGGGCATCTTGTCGGCCAAAGGCTCGCTGTACGTAACCCGGCCGACGCTGGCGACCTACGCCAGCAACCCGCAGGCCTTGCAGGCGATGGCGGATGACCTGTTTTCGATGATCAAGAGCGGCAAGGTGCGCATTGATATCAACCAGCGGTTTTCGTTGGCGGATGCGGCCAAGGCGCAGACGGAGTTGTCGGGGCGCCGTACAACCGGCTCAACAATCCTGTTGCCTTAAGCGAGTCATCGCGGGCAGCCCACTCCCACATTTGATCTGTGTCCGTCATGACAACGCGGTCAAAATGTGGAAGGCGGCTTGCCCGCGATGGCCGCACCTCGGTCTTAGGAGGGCCGCACCACATCCCCCGTCACCAGGTCACGAATCAGGCTCGGGTTCTTGCGCCCACCCAGGGCTCCACCCAACACCAGGTCCAGTTGCCCGCGGAAATACTGTTCCACGCGAATCCGCGTGCGCGCCGCCGGACGCCCCTGAGGATTGGCCGATGTGGAAATCAGCGGCCCGACCTGTGCGCACAAGTCCCGCACCAACGGGTGGTCCGTGACCCGCAAGGCCACCGTGTCATGCATGCCTGTGACCCATTCCGGCAGCAAGTCCTGATGGGGCACCAGCCAGGTGTTAGGTCCAGGCCAGGTGCTGGCCATGCGTTCGATCCAGGTGTCCGGGAAGTCTTCAAACAGAAAGTCGAACTGACGGATATTGTCCGCCACCAGGATCAGGCCTTTGTCCACTGATCGGTTCTTGATCGCCAGCAACCGATCCACCGCTTCTTCATTCCACGGGTCGCAGCCCAGGCCCCAGACCGCTTCGGTCGGATAGGCAATCACCGCGCCTGCGCGAATTTCCCGTGCGGCTTCCAGCACACGCCACCTGTTGACCATTCTTTACTCTCCGAACTAAAGCTCTGGGCAGTTTACCGATCTTCGTTACAAAACCTAGCTCCAAAGAACTGACGGCTACGAAAGCTGGCAACGCGCAAGCCAGCGTCCGCTTTCGCAGATCACCTGGCCTTCCAGCTCCAGTTCCATAAGGGTTGCCAGCACCTGAGACAAAGGCCGGCCGCTGGCAATCGCCAGGGCTTCGCTGCTATGCGGCGCCGCATGCAAAAGCGCTACCAGTGGGTGAATAATCGGCAGCGGCGTGGGACGCGACACCGCTTGCCAACCGCGCAAGCCTTCAAGAATGTGTTGGATGGTTTCCACCAGCACTGCGCCATCGCGAATCAGCTGATGACAGCCCTTGGCCCCGGGATGATGGATGGAACCCGGGATCGCATAGACCTCACGCCCTTGTTCCGCCGCCAGCCGCGCAGTGATCAGCGAACCGCTGGCCATGCTGGCTTCCACCACCAGGACGCCCAGCGAGAGCCCGCTGATAATCCGATTGCGCCGTGGGAAATTGCCGGCCTGAGGCGGTGCATCCAGCGGAAACTCGGAAACCACCGCGCTGCCCTGGGCAATCATCGCCGCCGCGAGCTTGCGATGGCGCTGTGGATAAAAATTTTCCAGGCCAGTGCCGAGCACGCCGATTGTATGGCCGCCCACATCCAGTGCCGCCTGATGCGCCACGCCGTCTATGCCCAATGCGAGACCGCTGGTGATGACAAAACCGGCGCTCGCCAGGCTGCGTGAAAACGCAGCGGCCGTGTCCATTCCCGGGCGCGACGCCCGCCTACTACCGACCATGGCCAACTGGGGTTTTTCCAAAATCCCTGGATTGCCCGCGACAAATAACAGCGGCGGCGCGTCATCGATCTGGGCGAGCAGTGCAGGGTAGTCAGGCTGGTCCCACATCAGCAAATGCTGGGCCGGGTGGCCCAGCCACGTCAACGCCTCACTGGCGCCGTCACGAATTTGCGGGCTACGCCGGGCATCAGCACTGATGGCGGGCAGGCCGAGGGAACGCCAGGCACTGGCAGGAGCACTGATGGCCTTGGAGGCGCAGCCGAAGGCTTCAATCAACGTATGAAAACGCTTCGGACCCAGTTCCGGCAGCCTGTGCAAGCGTAGCCGGGCTTCCAGTTCTGCCGGAGAGATTTCGCTACTATTTATCGGATTCATTTGATCATCCTTGACCGGAACAAGCTGTGGATAACTCTGTTGGTAACTTATTTAGCAGGCTATTTATTGTGATTGTTGAGCCGTCTCAAAACGGTCCTTAATCGCCAGGGCGCGTGAAGCACTGAGCACCAGGGCATAACTGAGCTTTTCATAGGTGCGAAAGACCTGCAGGGTGCCGGCCCGCTCATCGGGAAGTCGGGTCGGCACGCCGGTAAGAGCGTCTCGCACAGTGGCGCCAGCCTTGATCACCGTGAGCAATTGGCCTTCTACCAGGCCATCGCGACGTCCCTTGTTCAGGGTCACGGCATCCAGCGCGCCGAACTGAGTGATGCCCCTGGGAATATCGATAATGTGCCCTTCGATGAAGGGTGCTGATTTGGCTGCTTGCAGGTTGGCCAGCTCGACAGGCGGTTCGGCACGGAGCAAACGGTCGCCCGGGCGGATTTCCTGGGTAACCCTCTGTACCGTCAAGGTAGTGAGGTTGTCGGCGAGCAAAAAGCGCGCGGTGCCGATGTCATTGGCGTTGATTCCCAGTAGCTCCTGGGTGTCAGGGTCGATGTAGGCCTTGCCCCGACGAAAGATCCCATAGCTGGGCTGGGCCGGGTCCAAGCTACCGCGAGCATGTATACGCTCGCCGTTGGAAACCAGCACACGACCGCCTTGTACTGCGACAATGTAAGGTGCGTTATCCAGGTCCTGGGGTGAATCGAGAATACGGTTATGCAGCAGGAAGTGCTGGATGGCCTGTTGCGGCGCCTGACCCAGGCGCTCGGTGGGCTGCGCAATCAGTGCCGTGGCAAGCGGGGCCCATAGCAGCAAGACGAGTAGCGATTTCCTCATGGGGTCAATCTCCTTTATTATGTGCGTTCGCGTGAAATGTCATGGCCTTCGCGGCTTCCGAGCGTTTCACACCGGCCGTGTGGGTCCATCCCACCGCCGATTGGTCTCTACCTCACATGTGCAGCAATTACGCTTATGGCTATTTTGAACATCCTCGAATTTCCCGACTCGCGCCTGCGCACGATCGCCAAGCCGGTGGCCGTAGTGGACGACAAGGTTCGTCAGTTGGTCGATGACATGTTTGAAACAATGTATGAAGCCCCGGGCATCGGCCTCGCCGCCACCCAGGTCAACGTGCACCTGCGCGTCGTGGTCATGGACCTGTCTGAAGATCGCAGCGAGCCTCGGGTATACATCAACCCCGAGTTCGAACCGCTGACCGACGAGATGGGTGAATACCAGGAAGGCTGCCTGTCGGTGCCGGAGTTCTACGAGAACGTCGAACGCCCGCTGCGCGTGAAGATCAAGGCCCTGGACCGTGATGGCAAGCCGTTCGAAATGGTTGCCGAAGGCCTGTTGGCGGTATGCATCCAGCATGAATGCGACCACCTCAACGGCAAGCTGTTTGTCGATTACCTGTCCACGCTCAAGCGTGACCGGATCAAGAAGAAGCTGGAAAAAAAGCATCGCCAGCAAGCTTGATACCCTTCTTCCAAAGGCTTGCTGCGGCAAGCCTTTTTCTTTTGTGACTGCTTTTAACCGAGAACGCCCATGACCGAGCCATTGCGCATTGTTTTTGCCGGCACCCCTGAATTCGCCGCCGAACACCTCAAGGCGCTGCTTGCCAGCCCTTATGACATCGTCGCGGTGTACACCCAGCCGGATCGCCCGGCCGGTCGCGGGCAAAAACTGATGCCGAGCCCGGTCAAGCAATTGGCACTGGAGCACAATATCCCGGTGCTGCAGCCACCGACCCTGCGTAATGCCGAGGCCCAGGCCGAAATGGCCGCGCTGAAACCGGACCTGCTGGTGGTGGTGGCCTACGGCTTGATCCTGCCACAGGCGGTGCTGGATATCCCGCGCCTGGGTTGCATCAACAGCCATGCCTCGCTGTTGCCACGCTGGCGTGGTGCGGCGCCTATCCAGCGCGCCGTGGAAGCGGGCGATGGGGAAAGCGGTGTGACCGTGATGCGCATGGAGGCGGGTTTGGACACCGGCCCGATGCTGCTCAAGGTCACCACGCCCATCACCGCCCAAGACACCGGCGGCAGCCTGCATGACCGCCTGGCTGAGCTGGGGCCGTCCGCCGTGCTCCAGGCCATCGCCGGCCTCGCGGCGGGCACCCTGGAAGGTGAAATACAGGACGACAGCCTGGCCACCTACGCCCACAAGCTGAACAAGGACGAAGCGCGCATCGACTGGAGCCGCCCCGCTGTGGAGTTGGAGCGTCTGGTGCGTGCGTTCAACCCGTGGCCCATCTGCCACAGCAGCCTCAACGGCGAAGCCTTGAAAGTACTCGCCGCATCCTTGGCCGACGGCAAAGGCACTCCCGGCGAAATCATCGGCGCCAGCAAAGATGGTCTGCTGGTGGCTTGTGGTGAACAGGCGCTGTGCCTGACTCGCCTGCAATTGCCCGGCGGCAAAGCGCTGAATTTCAGCGATTTGTTCAACAGTCGCCGTGAGAAATTTGCCCTCGGCACAATCCTTGGGGTGGCCGCTCAATGAACCCACGTCTGGCCGCCGCCAAGGCTCTCGCTGCTGTCCTCAACGGCAAGGCTTCGCTGAACAGTTCACTGCCAACCCAGCTGGATAAAGTCGAAGACCGCGACCGCGGCTTCACCCAGGACCTGGCCTTTGGCACCGCCCGTTGGCAGCCTCGGTTGTCTGCGCTGGCGGCCAAGCTGCTGCAAAAGCCGTTCAAAGCGGCAGACGCTGATGTCGAGGCGCTGTTGCTGGTGGGCCTTTATCAATTGCTCTACACCCGGGTACCAGCCCACGCAGCCATCGGTGAAACCGTCGGGTGCGCCGACAAACTTAAAAAGCCCTGGGCCAAGGCCCTGCTCAATGCCGTGTTGCGCCGCGCCCAGCGTGAAAGCGAAGCACTGCTGGCCGAGCTGGAACATGATCCGGTGGTGCGCACCGCCCACCCGCGCTGGCTGCAAAAGTCCCTTAAAGCCTTCTGGCCCGAGCAATGGGAGGCTATCTGCGCGGCCAACAACGCGCACCCGCCGATGATCCTGCGGGTCAACCGTCGCCACCACAGCCGTGACGTGTACCTGCAATTACTCGCCGACGCGGCCATCAACGCCACCCCGTGCGTGTACAGCACGGACGGCATCGTGCTGGAAGCCGCCGCCGATGTGCGCAGCCTGCCGGGCTTTGCCGAAGGCTGGATCAGTGTGCAGGACGAGGCCGCGCAATTGGCCGCCGACTTGCTCGACTTGGCGCCCGGCCAGCGTGTACTCGACGCCTGTTGTGCACCGGGCGGTAAGACGTGCCACATCCTTGAAGTCGAAAAAAACCTGGCCGGTGTAGTGGCCGTGGATCTTGAAGCCAAGCGCCTTGTACGCGTACGAGAAAACCTCGCACGCCTGGGCCTGAGCGCCGAACTGATTGCCGCCGATGGCCGCGACACCGCCACTTGGTGGGACGGCAAGCCGTTCCAGCGCATCCTGCTGGACGCACCGTGCTCCGCCACCGGGGTCATACGCCGGCACCCGGACATCAAGCTGACCCGCCAGCCCGACGACATCGCCGCCCTGGCCGTGCTGCAAGGCGAACTGCTCGACGCACTGTGGCCTACCCTGGAAGTCGGTGGCATCCTGCTTTACGCCACCTGCTCCACCTTGCCCACCGAGAATACCGAGGTCATCCAGGCCTTCCTCGCCCGCACCAGCGGCGCGCGTGAGCTTGACCTCGCGACTACCGCAGGCATCAAGCAGCCCCACGGCCGCCAACTGCTCGCGCAGGAAGGCGGGCACGATGGTTTCTACTACGCCAAACTGATCAAGATCGCCGCCGCGCGCGGCTGAATGGTTTTAAGGGAGTGACCGGATGAAAATCATCATCCTTGGGGCAGGGCAGGTTGGTGGCACGCTGGCCGAACATCTGGCCGGCGAAGCCAACGACATTACCGTGGTCGACACTGATGCCGAGCGCCTGCGGAACCTGGGCGACCGCCTGGATATCCGTACGGTGCAAGGCCGCGCATCGTTTCCGACGGTGCTGCGTCAGGCGGGTGCCGACGATGCCGACATGCTGGTCGCGGTGACCAACAGCGACGAAACCAACATGGTCGCCTGCCAGGTGGCCCATACCTTGTTCCATACCCCGACCAAGATCGCCCGTGTGCGCGAGGCGGCCTACCTGACCCGCGCCGGCCTGTTCGATAACGATGCTATTCCCGTCGACGTACTGATTAGCCCGGAACAGGTAGTGACCCACTACATCAAGCGCCTGATCGAGATTCCGGGCGCCTTGCAGGTGATCGACTTTGCCGAAGGCAAGGCGCAATTGGTGGCGGTGAAGGCTTACTACGGTGGGCCGTTGGTGGGCCAGCAACTGCGCCAGCTGCGCGAACACATGCCGAATGTAGAAACCCGCGTAGCGGCAATTTTCCGTCGTGACCGGCCGATCCTGCCCCAGGGCGATACGGTGATTGAAGCCGACGACGAAGTGTTTTTCATCGCCGCCAAAGCGAATATTCGCGCCGTCATGAGCGAAATGCGCAGGCTCGATGAAAGCTACAAACGCATTGTCATCGCTGGCGGTGGGCAGATTGGCGAACGTCTGGCCGAAGCCATCGAAAGCCGCTACCAGGTGAAGATCATCGAGATGAGCCCGGCGCGTTGTCGGCATTTATCCGACACCCTCGACAGCACCGTCGTACTGCAAGGCAGCGCCTCGGACCGCGACCTGCTGATGGAAGAGAACATCGCCGACGCCGACATCTTCCTGGCCCTGACCAACGATGACGAAGCTAACATCATGTCGTCGCTGCTGGCCAAGCGGCTGGGGGCGAAGAAGGTGATGACCATCATCAACAACCCGGCCTACGTCGACCTGATCCAGGGCGGCGATATCGATATCGCCATCAGCCCGCAGCTAGCCACCATCGGCACCTTGCTCGCCCACGTACGCCGTGGCGATATCGTCAGCGTGCACTCATTGCGCCGGGGCGCGGCGGAAGCCATCGAGGCGATCGCCCACGGTGACTCGAAGTCGAGCAAAGTCATCGGCAAGGCCATTCGCGATATCGGCCTGCCGCCGGGCACCACTATTGGCGCAATTATTCGTGATGAAGAAGTGATCATTGCTCACGACGATACGGTGATCGCCACCGGTGATCATGTGATTCTGTTCCTTGTGTATAAAAAACATATCCGCGACGTGGAGAAACTGTTCCACGTGGGCTTGAGCTTTTTCTGATCCGACGGAGTGACCGACATGCTCGAATCCCTGGAAAAAATGCTCGCCAAGGGTGTGGATAATTCGCTGCTGCGCTTTGGGTTGGGCAAGGGTTATCTGGACTTGAAGGACAATGCCAAGGCGGCCGAGCATCTAGCCAAGTGCGTCGAGTTCGATCCGAAGTATTCGGCAGCGTGGAAGCTGTTGGGCAAGGCGCAGCAAGGGTTGGGTGATAACGCCGCAGCACGACTGGCTTGGGAGAGGGGCATCGAAGCGGCCCAGGCCCATGGCGACAAACAAGCCGAAAAAGAGATGACCGTGTTCCTGAAAAAACTCGACCGCCAGGCTTGATACAGGACTAAATGTGGGAGGGGGCTTGCTCCCGATGGCAGTGTGTCAGCCAATGCATATTTGGCTGAACCACCGCTATCGGGAGCAAGCCCCCTCCCACATTGTTTCTATATCGGTCTTGAGTCAGCTGTGAATCAGTACCACCGCGCCTCACCCGGCGGGCGCTTCTTGAAGCGCTTCATGCTCCACATGTACTGGCTCGGGTAGGCGCCGACATAGCGCTCCACCACCTTGCTCATCGCCGCGCAGGAGGTGGCCGTGTCTGTGCTGTACATATCTTCCGGCGCCGCTTCCAGGATCACCTTGTAGCCTGAGCCGTCCGGCAGGCGCAGGGCATGCAGGAATACGCCCACCGCCTTGTGGCCTGCGAGCATGTTCGGCACGAATTTGCTGGTGAGCGCCTGGGTGGCAAAGAATGGTACGAAGATGCCGGCCGACTCAGCCGGCTCCGGGTCGGCAGGAATACCCACCTGGCCGCCTTTGCGCACTTCCTTGATCACGCTGAGAATACCTTCCTTGGTCGACGCCGCCACGCGGTTACCCAGTTGCACACGCTGTTTGCGCAACAATTCGTCCACTGCCTTGAGCTTGGGCGGGCGATAGAAAATGATCGGCTTGCACTGGCTGCAATAGAAGTGGTTCAACACTTCCCAATTGCCCAGGTGGCTGGTGATCCCCACCACGCCTTTGCCGGAGGCCAGGGCTTCGTGCAGCACTTCAAGGCCCTCGACTTCGCGTACCAGGTCGATGGAACGCTGCGCCGGCCAGATCCACGCACAGGCGCTTTCGGTCAGGGATTTGCCGATGTCCATCAGGCTGCGACCCACCAGGCGCTCGCGCTCGGCCGGGTCCATGTCCGGGAAGCATTTGGAGAGGTTGATCCGCACCGTGTCGCGGGAACGATTGGGGGTTTTCCACATGATCCAGCCGATGCCCGTGCCGACGGCCTGTACGGCGCGCCAGGGCAGCAGGGCAAACAACCGGAGAGCGCCTACCAGCAAGGCGCCTTTAAACTTTTCCACAGGTCACTCCTGATCGTGTGTGGTGCGCAAAGCCGGCATTCTAACCGGCGTTGGCCAAGTCCGCGTAGCGGTCGCAGTCCTGGGTGTGGTCCATGACCATGCCCGAGGCCTGCATGAAGGCGTAGCAGATGGTCGGGCCGACGAAGGTGAAGCCGGCTTTTTTCAAGGCGCGGCTCATTGCTTCGGCCTCGGTGGTAATCGCCGGGACTTCGCTGCGATCCTTGAAATGATTGACCTTGGGTTTGCCGCCGACAAACGACCAGAGCAGACCCACCGGATCTTCCAATGCCAGCCAGGCCGCGGCATTGCGCCGAGTAGCGTTGAGCTTCAAGCGATTGCGCACGATGCCTGGATCCTGCATCAACACCTCGATCTCGTCATCGCTCAGTTGCGCCAGACGCTGCGCATCAAAGCCAAACAACACCTTTCGATAATGCTCGCGTTTGCGTAAAACGGTGATCCAGGACAGGCCTGCCTGGAACCCTTCGAGCAAAAGCAACTCGAACAAACCCTGCGCATCGCGCAGCGGCGTTCCCCACTCCTGATCGTGATAAGCCATGTACAGCGGATCTTCAGAACACCAAAAGCAGCGTGGCATAAGGCTCCAGGGAGTGGTGGCAGGGCCGAATCGGGTATACTCCCGCTCTTTAAATCGCAGCCCAAGTAACAGGTGAATTTCGTGAGCCAGCCTACGCCAGCCGTGCGTACCTTCCAAGACTTGATCCTCGCCCTCCAGCAATACTGGGCCGAGCAAGGTTGTGTGGTACTTCAGCCCTACGATATGGAAGTAGGCGCCGGCACTTTCCACACCGCTACATTCCTGCGGGCCATCGGCCCGGAAACCTGGAACGCCGCTTATGTGCAGCCCAGTCGCCGCCCGACTGACGGCCGCTACGGCGAAAACCCGAACCGTCTGCAGCATTACTACCAGTTCCAGGTGGTATTGAAGCCCAACCCGGATAATTTCCAGGAACTGTACCTGGGCTCGTTGAAGCATGTGGGCCTGGACCCACTGGTGCACGACATCCGTTTCGTCGAAGACAACTGGGAATCGCCAACCCTGGGCGCCTGGGGCCTGGGCTGGGAAGTCTGGCTCAATGGCATGGAAGTGACGCAGTTCACCTACTTCCAGCAAGCCGGCGGCATCGAGTGCTACCCGGTGACCGGCGAAATCACCTACGGCCTGGAGCGCCTGGCCATGTACCTGCAAGGCGTGGACTCGGTGTACGACCTGGTGTGGGCTGACGGCCCGTTCGGCAAAGTCACCTACGGCGACGTGTTCCATCAGAACGAAGTGGAGCAGTCCACTTATAACTTCGAGCACGCCAACGTCGACAAGCTGTTCGAACTGTTCGACTTCTATGAAAGCGAAGCCAAGCGCCTGATCGAACTCGAACAGCCGCTGCCGTTGCCGAGCTATGAAATGGTGTTGAAGGCGTCCCATACCTTCAACCTGCTGGACGCCCGCCGTGCCATCTCGGTAACTGCGCGTCAGCAATACATCCTGCGTGTACGCACCCTGGCGCGTTCCGTCGCCCAAGCCTACCTGCTGGCTCGCGCCAAGCTGGGCTTCCCGATGGCAACCCCGGATTTGCGTGATGAAGTGTTGGCTAAGCTGGAGGCTGCACAATGAGTGCTCAAGATTTCCTGGTTGAACTGGGCACCGAAGAGCTGCCACCCAAGGCACTCAATACCCTGGCCGATGCGTTCCTGGCCGGTATCGAAAAAGGCCTGCAGACCGCCGGCCTGAAGTTTGAAGCCAAGAAAGTCTACGCCGCGCCACGTCGCCTGGCGGTACTGCTGACCGCGCTGGAAACCCAGCAGCCGGATCGCAGCATCAACCTCGATGGCCCGCCGCGCCAGGCGGCTTTCGATGCCGAAGGCAACCCGACCCAGGCCGCCCTTGGCTTTGCCAAGAAGTGTGGCGTAGAGCTGAGCGAGGTCGACCAAAGCGGCCCGAAACTGCGTTTCAGCCAGGTCATCACCGGCAAACCGACCGCCAGCCTGTTGCCGACCATCGTCGAAGATTCCCTGAACGACCTGCCTATCCCCAAGCGCATGCGCTGGGGTGCGCGCAAGGAAGAGTTCGTGCGTCCGACCCAATGGCTGGTGATGCTGCTCGGTGACCAGGTCATCGACTGCACTATCCTCGCCCAGAAAGCCGGTCGTGATTCCCGTGGGCACCGCTTCCACCATCCAGAAAGCGTGCGTATCACCTCGCCGGCCAACTACCTCAACGACCTGCGCGCTGCTTATGTGCTGGCCGATGCCAACGAGCGTCGCGAGCTGATCAGCAAGCGCACCGAAGAGCTGGCGCGCCTGCAGGAAGGCACCGCCATCGTGCCGCCAAGCCTGCTGGACGAAGTGACCGCCCTGGTGGAATGGCCGGTGCCGCTGGTGTGCTCGTTCGAGGAGCGCTTCCTTGAGGTGCCGCAAGAAGCGTTGATCACCACCATGCAGGACAACCAGAAGTATTTCTGCCTGCTCGACGCGGACGGCAAGTTGCTGCCGCGTTTTATCACCGTGGCCAACATCGAAAGCAAGGACCCGCAGCAGATCATCGCCGGTAACGAAAAAGTCGTTCGCCCGCGCCTGACCGACGCCGAGTTCTTCTTCAAACAAGACAAGAAGCAGAAGCTCGAAGACTTCAACCTGCGCCTGCAAAACGTGGTGTTCCAGGAAAAACTCGGCAGTGTCTATGACAAGGCCGCACGGGTTTCCAAACTGGCGGCCTACATTGCCCCGCGCATTGGCGGCGACCCGGCCTGGGCCGCACGTGCCGGCTTGCTGTCCAAGTGCGACCTGGCCACCGAGATGGTCGGAGAGTTCCCCGAGATGCAAGGCGTTGCTGGTTATTACTACGCCCTCAACGACGGTGAGCCGCAAGAAGTCGCCCTGGCCCTGAACGAGCAGTACATGCCGCGCGGTGCCGGTGCAGAGCTGCCGACCACCCTGACCGGTGCGGCAGTAGCCATCGCCGACAAGCTGGATACGTTGGTTGGCATCTTCGGCATCGGCATGCTGCCCACCGGCAGTAAAGACCCCTATGCCCTACGTCGTGCGGCCTTGGGCGTGTTGCGCATCCTGATCGACAAGAAGCTGGACCTCGACCTGACCCAGGCCGTGGTGTTCGCCGTCGGCCAGTTCGGCGCCAAGGTCAAGCAAGCCGGCCTGGCCGAGCAAGTGCTGGAGTTCGTGTTCGACCGCCTGCGTGCGCGTTATGAAGACGAAGGCGTGGACGTTTCGGTCTACCTGTCGGTGCGTGCCCTGCAACCGGGTTCTGCCCTGGACTTCGACCAGCGTGTACAAGCCGTACAGGCATTCCGCAAGCTGCCGGAAGCTGATGCCCTGGCTGCCGTGAACAAGCGCGTGTCGAACCTGCTGAGCAAGGCCGACAACCTCGGCAATGCCGAAGTCGACCCAGGCCTGTTTGCCGATGCCAAGGAGTTCTCGCTGAACTCGGCCATTGCCAAGGCCGAAAACGCCGTGAAGCCGCTGATCGCCGAGCGTAACTACGCTGAAGCGTTGGCGCGCCTGGCGTCGTTGCGTGAGCCGGTGGATGCGTTCTTCGAAGCAGTGATGATCAATGCCGACGATGCCGGCGTGCGGAAAAACCGCTACGCCATGCTCGCGCGTCTGCGTGGCCTGTTCATCAATATCGCTGACATTTCCGTACTGGGCTGATGATGTTGAAACTGCTGATTCTCGATCGGGACGGGGTGATCAATTACGACTCCGACGCTTACATCAAGTCGGTGGATGAGTGGATCCCACTGCCCGGCTCGATCGAGGCCATCGCGCAGTTGAGCAAAGCCGGCTGGACCGTGGCCATTGCCACCAACCAGTCCGGCATCGCCCGTGGTTACTACGACATTCCTACCCTGGAAGCCATGCATGCGCGTTTGCGCACGTTGGTGGCCGAGCAGGGGGGCGAGGTGGGGCTGGTGGTGTACTGCCCCCACGGGCCGGATGAGGGCTGCAATTGCCGCAAGCCCAAGCCTGGCATGTTGAAAATTATTGCAGAACATTACAAGGTGCCGTTAGCTGGGATATGGTTCGTCGGGGATAGCCTCGGTGACCTGGAGGCGGCCAAGGCCGTCGACTCTCAGCCAGTTTTGGTTAAGACCGGAAAAGGCGAGAAGACCCAGGCGAAAAACCTGCCGGTAGGCACCTTGATTTTTGACGATCTGGCGGCCGTTGCCGCAGAACTTATCAACAACTAGCCGCCCTCGACTTCCTGACCAAGGATTGTTCGGGAGTGCGCTTTTAACAGGCGGGCCGTGTCCCGCAACGGTAAATGCCGCCATGTCGATCTTGCAGGCCATCAGAACCTTTTTCTTTTACCTGCTGCTGGGCACCAGTTCGTTTCTCTGGTGCACCCTGAGCTTTTTTATCGCACCGTTCCTGCCTTTCAAGGCGCGCTATCGTTTCATCAACGTTTATTGGTGCCGCTGCGCGTTGTGGCTGAGCAAGGTATTCCTCAATATCCGTTTCGAGATCAAGGGCGCTGAAAACGTCCCGGAGCAGCCTTGTGTGATTCTGTCGAACCACCAGAGCACCTGGGAGACGTTCTTCCTCTCGGCTTATTTCTCGCCACTGAGTCAGGTGCTCAAGCGCGAGCTGCTGTATGTGCCGTTCTTCGGTTGGGCCATGGCTATGCTCCGGCCGATCGCCATCGACCGCGACAACCCCAAGGCAGCGCTCAAGCATGTCGCCAAGAAAGGTGATGAACTGCTCAAGGATGGCGTGTGGGTACTGATCTTTCCGGAAGGCACACGGGTGCCCTTCGGTACGGTGGGCAAGTTCTCACGTGGCGGTACCGCACTGGCGGTCAATGCCAACTTGCCTGTGTTGCCAATTGCACATAACGCCGGCAAGTTCTGGCCCAAGACCGGCTGGGCCAAACGCGCAGGTACCATCACCGTGGTAATCGGTGAACCGATGTACGCAGAAGGCGAAGGGCCACGGGCCATCGCCGCACTGAATGACCGCGCAGCGGCTTGGAATGAAGCTCAACAGCGGGCCATGGGCTCCTTGCCTCCGGAACCCGTAGTGGTAGAGACCCCCGTCGTTTGAGCATCTGTGGATAACCTGTGTACGCTTTGTTGGCGAATTGGCTTTTTTGATGCATAACATGCTGATTTGACTACATATTTCTTGACCTCATAAAATCAGGAAAAACGTGCATAAGTTTTTTCTTCATAAAAAAACCGGTCCTTGTGACCGGTTTTTTATGCACAGCAGGAAATTCCGTTTTTCAATCGTCCAACTGCGGCAGTTGCAGGATGAACGTGGAGCCTTTGCCTTGTGCACTTTCACAAACGATGCGCCCGCCATGCCGTTCTACCACGGCTTTGACCATGCTCAGGCCAAGCCCAAGACCGTCACTGCCCTGGGCGGAATCGAAACGCCGGTATTGACTGAACAGCTCCGGTAAATCCTTAGGTGCAATCCCCGGCCCCTGGTCGCTGATACGGCATTCTAACCAACCTTGTGCGCTGGCATGCCTCAGTCTGACGGTAGTACCGGATGGGGAATATTTGATCGCGTTCTCCAGCACATTGAACAACGCCCGCGTAAGCAGTGATTGGTCGGCGTAGACCATGGCCTCATCGGCCTCATCCAGATCGTGGACCAGATGAATGCCCTTGAGGTGCGCAATCACCGCTACCTGATCAAAGGCATCCATCACCAGCATGGCGAACAGGGTCGGTTGGAACTGATACCCGTCAGCCTCGGCCTTGGCCAATTGCACAAAGGATTCGGTAAGGCTCAAGGCCCGGCGGACCTGCTGCTCGATCTGGGCAAAGACCGTCGATTCGCCGTTATGCACGTCCAGCAGGGCGAGGATTGCCGAATGCGGTGCGCGCAGGTCATGGGAAAGGAAACGCAACATCGTCTCGCGGTGCTGCTGGGCTTCGCGCTCCTTGCTCAGATCAGTCAGGCTGAGCAACCAGCCGAGGGCAAAATCACCTTCGGCGGGAAGCAAAGGTGCAAGCTCCATGCGCAGACTGCGTTGGTGGATGTCGCGGAACTCCACCAGTTCCAGTACTGACAGGGCAGGGCGTACGCCGTTGTGCAGCGGGGGATAACCCAAATCGGCGAGTTGTTCGACGAGGTTTTCGCCGACCAGGTCATTGCCGAATACGTCACGGGCCACCCGGTTGGCCAACAGAATATTGCCCTGGGGATCGGTGATCAGCGTCGCGACCGGCAGGCATTCGAGTCCGTCGGCCATGAAGCGCCGTGTATCTCGCGTGCGGCTGACGGCTTGCTCAAGGGCAAAGATCCGTCCCTGCAGTACGTCGCCCTTACTGGCAGGCGCACGGCGACGTTCAGGAAGCACCTTCGGTTCGTTATCCAGGCGGGCCAATTCCCAGCCAAAGTAGGCGAGGATCACGCTCAGGCGTCGCCAGTTCCAAATCAGATAACTGAGCAACAAACCAATCAGGCAGGCCGCAGGAGACCACCAGTGCCCCAAGCGCAACAATGCCCAAGACCCCAGCAACGCGGCGGCCATGCCTGCCAAGGTCATCCACAGGGCGTAACGTGGGCGATAAAGCAAAAGACCCAGCAGCAGCGTTACCAATGATGTTGCCAACAGCGCGGCCAGCCATCCGGGCAAGTCGACAATGCTGCGGCCCTGCAATAAGCCATTGAGCACGTCGGCTTGGATCTCCACACCAGCTGTAGTACCAACGGTGGAGGAGAGCGGCGTCACGAAACGATCGGCCATCCCATAGGCCGTGGCACCTATCAGAATCAGCCGACCACGCAGTGACTCTGGAGGTACTTCACCGCGTAATACGCTGACATAGGAGACACTTGGAAAGTGCTCGGCCTCGGAGGTGAATGGAACACGAATCTCGTGCTCCTGGTGCCATCGCACATTGCTGGGCGCTTGAGGCAATCCAGGCATGGTCGGGGCTTGTCCACTCAGAGTGAATGCCAGCCAGGCCAATTGCGGAAGCGTACTTCCGGGGGGGCCTTCACGCAGATAAACACTGCGCACCACGCCGTCGTTATCCGCCTCGACGTTGATATGCCCGACCCCCTTGGCGCATTTGAGTAATGGCGATAACGGTTCTTGCGGCGGGCTCGGGCTCCCGCTGCTATCACCGATGATAGGCAGCAATACATTCCCGGCTTTACACACGGCGTCGGCCAATCGCTGGCCATCGGCTTCCTTGCCGGACTCACTGAAAATGACATCAAACAGGATGGCTGCAGGCTGGGCGGCACTCAGGCGTCCAATCAGGTCGGCATGCACGCTGCGCGGCCAAGGCCATGGGCCGAGTGCTTCAAGGCTGGGGGCGTCAATGGTCACCAGCAGGATCCGAGGATCTACCGGCAAAGGTGCAAGCCGACGCAAGCTATCGTAGAGCGGGTTATTGAGGGCCAGGCCTGGGCTCAAGGACAAGTACACGGTGAAGGGCAGCAGTACCAAGCCGATCAGCAGCCACTCCCGCACCAGCCCATGAAATAACAGCTGCGCTCGGGTGGGTTGGCGTTTCTCGGCTTTGCGCCATAGTTTCACAGGGCTACCGCCTCACTCAGGCAAAAGCGATGATGGTTTGCAGGTAAAGCTGTCATAGGCCCAGGTTCCCTGTCAGGTGGTTATGATGAAGCGCGTACGATGCTCTGAAACAAGTGAAGCCTATTTCGGTCTCATTGCAGGGCTTTGTGCAGGCCCGCCAAACAGATGTACCAGGGAGGCTATCGGCACCGCGCCTTTTCCTTATATACAGGAGCCGGTATCTTTCCTTTGAGCATCGAGAGCGCGTCAAGTTAACAGCCCTTTGATATCAGCGTATCGAGAGATTACCGAAGCGTAGATTCCGTCCATAATTATTCAGATTCAGAGGCCGGCAT
Source organism: Pseudomonas synxantha (assembly GCF_900105675.1). Lineage (NCBI taxonomy): Bacteria > Pseudomonadati > Pseudomonadota > Gammaproteobacteria > Pseudomonadales > Pseudomonadaceae > Pseudomonas > Pseudomonas synxantha. The sequence goes on along the minus strand of NZ_LT629786.1, from coordinate 6,150,310 downwards.
TTGCACAGCAGTGCCCCCCATTCAAGCTCTTGTATTTTTGTAGGAAGGACCCACCCATGCGTGTCGCAATACTGGATGACGAGCCCGCCGAATTGAGACGGGTGGAACAGACACTGCGACAGATTCCCAGCCAAGCGGAACAGCCTTGGTCCCTGCACGTCTTTGAACGCGGTGAGGACCTGCTGCGCCAACTGCGTCGGGAAACCTTTGACCTGCTGATACTCGATTGGCAACTGCCGGATATCTCGGGGATCGCACTGTTGCGCTGGACCCGCGAACATATGGAATCCCCTCCCGCTGTCATCATGCTCACCAGTCGTGATGCGGAGAGCGATATCGTCACAGCGTTAAATAGCGGTGCGGACGATTACGTCAGCAAGCCCTTTCGACCTAATGAACTCAAAGCCCGAGTCAGTGCTGTCTTGCGGCGCCATGGCCTGCAGAAGTCGGCTACTCAGGAAGTGCAGAGTTTCAACGATCTGACCTTCGACGATGCTGAATTGACCGTAACCCGCGCAGGCAAACCTATCAACCTGACGGAACGGGAATACCGCCTTGCCAGTTGCCTGTTCGCCAATTTGGCCCGACCGCTGTCTCGCGAGTACCTGTATGAGCGATTCTGGAGCCACGAAGAAATGGTTTCTTCGCGGCCTTTGGATACGCACATCTACCGTCTGCGCAATAAGCTGGGACTGACGGCGGATCGCGGTTGGCAACTGTTGACGATTTATGGGTACGGGTATCGGTTGGAGAGTGTGGCAACGAACTCCCAAAGTTAAATTTCGTGATGTTCCACGTGGAGCATTTTCAGAATGCACCCAATAAAAAAGGCCAACGCTAAGCGTTGGCCTTTTTGGTTTTAGCCGATTTACCTGATCAGAAGTCCAGGTTAGACACCGCCAAAGCATTGCTCTCGATGAAGTCACGGCGAGGCTCGACCGCGTCACCCATCAGGGTGTTGAAGATCTGGTCTGCGCCAATGGCGTCTTCGATGGTCACGCGCAGCATGCGACGCTGAGCCGGGTCCATGGTGGTTTCCCACAGCTGATCCGGGTTCATCTCGCCCAGACCTTTGTATCGCTGGATGGTATGGCGCTTGGTGCTTTCAGTCATCAACCAGTCCAATGCTTCCTTGAACTCCTTGACTGCCTTCTTACGCTCACCACGTTGAATATAAGCACCGTCGTCCAGCAGCGTGCTCAGCTGCGCACCGAGGGTAACTACCGTCTTGTAATCGTTGCTGCCGAAGAAGTCGCGGTTGAAGGTGACGTAGTTCGATAAGCCGTGGGAGATCAGTTCGACCTCTGGCAGCCAGACGTTACGTTCACGGTCTTCGCGCAGACTGGCTTTGTACACCAGGCCAGACTTCTCGACGGTACGCAGGCGCACTTCGTACTGGGCCAGCCAATCCTGCATGTGTGCATGGTCACCCAACTGTTCCAGGCTCACGGAAGGCAGGTAGATGAAGTGCTCGGTCAGCTCCTGAGGGTACAGGCGCGACAAACGCTTGAGCGTCTTCATTACCATGCGGAAGTCGTTGACCAGGCGTTCAAGCGCCTCACCGGAGATACCCGGGGCTTCGTCGTTCAGGTGCAGGCTGGCGTCTTCCAGGGCCGACTGCGTCATGTACTCTTCCATGGCGTCGTCGTCTTTGATGTATTGCTCTTGCTTGCCTTTTTTGACTTTGTACAACGGCGGCTGGGCGATGTAGATATAGCCACGCTCGATCAGCTCAGGCAATTGACGGAAGAAGAAGGTCAGCAGCAGGGTACGGATGTGCGAACCGTCGACGTCAGCATCGGTCATGATGATGATGTTGTGGTAGCGCAGCTTGTCGATGTTGTACTCGTCACGGCCAATACCGCAGCCCAGCGCTGTGATCAAGGTGCCGACTTCCTGGGAGGAAATCATCTTGTCGAAACGAGCCTTCTCGACGTTGAGGATCTTACCCTTCAACGGCAGGATGGCCTGGGTGCGACGGTTGCGACCCTGCTTGGCGGAACCGCCAGCAGAGTCACCTTCCACCAGGTACAGTTCGGAGAGGGCAGGGTCCTTCTCCTGGCAGTCAGCCAGTTTGCCTGGCAAGCCGGCGATATCCAACGCGCCTTTACGACGGGTCATCTCACGGGCTTTACGTGCGGCTTCACGGGCACGGGCAGCATCGATCATCTTGCCAACGACCAGCTTGGCTTCGTTCGGGTTTTCCAACAGGAAGTCGGAGAAGTACTTGCCCATTTCCTGTTCAACAGCGGTCTTCACTTCGGAAGACACCAGCTTGTCTTTGGTCTGGGAGCTGAACTTCGGATCCGGCACCTTGACCGAGATGATCGCGGTCAAACCTTCACGGGCGTCGTCACCGGTGGTGGCGACTTTATGCTTCTTCGCCAGGCCTTCCGCTTCAATGTAGGTGTTCAGGTTACGCGTCAGCGCAGAACGGAAACCCACCAAGTGAGTACCGCCATCGCGCTGCGGAATGTTGTTGGTGAAGCACAACAGGTTTTCGTTGAAGCTGTCGTTCCACTGCAAGGCGATTTCCACGCCGATGCCATCTTCACGCTGGATGTTGAAGTGGAACACCTGGTTGACCGCAGTCTTGTTGGTGTTCAGGTATTCAACGAATGCACGCAGGCCGCCTTCGTACTTGAACAGTTCTTCCTTGCCGCTGCGTTCATCCTTGAGGACGATACCGACACCGGAGTTGAGGAAGGACAGTTCACGAATCCGCTTGGCCAGGATGTCCCAGCTGAAGTGGATGTTCTTGAAGGTTTCAGCCGATGGCTTGAAGTGGATCTGGGTGCCCGTGGTTTCACTGTCGCCAACGATTTTCATCGGCTCCTGCGGCACACCGTGGACATAGGTCTGTTCCCAGATCTTGCCGCTGCGGCGAACGGTGAGAATCAACTCTTCGGACAGCGCGTTCACTACCGACACACCTACACCGTGCAAACCACCGGATACTTTATAGGAGTTGTCGTCGAACTTACCGCCGGCGTGGAGCACGGTCATGATGACCTCTGCCGCAGAAACGCCTTCTTCTTTGTGTACGTCTACCGGGATGCCACGACCGTTGTCACGCACGGTAATAGACTCATCCGGGTGGATGATAATGCTGATGTCGTCGCAGTGACCGGCCAGAGCTTCGTCGATGGAGTTATCGACCACCTCGAACACCATGTGGTGCAGACCGCTACCATCATCGGTGTCGCCAATGTACATACCGGGACGTTTGCGTACGGCATCCAAACCTTTCAGCACTTTAATGCTGGTCGAGTCGTACGTGTTTTCTTCGCTCATGCCTTCACTCCCGATGGTCGTGGGTCTGGGTGATACGGCCTTGTTCCACGTGGAACAAAGCGACTGGCGTTTCCGTCTGCCAGCCTTCCCTCAATAATTCGTGGTCTACACAAGTGATAAACACTTGGCAGCGTAAGTCTTCCAACAAGCGGCATAGCGAACGGCGGTGCTGCTCGTCGAGTTCCGACGGCAAGTCATCCACCAGATAAATACACTGGCCGCGACGGGCCTGGCTAACCAGATGCCCCTGCGCGATACGCAATGCACAGACCACCAATTTCTGCTGGCCGCGGGACAAGATATCCGCAGCATTGTGTGCGCCTAATCTAAGGCGCAAGTCAGCGCGTTGGGGTCCGGCCTGGGTGTGGCCAATTTGCTGATCCCGCTGCAAGGAGGTGGCGAGCACTGCGCTCAGCTCGCGCTCTTTGTCCCAACCGCGGTAGTAACTCAGCGTCAGCCCCTCGAGATCCAACAACTCGCTCAAGGTCTGCTCAAAGACTGGTTTCAAGGCTTTGATATAGGCACGACGGTACTCATCTATTTCATCACTGGCCAGGCACAGTTCCCGGTCCCAGGCTGCTTGTGAAGCGGCGTCAAGTGTACCATGCCGCAGCCATGAGTTCCGCTGCCGCAGGGCCTTCTGCAGGCGCTGCCAGGTGGCCATAAAGCGTGGTTCCACGTGGAACACGCCCCAATCGAGGAATTGCCGCCGAATTTTCGGTGCGCCTTCCAACAATCGAAAACTGTCTGGGTTGATTAGCTGCAGTGGCAATATTTCCGCCAATTGCGCTGCGCTGCGAGCATTTTGGCCGTCAATTCGGATTTGAAACTCACCGCCGCGATCACGGGATATCCCCAGGCTGCTATGACCGCCTTCAGCCAGTTCAACTTGGCCAAACACTGTGCAAGCCAATTGTTCGTATTGAATTACGGGTAGCAGGCGCGCACTGCGGAAAGAACGAGCAAGCCCCAACAAGTGGATCGCTTCCAGCACGCTGGTTTTGCCACTGCCGTTGGCGCCATGGAGGATATTGATGCGAGGGGAAGGGGAGAAAGTCACCGGGTGCAGATTGCGCACCGCGGTGACCGAGACGCGACTGAGGGACATCTAGCTTCTGCTGAACATGGTTACAGGCGCATCGGCATGACAACGTAAGCCGAGTCGTCGTTGTCGGATTCTTGCACCAGGGCGCTGCTGTTGGAGTCAGACAGAATCAGGCGAACCTGTTCAGTCGTCATCACCCCCAATACGTCCAACAAGTAGCTCACGTTGAAGCCGATTTCCAGTGAACCGCCGTTGTAGTCGACGCCGACTTCTTCTTCCGCCTCTTCCTGTTCCGGGTTGTTGGCCTGGATTTTCAATTGGCCGTTGGCCAGTTGCAGGCGAATACCGCGGTACTTTTCGTTCGACAGAATGGCAGTACGGCTGAACGCCTCACGCAGCGCCTGGCGATCACCGATTACCAGCTTGTCACCACCTTTAGGCAACACGCGTTCGTAATCCGGGAACTTGCCGTCAACCAGCTTGGAAGTGAAGGTGAACTCGCCAGTGGTTGCGCGGATGTGATGCTGCCCCAACACGATGCTTACGTTGCCGTCCGGCTCGGTGAGCAGGCGGGCCAATTCGAGGATACCTTTGCGCGGCACGATCACCTGGTGGCGATCCGGCTGGCCGATATCGGCGCGCATCGAGCACATCGCCAGGCGGTGGCCATCAGTGGCCACGGCACGGATGATGCCTTCCGACACTTCCAGCAGCATGCCGTTGAGGTAGTAACGCACGTCCTGCTGGGCCATGGCGAAGCTGGTGCGCTCGATCAAGCGACGCAGCTTGCTCTGCTCCAGGCTGCAGGTCAGCGAGCCCGGGCCTTCTTCCACGGTAGGGAAATCATTGGCCGGCAAGGTCGAAAGGGTAAAACGGCTGCGACCAGCCTTGACCACCAGCTTTTGCTCATCGACCTTGATATCAATCAACGCGTCGTTCGGCAGGCTTTTGCAGATATCCATCAGCTTGCGCGCCGGCACGGTGATCTCGCCGGGTTCGGCGGGCTCTTCGAGCTGTACGCGCCCCACCAGCTCGACTTCCAGGTCGGTGCCGGTCAAGGACAACTGCTGGCCTTCGACCACCAGTAATACGTTGGAAAGCACCGGCAAGGTCTGTCGGCGCTCGACGACGCCTGCGACCAGTTGCAGGGGTTTCAACAGGGCTTCGCGTTGAATGGTGAAATGCATGGTCTAGTCCCTTGCCTCAATAAGCTGCGCTGGTGTCATCACGTAGTCAGTGTACGCAGCAGGTTCTTGTAGTCCTCGCGAATATCCGCGTCGGATTCCTTAAGTTCGTTGATCTTGCGGCATGCGTGCAGGACCGTGGTGTGGTCGCGTCCGCCAAATACATCACCGATTTCCGGCAGGCTGTGGTTGGTCAACTCCTTGGAGAGAGCCATGGCTACCTGACGGGGGCGCGCAACCGAGCGCGACCGACGCTTGGACAGCAGGTCGGAAATCTTGATCTTGTAGTACTCGGCCACGGTGCGCTGGATGTTATCCACACTCACCAGTTTGTCCTGCAAGGCCAACAGGTCTTTCAAGGATTCGCGAATCAACTCGATGGTGATATCGCGGCCCATGAAGTGCGAGTGAGCGATGACCCGCTTGAGCGCGCCCTCCAGCTCACGCACGTTGGAACGAATACGTTGGGCAATGAAGAACGCGGCGTCGTGGGGCAGGTCGACTTTGGCCTGGTCGGCCTTCTTCATCAGGATCGCGACGCGGGTTTCCAGCTCCGGCGGTTCCACCGCAACGGTCAGGCCCCAACCGAAGCGCGACTTCAAACGTTCCTCAAGGCCCTCGATTTCCTTCGGGTAACGGTCACTGGTCAAGATGACCTGCTGTCCACCTTCAAGCAGGGCGTTGAAGGTATGGAAAAACTCCTCCTGGGAGCGTTCCTTGCGCGCGAAAAACTGAATGTCATCGATCAGCAAGGCGTCAACGGAACGGTAGAAGCGCTTGAATTCGTTGATTGCATTGAGCTGCAAGGCCTTGACCATATCCGCCACGAAGCGCTCCGAGTGCAGGTACACGACCTTGGCATTCGGGTTCTTCTTTAACAGGTGGTTACCCACGGCGTGCATCAAGTGCGTCTTACCCAAGCCAACGCCCCCATAAAGGAAGAGCGGGTTGTACCCGTGCTTGGGATTATCGGCGACCTGCCAGGCGGCCGCCCGAGCCAGCTGGTTCGACTTACCTTCGACGAAGTTTTCAAAGGTGAAGGTGCGGTTCAGGTAGCTGGTGTGCTTGAGCGCACCTTCAACCTGAACAGTGCGCTGTTCGGCGCGGATCGGCGCCTGCTGGGAGCTGGCACCCGCCATCGGGTCGAAGCTGTCACGGGATGGCTCTTCATTCTCTGGCGCATTTTTTTGCGCTGAGGATTTGGAAGGCGTCGCCGCAGGCACCGGGGAAGCGGCAACCGGCGCCGCTGCGGCCTGGGCTTGCGACGCCGCGGCAGCCAAAGGCGCATTCGGCGCGGCCCGTGGTACCGAGCTACGTTTGCTGCCTATTAATAAGGAGAGCACGGGCGCGAGGCCGTTGCCATGTTCATCGAGCAATTCGAGAACGCGGCTCAGGTACTTCTCGTTGACCCAGTCGAGAACAAAACGATTGGGTGCGTAGACACGCAACTCGTCGCCTTCGGCTTCGACCTGTAGCGGACGGATCCAGGTGTTGAATTGCTGGGCAGGCAGCTCATCGCGCAAAAGCTCCACGCACTGCTGCCAAAGTTCCACTGACACGGATATCCCCTAAGTTGAAAGCCGGTGAGGCAAAAACAGCCGCCATTGTAGCGGCCAGCCGCCCACTTATCCACATGTAGGTTGCTCACAGCCCAGCCAAAATCAACGTCTTAACTGCAAAAAAGGCGACCAATGGTCTGTGCATAAGCTCTGTGGATAAGCCACCCTGAGCTCGTTGTACAAGTGGGGTCGAAACTCTGTGGGTAACTGGCCTGTGGATAACAACCCATTCCACGCACAGCTTATCCGACAGCGCAGCACAGGCAGAGCACCGCTTCTCCCCCGTGTTGTCATTCTCTGTACATCACGTAGAACAAGGGCTAAAGGTAGTTATCCACAGAAGATCGAGGGCCTAGCTTTTATAAGCTTTACAGAAAAGCTTTAAATAACTTCCTTCTTTATTTTTATATCTAACGCAAGGCTGATGGAAGCCGGACGACCCGAAGTGCGTCGTGACGCCATGAAGAACTAATTAAAGGAAAAGCTGGTTGGAAATTGACCTAGAGGCTTGCTTTCTCTAGAATCGCCGGTCTCTTAAAACGGGGGCCATTCCGGCCCGTTGTGGACGAACCAGGTAACAACGCCATGAAACGTACTTTCCAACCAAGCACCATCAAACGCGCCCGTACTCACGGCTTCCGTGCTCGCATGGCTACCAAGAACGGCCGTGCTGTCCTGTCGCGTCGCCGCGCCAAAGGTCGTGCGCGTCTGGCAGTTTGATAATCCGGTACTGGTGGTGAGTCAGGACTTCAGTCGGGAAAAGCGTCTGCTAACCCCCCGGCATTTCAAGGCAGTCTTTGACTCCCCCACCGGCAAGGTTCCGGGGAAAAATCTCCTGCTCCTTGCGCGTAACAACGATCTTGATCACCCTCGTCTAGGGTTGGTGATCGGCAAGAAGAGCGTAAAGCTCTCCGTTGAGCGCAATCGCCTCAAGCGTCTGATGCGCGAATCGTTTCGCCTCCACCAGGACACTCTGGTTGGTTGGGATATTGTTATCGTCGCGCGCAAAGGCTTGGGTGATGTAGAAAACCCCGAATTGATTCAGCATTTCGGCAAGCTCTGGAAACGTTTGGCGCGTACCCACAAGCCAGCACCAGCAGTCAGCACCGAAACTGTAGGGGTAGACAGTCTTGATGCGTAAACTGGCAATCGTTCCGATCCAGTTTTATCGCTATGCCATTAGTCCCCTGATGGCCAGCCACTGTCGTTTCTACCCCAGCTGTTCCTGCTACGCGTTAGAGGCCATAGAAAATCATGGTCTTCTGCGCGGTGGCTGGCTGACCTTTCGTCGTTTAGGTCGCTGTCATCCGTGGAATCCCGGTGGTTATGACCCGGTTCCACCTATCCCTACCTCCCGTTCTTCTTCGATGGCCGAGTAATCATGGATATTAAACGCACGATCCTGATCGTCGCCCTGGCAATCGTGTCCTACGTCATGGTTCTTAAGTGGAACCAGGACTACGGCCAGGCTGCCCTGCCGACTCAGAATGTTGCTACCAATCAGGCCGCGCCGGCTATTCCGGACGCCCCGCTGGGTAATAATAATGCGTCCGCGAGTGCCGATGTTCCCAGCGCGAATGGCGAGACCAGCGCCCCTTTAGAAACGCCAGTGGTCACCAACAAAGACCTCATCCACGTGAAAACGGATGTGCTCGACCTGGCTATCGACCCGCAAGGTGGCGATATCGCGCAGTTGAAACTGCCGCTGTATCCACGTCGCCAAGACCATCCGGATGTTCCGTTCCAACTGTTTGATAACGGTGGCGAGCGTGTTTATCTGGCACAAAGTGGCCTGACCGGCACCAACGGTCCGGATGCACGTGCTACCGGTCGTCCGGTTTATTCGACCGAACAGAAGACTTATCAACTGGTTGACGGCCAGAACCAGTTGAACGTCGACCTGAAATTCAGCCTCGACGGCGTCAACTACATCAAGCGTTTCAGCTTTACCCGTGGTTTGTACGACTTGAAGGTCACTTACCTGATCGACAACGAAAGCGACAAGCCTTGGAGTGGCAACCTGTTTGCTCAGCTCAAGCGTGATGGCAGCTCCGATCCTTCTTCCAGCACTGCCACCGGCACCGCGACTTACCTGGGCGCAGCCCTGTGGACAAGTGGCGAGCCGTACAAAAAAGTGTCGATGAAAGATATCGACAAGGGTTCGCTGAAAGAAACCGTGCAAGGCGGCTGGGTTGCCTGGTTGCAACACTACTTCGTGACCGCGTGGATCCCGAACAAGGGTGAAGCCAACCTGGTTCAGACCCGTAAAGACAGCCAAGGCAACTACATCATTGGTTTTACTGGCCCGGCGTTGAACGTCGCTCCGGGTGCCAAGGCCGAAACCAGCGCTACGCTGTACGCCGGCCCGAAGAGCCAGGCCGTCCTGAAAGAGTTATCCCCAGGCCTGGAACTGACTGTCGATTACGGCATTCTGTGGTTCATTGCCCAGCCGATCTTCTGGCTGCTGCAACATATCCACAGCATCGTCGGTAACTGGGGCTGGTCGATCATCTTCCTGACCATGCTGATCAAGGGGATCTTCTTCCCTCTGTCGGCTGCCAGCTACAAATCGATGGCGCGTATGCGTGCCGTGGCCCCGAAATTGGCCGCATTGAAAGAACAACATGGTGACGACCGGCAGAAAATGTCGCAGGCCATGATGGAGCTGTACAAGAAAGAGAAGATCAACCCGCTGGGTGGATGCTTGCCGATTCTGGTGCAGATGCCGGTATTCCTGTCGCTGTACTGGGTACTCCTGGAAAGCGTGGAAATGCGCCAGGCGCCGTTCATGCTGTGGATAACTGATCTGTCGATCAAAGACCCGTTCTTTATCCTGCCGATCATCATGGGCGCGACCATGTTCATCCAGCAGCGCCTGAACCCAACCCCGCCGGATCCGATGCAGGCCAAGGTAATGAAAATGATGCCAATCATCTTCACTTTCTTCTTCCTGTGGTTCCCAGCCGGCTTGGTACTGTACTGGGTGGTCAACAACGTGTTGTCGATCTCTCAACAGTGGTACATCACACGTAAAATCGAAGCGGCTACCAAAAAAGCCGAGGCGTAATTTACTCTGTGGATAACCACTCAAGACGCCCCCTAGTGGGGCGTTTTGCTTTCCGTCACTTTTGTTCTGGAACCTGCTGATGAGTGCTCCCCGTGAAACCATCGCTGCTGTGGCCACCGCTCAAGGTCGAGGCGGTGTGGGTATCGTTCGAATTTCCGGGCCGCTTGCGGGTGTAGCAGCCAAGGCTATCAGTGGCCGAGAGCTGAAACCGCGCTATGCCCATTACGGCCAATTCCTGGATGCCGACCAAAGCGTATTGGATGAAGGGTTGGCTATCTACTTCCCTGGGCCGAACTCCTTCACTGGAGAAGACGTTCTGGAGTTACAGGGCCATGGCGGCCCTGTCGTGCTGGATATGCTCTTGCAGCGCTGCCTGCAACTGGGTTGCCGCTTGGCGCGACCTGGGGAATTCAGCGAACGCGCGTTTTTGAACGATAAGCTCGACCTGGCCCAGGCCGAAGCCATCGCCGATTTGATCGAAGCCAGTTCTGCCCAGGCTGCGCGCAACGCATTACGCTCGTTGCAGGGCGCTTTTTCCCTGCGTGTGCATAACTTGACCGAGCAACTGATCAGTCTGCGTATTTACGTCGAAGCGGCAATTGATTTTCCGGAAGAAGAAATCGACTTCCTCGCCGATGGCCACGTCTTAGCCATGTTGGATAAAGTCCGCGAGGAATTATCCACAGTGCTGCGTGAAGCCGGGCAGGGCGCGCTGTTGCGCGATGGCATGACAGTGGTGATTGCCGGCCGGCCCAATGCCGGTAAATCCAGCCTGCTCAATGCCCTGGCAGGACGCGAGGCGGCGATTGTCACCGAGATTGCCGGCACTACCCGGGATATCCTGCGCGAACATATCCACATCGACGGCATGCCGCTGCACGTGGTCGACACTGCCGGCTTACGCGACACCGATGACCAAGTGGAAAAAATCGGCGTGGAACGTGCGCTCAAGGCTATCAGCGAAGCAGATCGGGTGTTGCTGGTAGTTGATGCCACGGCACCGGAAGCTGTGGACCCTTTTGCACTGTGGCCTGAATTCCTCGAGCAACGCCCGGACCCAGCCAAAGTCACTCTGATTCGTAACAAGGCCGACCTGACAGGTGAAGCAATCGCCCTTGAAACCAGTGAGGACGGGCATGTCACGATCAGCTTGAGCGCCAAATCGGCGGGTGAGGGCCTGGAATTGCTGCGTGAGCACCTCAAGGCCTGCATGGGCTACGAACAGACCTCGGAAAGCAGCTTCAGTGCACGCCGCAGGCATTTGGAGGCGTTGCGCCATGCGAGCGCGGCGTTGGAACACGGTCGTGCGCAGCTGACCCTAGCGGGGGCGGGAGAGCTGCTGGCAGAGGATCTGCGACAGGCGCAGCAGCTCTTGGGGGAAATCACCGGCGCATTCAGCTCCGATGATTTGTTGGGGCGGATCTTTTCCAGTTTCTGCATCGGCAAATAGCCTGGTTATCCACAGGCCTCTACCAGTTGTACGACACCGTACCGAGCAGGGTACGGCTGTCCCCCCAGTAGCAACGGCCGGCGTCGTTGCAGCCGGCTACATACTCCTTATCGAACAGGTTCTTGGCGTTCAGGTCGACTGACCAGTGTTTATCGATCTGATAGCCAACCGCTGCGTCCACCAAGGTGACGCTACCTGCGTCCAACTTCCCGTACAGCGTAGGTGCGGTGTAAGCAAAGGTACTGTCGAAATAACGCACACCGCCACCCAGGGATAAGCCCTTGAGTTGGCCATCGAGGAAACGGTACTTGCCCCAGATCGAGGCCTGGTTGCGCGGCACTCCCGTCATTTGGTGCCCCTCGACCAGTGAGGTAGCCGAATCCTTGGTAATCCGAGCGTCCGTATAGGTGTAAGCCGCCGTCACATTGAGATTGGGCGTGAGATTGCTGTTCACCTCGACTTCTACACCCTTGGCCCGGCTCTCGCCCACCTGGCGGTAACTGTTGGTGGTGGCGTCCAGGTAGGTATCGTCTTGCTTGCGCAAGTCATACAGCGACATTGTCATCGCGGTATCCCAGCCGATCGGCTCGTACTTCACTCCCACTTCGTACTGGCTGCTGGTGATCGGCTTCAAGGGTGAACCGGCGTTGGAGATTTGCTGCACGGGAACGAAGGCAGTGGAATAGCTGACATACGGCGTCAGACCGTTGTCGAATTGGTACATCACCCCGCCCTGGTAAGTGAACTTGCGGTCCTCGGCCTCGGTGTTGCTGGCCTTGTTGACCTTGTCACGGAAATGACTTTCCACCCAGTCCTGACGGCCTCCGAGCAGGAACAGCCAATGGTCATACTTGCTCTGGATTTGTGCATAGACCCCTTTCATCTGTTGTTCGAGCAAGGTGTTTTGTACGGCAATCGGGGTCAATGGATCACGCAGGTAGACGGGGTTATACACATTGATGGTGCCGGCAGAGCCAGCGTCCCAATCCTGGTTGAACGAGGTGCGGTCGTAGCTGGCGCCGAGGAGCACAGTATTGTCGAGACCACCGAGCTGGAATTTGCCTTCCACCTGGTTATCCAGGGAATAGACCATCGACTTGTTGTAGCGGTCATAGGCAGTCATGTTCAGCTGAGTACCGAAGCCACGGTTATTCAGCGCGCCAGGCCAGGTTTCATGGCGGTTGATGCGCGACTGCATATAGCGTGAGTTCTGGCGGAACTGCCAATCGTCGTTGAAACTATGGCTGAACTCGTAGCCAGTGCTCCAGGCTTCACGTTCGAACGTATTCCAGTCCGGGTTGCCGAGCATGGTGTGCTTGGACAGTTTGCCATTGGGGTTGGTAAGCAAGGTGCCGGCGGCGGGTAGGCCTAGCTCGAGATTAGTGTGGTCTTTTTGGTAATTGGCCAACAGGGTCAGGCTGTTGTAATCGTCGAAATTCAGGGTCAGGGAGGGCGCGATATACAGGCGATCATCTGGAACATGGTCAGTTTGCGTGTCGGATTTGCGACCCAGCATCACCACGCGTCCAAGGATGCTGTCGCTGTCGTTGAGCGGACCCGAGATATCCACACCCAATTGACGCCGATTATTTGAGCCATACCCCACTTGCACCTCACCTTGCGGAGTGGCGGTGGGGTGTTTGCTCACCAGATTCACCAAGCCGCCAGGCGCATTCTCACCGTAGAGCAGGGACGAGGGGCCGCGAAAGATTTCGACGCGCTCCAAGCCATAAGGCTCACTGGTCGTATCGTAGCGATTGCCTTGTACCCGTAGCCCATCCCGCAGAAGGCCGTAGCCGTAATCCGTGGCATTGAAACCGCGAATAAAGAACAGGTCGCCTGCCAGGCCGTCACCGGCAGCAAAAGGGGGCGCGAAGATCCCCGGCACATAACCCAACACTTCAGTCAGCGTTTGTGACTTCTGGTCCTTTATGCGCTGACCGGTGACGACCGATACCGAACGTGGTGTTTCGGACAAAGGCGTGCTGGTCTTGGTACCGATGCGACTATTTTGCGCCTTGTAGCCCACATCCCCGGCGATGTCTTGGTTGAACGCTGCCTGTTGATAACCGCTGACCGTGGTAGGGGCGAGCACTAGTTGCCCTGCGGGAATGGCCTGCAGAACATAACTGCCGGGCGCCTGGGATAGCACTTGTAGCCCCGAGTTCTGCAGCAACTGCGCAAAGCCTTGTTCCACCGAATAATCGCCTTCCAGCCCTGCTGTAGTCAGCTGCGCGGTTTGCTGAGGCGAGAAAGACAGAATCACATTCGCTCTGGCAGCGAATTGACTCAAGGCGTTGTCCAGCGGGCCAGCCGCGATGACGAAATGCTGCACCCCATTGGCGGCCATGGCGCCAGGGGCAAGCAAGACACTGGCGATGGTTGCGGTACCGAGCAGCAGGCCATACATCATACCGTGGCAGGAAAGTCGCAAGCGGAGCTTGGTGGGGAGGCGCATAGGTGGGTAAGCCCTGAAGGTGGTCGTGATTACCTGTAGGGCCGCATCAGGTGAAAAAAAGATAACCCCGTGTGCGATTTTTTTAACCGATTCGCATCACTGAAACCCAATAGCGCGTGAAGTACTTCACCTGAATCGGCAGGGTTGCCTGTAGGTTAGCCAGTACTGCATCGGTTGAATCCAGTCGGAAGGTGCCGGAGATACGCAAGCGCGCCGAAGCCGAATCGTATTTCAGGACACCTGGGCGATAGCGGGCGATTTCGTCCATCACCTCTGCGAGGCGAGCATCCAATACGATTAACTGCCCATCGACCCAGGCAGCCTGGGAGCCGCGATAACTCGTGTTGGGACCCACGTTTTGGCGATCAAAGTCAGCGCTCTCACCGGCACCGAGCAGCCGCGCGTGGTTGGGCTGGTCACCTGGATACACGCTCACCCGATCCTCCAGGACGCCGACACGTGTGGAGCCTGGCAACTGGCGCACGGTGAACCGAGTGCCCAATGCCTGGACGCGGCCTTGAAGGGTTTCGACATAAAACGGCGTTTGCCAGCCGAGCTTGCCGGTGTGGATAAGTACTTCACCTTCGCGCAAACGGATCAAGCGCCGGCGCCCATCGAAAACCACGTCAATCGCGGTGCTGGTATTAAGATCAATCCGCGTACCGTCAGCCAGTTCTATACGCCGGCGCTCACCCACGGACGTTCGGTAATCAGCCCAAACATGGGCCAGGGGCGTGTGTTGCTGAACATTCCAGCCTAGATAGCCGGTACCGCCCAACGCCAGCATCCACTTCAGTACTTGGCGCCGTTGCTGCGTGGTCGACAATGCACGGCGGGTGAAATCCTGGGGCAGCGCGCCAAGACTGCGCTGTAATTGTTCCATCTGGTCCCACGCAGCCTGGTGGGACGGATCGCTGTTCAGCCATTGTTGCCAAGCCTTGCGGTCAGCGGGCGTGGGTGTCTGGGACTGGAACTGTACGTACCAGCTGGCAGCGGCTTCGAAGGTCTTGCGATCGGGGACCGCCATTACAGGCTGGCCACGATCAGCGAACATTCGGTCAATGCACGGATCATGTGCTTCTTCACTGTGGTCAATGAGACCTGCAGCTGATCTGCGATCTGTTGATAAGTCAGCCCCTCGAGCTGCGACAGCATAAAGATCCGCCGCGCTCGCTCGCCGAGTGCGGCCAAAGCTTTATCCACAGCCACCAAGGTCTCAATGATGATGGCCTTGTCTTCTTCGCTAATGGTGTTGGCTTCAGGACGTTCGGCCAAGGTTTGCTTGTAGGCCTGCTCAATGGCGTGTCGACGGTAACGATCAATCACCAGGCCCCTGGCGATGGTCGCCAGATAGTCCCGCGGCTCAATGATCTGCGCCGCATGTCGCCCGCCCAGAATACGCACGAACGTATCGTGCGCCACATCGGCCGCATCGCAGGCGTTATGCAACTTACCTTTGAGCCACCCGTGCAACCAGGAATGGTGTTGCTCATAGATGTTCTGGACCGCAGCCGTGTGTGATGGAAGGGACATAGGGCATGACAAGGCAGGTTAATGATAATCGCTATTATTAACTGCCGAACCGTTTTCTCACAATAGATCTCTTTTTGAAGCAATCACCACCCCGGGTAAAGGATGCGGCTGCCTTCGTACAGAAGGAAATACCAGCGGATTTGCGGTTTTCTGTGGATTAAGCCCTGTGAATAACCGCCCTTGTGCCCAGTTGATAACAGGGCCTGAAACCTGAGCAAAAACCCCTCTGTGGATAACCACGTGTTTAATCCACAGGCTTAAAGCACTTATCCAAGGCTCTCATTGGCACATGACCACAGACTTTTGAACCTCTGTACACATTGTAAATAAAGGTCCGTAGCAATCTATCCACAGAAAAGTAGCTCAGTAGAAATAAACATAAAAACAAAGATTTAATAAATTTCTCTCTTTTAATTTCTATTGTCCGTGATTCATCCACAGCTGGTTAAATTTTGTGCAAAGGGTTCTTTAGGAACGGCGAAGTCCCTATACTTGCCGCCAAAGCTCCAGAACTCTTTCAACAAACAATTCCTGATTACCTACATAAGCAGGCACGAGGTGCGTGGTGGATTTCCCTTCCCGTTTTGAAGTGATCGTCATCGGCGGCGGTCATGCCGGTACCGAGGCAGCACTGGCGTCAGCACGCATGGGCGTAAAAACCCTGCTGCTTACGCACAACGTGGAAACCCTCGGTGCCATGAGTTGCAACCCCGCTATCGGCGGGATTGGCAAAAGCCACTTGGTCAAGGAAATCGACGCCCTTGGCGGCGTGATGGCCATGGCTACCGACAAAGGTGGTATTCAATTTCGCGTGCTCAACAGCCGCAAAGGCCCGGCGGTGCGTGCAACCCGGGCTCAAGCTGACCGCATCCTGTACAAGGCGGCCGTACGTGAAACCCTGGAAAACCAGCCGAACCTGTGGATATTTCAGCAAGCCGCCGATGATCTGATCGTCGAGCAGGACGTCGTGAAAGGCGTGGTCACCCAAATGGGCCTGCGTTTCTTCGCAGAATCCGTCGTGCTGACCACCGGTACCTTCCTCGGTGGGCTTATCCACATTGGCATGCAGAATTATTCCGGTGGTCGCGCCGGTGATCCGCCGTCGATCGCCCTGGCAAAACGCCTGCGCGAATTGCCTCTGCGAGTTGGTCGCCTGAAAACCGGGACCCCGCCACGTATTGACGGGCGTTCTGTGGATTTTTCGGTGATGGCCGAGCAAGCCGGTGACACGCCGATTCCGGTTATGTCGTTCATGGGCTCCAAGGAGCAGCACCCGAAACAGGTCAGTTGCTGGATTACCCACACTAACGCCCGAACCCACGAAATCATTGCCGCAAACCTCGACCGTTCGCCAATGTATTCCGGGGTGATCGAAGGTATTGGCCCGCGTTATTGCCCGTCGATCGAAGACAAGATCCACCGCTTTGCCGACAAGGAAAGCCATCAGGTCTTCATCGAGCCCGAAGGCCTGACTACGCACGAGCTTTACCCGAACGGGATTTCCACCTCCTTGCCGTTCGACGTGCAAATCCAGATCGTGCAGTCGATTCGCGGTATGGAAAATGCGCACATCGTGCGACCGGGCTACGCCATTGAGTACGATTACTTCGACCCGCGTGACTTGAAATACAGCCTGGAAACCAAGGTAATTGGCGGCTTGTTCTTTGCCGGGCAAATCAATGGCACCACCGGTTACGAAGAAGCCGGGGCCCAGGGGTTGCTGGCCGGAACCAACGCGGCATTGCGCGCACAAGGCAAAGACAGCTGGTGCCCGCGTCGCGATGAAGCCTATATCGGTGTATTGGTCGACGACCTGATTACCCTCGGTACCCAGGAACCGTACCGGATGTTCACTTCCCGGGCCGAATACCGCCTGATCCTGCGCGAAGACAACGCCGACCTGCGCTTGACCGAAAAAGGTCGCGAATTGGGCCTGGTCGATGACGCCCGTTGGGCTGCGTTCTGCAAGAAACGCGAAAGTATCACGCTCGAAGAGCAACGGCTGAAAAGTACCTGGGTACGCCCGGGCACTGAACAAGGCGATGCGATTGCGGAAAAATTCGGCACGCCGCTGACCCATGAGTACAACCTGCTGAACCTGCTTTCCCGTCCGGAAATCGACTACGCTGGCCTGGTCGAAGTGACAGGCCAGGGCGCGGAAGATCCACAGGTTGCCGAACAGGTCGAGATCAAGACCAAATACGCCGGTTACATTGATCGCCAGCAGGACGAGATCGCCCGCTTGCGCGCCAGTGAAGACACCAAGCTCCCTGTGGATATCGACTACACCGGGATTTCCGGGCTGTCGAAAGAGATTCAAAGCAAGCTGGGGATAACTCGGCCGGAAACGCTCGGCCAGGCTTCACGCATCCCAGGCGTCACGCCGGCAGCCATTTCGCTGTTGATGATTCATTTGAAAAAACGCGGCGCGGGCCGTCAGTTGGAGCAAAGCGCTTGAGTTCGTTGGTCACCTCGCAACACGCCGAAGAGTTATCCACAGGGGCGCGCCAGTTGGGCGTGGCCCTGACTGAAGCCCAGCATGAGCTACTGCTGGGTTATCTGGCCCTGTTGATCAAATGGAACAAGGCTTACAATCTGACTGCGGTGCGTGATCCGGATGAGATGGTGTCACGGCATTTGCTCGACAGCCTCAGCGTGATGCCGTTCATCGAAAACGGTCGCTGGCTCGACGTCGGCAGTGGCGGCGGCATGCCTGGGATTCCTTTGGCAATCCTGTTTCCCGAGTCCCAAGTGACCTGCCTCGACAGCAACGGCAAGAAAACCCGCTTCCTGACCCAGGTCAAACTCGAACTCAAGCTGGATAACCTGCAAGTTATCCACAGCCGTGTCGAAGCCTTCACGCCTGAGCTGCCTTTCAACGGCATTGTGTCCCGGGCGTTCAGCAGCATGGAGAACTTCAGCAACTGGACCCGCCACCTCGGCGACCGCGATACCCGTTGGCTGGCAATGAAGGGCGTCCATCCAAGCGACGAGCTGTTAGCATTGCCGGCGGACTTCCACCTCGATAGCGAACACGCCTTGGCCGTACCCGGTTGCCAAGGCCAACGCCATCTGCTGATACTGCGCCGCACGGCATGATTGGGAACACAAGCAAGAATGGCTAAGGTATTCGCGATTGCGAACCAGAAAGGTGGCGTGGGTAAGACCACCACCTGTATCAACCTCGCAGCATCCCTGGTCGCCACCAAGCGTCGGGTGCTGTTGATCGATCTCGATCCACAGGGCAACGCCACCATGGGTAGCGGTGTGGATAAACACGGCCTGGAAAACTCGGTCTACGATTTGCTGATTGGCGAATGCGACCTGGCCCAGGCCATGCACTATTCCGAGCATGGCGGTTACCAACTGCTGCCGGCCAACCGCGATTTGACCGCGGCGGAAGTGGTGCTGCTGGAAATGCAGATGAAAGAAAGCCGTCTGCGCAGCGCCCTGGCGCCCATTCGCGAGAATTACGACTACATTCTGATCGACTGCCCACCGTCGCTGTCGATGCTGACGCTCAACGCCCTTGTGGCCGCCGATGGGGTGATTATCCCCATGCAGTGCGAATACTTCGCCCTCGAAGGCTTGAGCGACCTTGTGGATAACATCAAGCGTATCGCCGAGTTGCTCAACCCGAACCTGAAAGTCGAAGGCCTGTTGCGGACCATGTACGATCCGCGTCTGAGCCTGATGAACGATGTGTCGGCGCAGCTCAAGGAACATTTTGGCGATCAACTGTATGACACCGTGATCCCACGCAACATCCGCCTGGCCGAAGCGCCAAGCTATGGCATGCCCGCGCTGGCGTACGACAAGTCCTCGCGTGGTGCCATTGCCTATCTGGCGCTGGCCGGTGAGTTGGTTCGCCGTCAACGCCGCAATTCACGCACTGCTGCAGCCCAGCCAACTTAAGGAATCCCCATGGCCGTCAAGAAACGAGGTCTCGGACGTGGACTGGATGCACTGCTTAGTGGTCCGACCGTCACATCGCTTGAAGAGCAAGCGGTGCAGGCCGACGAGCGCGAGCTGCAGCACCTGCCCCTGGACCTGATCCAGCGCGGCAAATACCAGCCACGCCGGGACATGGATCCCCAGGCGCTGGAAGAACTGGCTAACTCGATCAAGGCCCAGGGCGTGATGCAACCGATTGTGGTGCGCCCGATTGGCGGTGGCCGCTTTGAGATCATCGCCGGTGAACGTCGCTGGCGCGCCAGCCAACAGGCCGGCAAGGAGACCATCCCGGCGATGGTGCGCGATGTGTCGGATGAAACCGCCATCGCCATGGCGTTGATCGAGAATATCCAGCGCGAAGACCTCAACCCGATCGAAGAAGCGATCGCGTTGCAGCGTTTGCAGCATGAATTCCAGTTGACCCAACAACAAGTGGCCGACGCAGTGGGGAAATCCCGAGTCACCGTGTCCAACTTGCTGCGCCTGATCGCGCTGCCGGAAGTCATCAAGACCATGTTGTCCCACGGCGACCTGGAAATGGGCCACGCCCGTGCTTTGCTCGGCTTACCGGAAAATCAACAGGTTGAAGGGGCGCGACACGTTGTCGCACGAGGTCTGACTGTACGTCAGACCGAGGCCCTGGTTCGCCAGTGGCTCAGCGGCAAACCTGCACCGGGCGAAGCGGCCAAACCTGATCCGGATATCGCACGACTCGAGCAGCGCCTGGCCGAGCGCCTGGGCTCTGCGGTGCAAATTCGTCACGGCAAGAAGGGCAAAGGGCAATTGGTCATCGGATATAACTCTCTCGATGAGCTGCAGGGCGTCCTTGCCCACATCCGCTGAAACATTTGCTTATGTAGCGTGTGATCGGAAATCACTACCCGACAGTTGAATAGGGGCAGAACCGCCCCTATACTCTGCGCGCATTTTGTCGGCACAAATTATGCCAAGTTATTGATTTCCGGCAGCCGACCATTGAGGAGCAAGAGTGATGGAAACCCGCACGCCAAACACGTTGCCGTTCCATCGCTTGGCTGTTTTCCCGGTTTTATTGGCTCAATTTGTCATTCTGCTGATCGCCGCTTTGGCGCTTTGGTATTGGCATGGAGTCGTAGCCGGATATTCAGGACTCTGCGGAGGCCTGATAGCCTTGCTGCCCAATATGTATTTCGCTCACAGGGCCTTTCGGTTTTCCGGCGCCCGAGCAGCCCAGGCTATCGTCCGGTCTTTTTATGCCGGCGAGGCGGGGAAACTGATTTTGACGGCAGTGCTGTTTGCACTGACCTTTGCAGGTGTGAAGCCATTGGCGCCGCTGGCTGTATTCGGCGTCTTCGTGTTGACCCAACTGGTCAGCTGGTTCGCTCCCCTGCTAATGAAAACAAGACTTTCGAAACCTTAGGGCGTTTGAGGCAACCATGGCAGAAACAACCGCTTCGGGCTATATCCAGCACCACTTGCAGAACCTGACCTTCGGTCAGCTTCCCAACGGCGGCTGGGGCTTTGCCCACACCGCAGCAGAGGCCAAAGAAATGGGTTTCTGGGCTTTCCACCTGGATACTCTAGGTTGGTCGGTCGCATTGGGTCTGATCTTCGTCCTGATTTTCCGCATGGCGGCAAAGAAGGCGACCTCCGGTCAGCCAGGTGCCTTGCAGAACTTCGTTGAAGTACTGGTCGAATTCGTCGATGGCAGCGTGAAAGACAGCTTCCATGGCCGTAGCCCGGTGATCGCACCGCTGGCACTGACCATCTTCGTCTGGGTGTTCCTGATGAACGCCGTCGACCTGATCCCGGTGGACTGGATTCCTCAGTTGGCTATCCTGATCTCCGGCGATGCGCACATTCCATTCCGCGCCGTGTCGACCACTGACCCGAACGCCACCCTGGGCATGGCCCTGTCGGTGTTCGCGTTGATCATTTTCTACAGCATCAAGGTCAAGGGTATCGGCGGCTTCATCGGCGAACTGACCCTGCACCCGTTCGGCAGCAAGAACATTTTCGTTCAAGCCCTGCTGATTCCGGTGAACTTCCTGCTCGAGTTCGTGACCCTGGTCGCCAAGCCGATCTCCCTGGCCCTGCGACTGTTCGGCAACATGTATGCCGGCGAGCTGGTGTTCATCCTGATCGCTGTGATGTTCGGCAGCGGCCTGCTCTGGCTTAGCGGCCTGGGCGTAGTTCTGCAGTGGGCGTGGGCTGTGTTCCACATCCTGATCATTACCCTGCAGGCCTTCATCTTCATGATGCTGACCATTGTCTACCTGTCGATGGCGCACGAAGAGAACCATTAAGACCAGTCTCGACTAGTCTGATGTCCTTCCCGGTCAAACGGGAAGGTGGCCCACCAGGGCTATGAAACGATTTGTTTTACCGCTTTAAAATCTAAAAAACCTAAACCATACGACGTAAAAGTCGGGAGGAAAGATGGAAACTGTAGTTGGTCTAACCGCTATCGCTGTTGCACTGTTGATCGGCCTGGGCGCCCTGGGTACTGCCATTGGTTTCGGCCTGCTGGGCGGCAAATTCCTGGAAGGCGCAGCGCGTCAGCCAGAAATGGTCCCAATGCTGCAAGTTAAAATGTTCATCGTCGCCGGCCTGCTCGACGCCGTGACCATGATCGGCGTTGGTATCGCACTGTTCTTCACCTTCGCGAACCCCTTCGTTGGTCAACTCGCTGGCTAATCACTCGACTTTTCGAGTGATTGGGGTGATGGACAACGAATGAGCGAGGTGTTGGCGTGAACATTAATGCAACCCTGATTGGCCAATCCGTTGCGTTCTTCATTTTTGTAGTGTTTTGCATGAAGTTCGTGTGGCCTCCGGTCATCGCGGCTTTGCACGAACGTCAGAAGAAGATCGCGGATGGTTTGGACGCTGCCAGCCGTGCAGCTCGCGACCTGGAGTTGGCCCAAGAGAAAGTGGGTCTTCAACTGCGCGAAGCTAAAGCACAGGCAGCTGAAATCATTGAGCAAGCCAAGAAACGCGGTAACCAGATCGTCGAAGAGGCTGTTGAAAAAGCCCGCGTCGAAGCTGACCGTGTGAAGGCTTCGGCTCATGCCGAGATCGAACAGGAACTGAACGGTGTCAAAGACGCGCTGCGTGCCCAACTGGGTGCCCTGGCTGTCGGCGGCGCGGAGAAGATCCTTGGTGCCACAATCGATCAAAACGCGCACGCGGAGCTGGTTGACAAACTGGCTGCTGAAATTTAAGCGAGGGCGATCATGGCAGAACTGACCACGTTGGCCCGACCTTATGCTAAGGCAGCCTTCGAGCACGCCCAGGCCCACCAGCAGCTGGCCTCTTGGTCAGCCATGCTCGGCCTGGCTGCAGCAGTGTCGCAAGACGACACCATGCAGCGCGTGCTCAAGGCCCCGCGCCTGACGAGCGCAGACAAGGCCGCCACTTTTATTGAAGTGTGCGGCGACAAGTTTGATGTGAAGGTGCAGAACTTCATTCACGTCATTGCCGAAAACGACCGTCTCCCGTTATTGCCGGAGATCGCCGCTCTGTTCGACCTGTACAAGGCCGAAGCAGAGAAATCGGTAGACGTTGAAGTGACCAGTGCTTTCGCATTGAACCAAGAACAGCAAGACAAACTCGCCAAGGTTCTCAGTGCACGACTCAATCGGGAAGTGCGCCTGCAAGCTTCGGAGGACGCATCCCTGATTGGTGGTGTCGTTATCCGTGCCGGCGACCTGGTTATCGATGGCTCGATTCGCGGCAAAATCGCGAAACTTGCCGAAGCATTGAAATCTTGAGTTTGAAGGGGCAGCAGAGCAATGCAGCAACTCAATCCTTCCGAAATAAGTGAAATTATCAAGGGCCGCATCGACAAGCTCGATGTGACCTCCCAAGCCCGTAACGAAGGCACTGTCGTCAGCGTATCTGACGGCATCGTGCGGATTCACGGTCTGGCCGACGTCATGTACGGCGAGATGATCGAGTTTCCGGGCGGCGTCTACGGTATGGCCCTCAACCTGGAGCAAGACTCCGTAGGTGCCGTTGTATTGGGCGCGTACACCAGTCTGGCTGAAGGCATGAGCGCCAAGTGCACCGGCCGCATCCTGGAAGTTCCGGTTGGTAAGGAACTGCTGGGTCGCGTAGTCGACGCACTGGGTAATCCAGTTGACGGCAAAGGTCCACTGGGCAACACCGAGACCGACGCGGTCGAGAAAGTTGCTCCAGGCGTGATCTGGCGTAAGTCGGTAGACCAGCCTGTACAGACTGGCTACAAGGCTGTCGACGCCATGATCCCGGTCGGCCGTGGCCAGCGTGAGCTGATCATCGGTGACCGTCAGATCGGTAAAACCGCCCTGGCGATCGACGCGATCATCAACCAGAAAGACAGCGGCATTTTCTGCGTCTACGTAGCCATTGGTCAGAAGCAATCGACCATCGCCAACGTGGTTCGCAAGCTGGAAGAAAACGGCGCCCTGGCCAACACGATCATCGTGGCTGCCAGTGCTTCGGAATCTCCTGCGCTGCAATTCCTGGCACCGTACTCCGGTTGCACCATGGGTGAATTCTTCCGCGACCGCGGTGAAGACGCGCTGATCGTTTATGACGATCTGTCCAAGCAGGCAGTGGCTTACCGCCAGATTTCCCTGCTGCTGCGCCGTCCACCAGGCCGTGAAGCTTACCCAGGCGACGTGTTCTATCTCCACTCCCGTCTGCTGGAGCGCGCATCCCGCGTTTCGGAAGAGTACGTAGAGAAGTTCACCAACGGCGCAGTGACCGGCAAAACCG
This sequence comes from Pseudomonas synxantha, assembly GCF_900105675.1. Taxonomy (NCBI): domain Bacteria; kingdom Pseudomonadati; phylum Pseudomonadota; class Gammaproteobacteria; order Pseudomonadales; family Pseudomonadaceae; genus Pseudomonas; species Pseudomonas synxantha. The sequence goes on along the minus strand of NZ_LT629786.1, from coordinate 6,126,026 downwards.
GTTCCCTGACCGCACTGCCGATCATTGAAACCCAGGCTGGCGACGTTTCCGCGTTCGTTCCGACCAACGTGATTTCCATCACCGACGGTCAGATCTTCCTGGAATCGGCCATGTTCAACTCAGGGATTCGTCCTGCTGTGAACGCCGGTGTTTCGGTATCCCGTGTGGGTGGTGCCGCTCAGACCAAGATCATCAAGAAGCTCTCCGGTGGTATCCGTACCGCTCTGGCTCAGTACCGTGAACTGGCGGCATTCGCCCAGTTCGCTTCTGACCTGGACGAAGCGACCCGTAAGCAACTTGAGCATGGTCAGCGCGTTACCGAGCTGATGAAGCAGAAGCAATACGCCCCGATGTCGATCGCTGACATGGCGTTGTCGCTGTATGCCGCTGAGCGTGGGTTCCTGACCGACGTTGAAATCGCCAAGGTCGGCAGCTTTGAACAAGCGCTGATTGCTTACTTCAACCGCGATCACGCCGAATTGATGGCGAAGATCAACGTGAAGGGTGACTTCAATGACGATATCGACGCTGGCATGAAAGCCGGTATCGAGAAGTTCAAGGCCACCCAAACCTGGTAAGCCGCAGCGGGAGCCGCAAGGCTCCCGCTTGCTAACCTGATAGGTGTTACATGGCAGGCGCAAAAGAGATTCGCAGTAAGATTGCGAGCATCAAAAGCACGCAAAAAATTACCAGCGCCATGGAAAAAGTGGCGGTCAGCAAAATGCGCAAGGCACAAATGCGCATGGCTGCTAGCCGTCCTTATGCGGAGCGTATCCGCCAGGTAATTGGGCATCTGGCCAACGCCAACCCGGAATACCGCCACCCGTTCATGATCGAGCGCGCCGTCAAGCGTGCAGGTTATGTGGTAGTGAGCAGTGACCGTGGTTTGTGTGGTGGTCTGAATACCAACCTGTTCAAGGCCCTGGTCAAGGACATGGCGGTAAACCGCGAAAACGGCGTCGAGATCGATCTGTGTGTTGTGGGTAGCAAGGGTGCGGCCTTTTTCCGTAACTTCGGCGGTAACGTCGTTGCAGCTATCAGCCACCTGGGTGAAGAGCCGTCGATCAATGATTTGATCGGCAGTGTGAAGGTGATGCTGGATGCGTACCTGGAAGGCCGGATTGACCGCCTGTCCGTGGTATCCAACAAGTTCATCAACACCATGACCCAGCAGCCAACCGTGGAGCAATTGATTCCACTGGTGGCGACCCCGGATCAGGAACTCAAGCACCACTGGGACTACCTCTACGAACCAGACGCCAAAGAGCTGCTTGACGGCTTGATGGTGCGCTACGTGGAGTCGCAGGTGTACCAGGCGGTGGTCGAGAACAACGCAGCTGAACAAGCGGCGCGGATGATCGCGATGAAAAACGCTACCGATAACGCCGGTGATCTGATCAGCGATTTGCAGCTGATCTACAACAAGGCGCGTCAGGCTGCGATCACCCAAGAGATCTCGGAAATCGTCGGCGGCGCTGCCGCGGTTTAACGGTTCAAATATTCAGAGGATCCAGCTATGAGTAGCGGACGTATCGTTCAAATCATCGGCGCCGTTATCGACGTGGAATTTCCACGCGACAGCGTACCGAGCATCTACAACGCGCTGAAAGTACAAGGCGCGGAAACTACCCTGGAAGTCCAGCAGCAGCTGGGCGACGGCGTAGTTCGTACCATTGCGATGGGTTCTACCGAAGGCTTGAAGCGCGGTCTGGACGTTGTCGACACTGGCGCTGCCATCTCCGTACCGGTCGGTAAAGCGACCCTGGGCCGGATCATGGACGTACTGGGCAACCCGATCGACGAAGCTGGCCCGATCGCCACCGAAGAGCGCTGGGGCATTCACCGCGCCGCGCCTTCGTTCGCCGAGCAAGCGGGCGGCAACGACCTGCTGGAAACCGGCATCAAGGTTATCGACCTGGTTTGCCCGTTCGCCAAGGGCGGTAAAGTCGGTCTGTTCGGTGGTGCCGGTGTAGGCAAGACCGTAAACATGATGGAACTGATCCGTAACATCGCCATCGAACACAGCGGTTATTCCGTGTTCGCAGGTGTTGGTGAGCGTACCCGTGAGGGTAACGACTTCTACCACGAGATGAAGGACTCCAACGTTCTGGACAAAGTGGCACTGGTTTACGGTCAGATGAACGAGCCGCCGGGAAACCGTCTGCGCGTAGCCCTGACTGGCCTGACCATGGCCGAGAAGTTCCGTGACGAAGGTAACGACGTTCTGTTGTTCGTCGACAACATCTACCGTTACACCCTGGCCGGTACTGAAGTATCCGCACTGCTGGGCCGTATGCCTTCGGCAGTAGGTTACCAGCCGACCCTGGCTGAAGAGATGGGCGTTCTGCAAGAACGTATCACTTCGACCAAGGAAGGTTCGATCACTTCGATCCAAGCGGTATACGTACCTGCGGATGACTTGACCGACCCGTCGCCAGCCACCACCTTCGCCCACTTGGACGCCACCGTCGTTCTGTCCCGTGACATCGCTTCCCTGGGTATCTACCCAGCGGTCGATCCACTCGACTCGACTTCGCGCCAGCTGGACCCGAACGTGATCGGCCAGGAGCACTACGACACCGCTCGCGGCGTTCAGTACGTGCTGCAGCGCTACAAAGAACTGAAGGACATCATTGCGATCCTGGGTATGGACGAGCTGTCGGAAGCCGACAAGCAGTTGGTAAACCGTGCTCGTAAGATCCAGCGTTTCTTGTCGCAGCCGTTCTTCGTGGCTGAAGTCTTCACCGGTGCCTCGGGTAAATATGTTTCCCTGAAAGACACCATTGCTGGCTTCAAAGGCATCCTCAACGGTGACTACGACCATCTGCCAGAACAAGCGTTCTACATGGTCGGCGGCATCGAAGAAGCGATCGAGAAAGCCAAGAAACTGTAATCCAGGCGCCCGGCAACGGGCGCTCATCAGGTTGAGGCAATCAGATGGCTATGACAGTCCATTGCGATATCGTCAGCGCGGAAGGGGAAATTTTCTCCGGTCTGGTCGAGTTTGTAACAGCGCACGGCGACTTGGGTGATCTTGGTATCGCCATGGGTCACGCTCCGTTGATTACCAGCTTGAAGCCAGGTCCGATCACTCTGACCAAGCAAGGCGGGGAAAAGGAGGTGTTTTACATCTCCGGTGGTTTCCTCGAGGTTCAGCCGAACATGGTCAAGGTACTTGCCGACACCGTGCAACGTGCTGGCGACCTGGATGAAGCCTCCGCTCAGGAAGCCGTCAAGGCTGCCGAGAAGGCGCTGAACGAAAAAGGCGCAGACTTCGACTACAGCGCTGCTGCAGTTCGTCTGGCCGAGGCTGCAGCTCAGCTGCGCACGCTCCAGCAGATCCGCAAGAAGTAAGCGGCCATGCCGTTACGCTTCATGCGTGATTGATTAAAAAGGGTAGCCTCGGCTACCCTTTTTCTTTTTTTGCAAAACACTTCTTTGGTCTGAACCCGGACCGCCCAGGATTGGTAGCCATTCATGTCTCTTGAAATCGTCATTCTCGCCGCAGGCCAGGGCACTCGTATGCGTTCGGCCCTGCCCAAGGTGCTGCACCCGGTAGCCGGCAATTCCATGCTGGGTCATGTTATCCACAGCGCCCGGCAGTTGGACCCTCAGCGTATTCACGTGGTGATCGGCCACGGTGCCGACGTAGTACGGGAACGTTTGGCTGCGGACGACTTGAATTTCGTATTGCAAGACAAACAATTGGGCACCGGCCACGCCACTGCGCAAGCCGTGCCCTTCATCACTGCCGACACGGTGCTGATCCTCTACGGCGATGTACCGCTGATTGAAGTGGAAACCCTGCAACGTCTGCTCAAGCATGTCGTGCCTGGCCAGATGGGCCTGCTCACCGTTGAGCTGGACGACCCTACCGGCTACGGCCGCATTGTGCGTAATGCGGACGGCAAGGTTGCCGCTATCGTCGAGCATAAAGATGCCAGCGAAGCCCAGCGCGCCATTACTGAAGGCAACACCGGCATTCTTGCCGTGCCTGCCGATAAGCTGGGCGACTGGATGAGCCGTCTGTCCAACAACAACGCCCAGGGCGAGTACTACCTCACCGATGTGATCGAAATGGCTGTGAGTGACGGCCTGCTGGTCGCCACCGAACAGCCTCACGACCCGATGGAAGTGCAGGGCGCCAACGACCGCAAGCAGCTCGCAGAGCTGGAGCGTCACTACCAACTGCGCGAGGGCCGCCGCCTGATGGCCCAGGGCGTGACCCTGCGTGACCCGGCGCGTTTCGATGTGCGTGGCGAAGTGACGGTGGGCCGCGACGTGCTGATCGATATCAACGTGATCCTCGAAGGCCGGGTGATCATTGAAGACGACGTGGTCATCGGCCCGAACTGCGTGATCAAGGACAGCACCTTGCGCAAAGGCGTGGTGGTCAAGGCTAACAGCCATATCGACGGTGCCGTGATGGGCGAGGGTAGCGATGCGGGGCCGTTTGCACGGTTGCGTCCGGGTACAGTGATGGGCGTGAGAGCGCACGTTGGCAATTTCGTCGAGCTGAAAAATGCGAAAATGGGTGACGAAGCGAAGGCCGGCCACTTGGCTTACCTCGGTGATGCAGTGATCGGTGCCCGCAGCAATATTGGTGCTGGCGCTATCACCTGTAACTACGACGGCGCCAATAAATATCAGACGACTATTGGTGAAGACGTATTTATCGGCTCCAACAACTCGTTGATTGCGCCAGTCACCATTGGTGATGGTTCAAACACCGCGGCAGGTTCCACCATCAACCAGGATGTGGATAAGTCGCAGTTGGCCGTCGCCCGCGCCCGTCAACGCAACATCGACGGTTGGAAGCGCCCGGTAAAAATCAAGAAAACCTGATTTATCCACAGCCTCGCTCGCAACAAACTCCAGTGTGGGAGGGGGCTTGCTCCCGATAGCGGTGGTTCAGTCACATATACATTGGCTGACACACCGCCATCGGGGGCAAGCCCCCCTCCCACATTTTGCCTGCATTATTTTAGAAATCTCACTTGACGATCTTTCGCCAATAGGTTTTGATTGCCTTCGTTATCTTTCGAAACGAAACTTATCACCATCATGTCGAAACGAAATACACCCCAACGACGCCACAATATCCTCACTCTGCTCAATGAACAGGGCGAAGTCAGCGTGGACGAACTGGCCAAGCGTTTCGAAACTTCGGAAGTCACCATCCGCAAGGACTTGGCCGCTCTCGAAAGTAACGGCCTGCTCCTGCGTCGCTACGGTGGCGCGATCACCATGCCCCAAGAGCTGGTGGGCGACGCTGCCCAACCCATCTCGGCCTACAAGCGCGCCATCGCGCGTGCGGCAGTGGTGCGTTTGCGCGAACACGCACGCATCATCATCGACAGCGGCAGCACCACCGCCGCCATGATCCCCGAACTGGGCCATCAGCCCGGCCTGGTGGTGATGACCAACTCCCTGAACGTGGCCCGCGCCCTGAGCGAACTGGAACACGAACCGGTGTTGTTGATGACGGGCGGCACCTGGGACCCGCATTCGGACTCGTTCCAGGGCCAGGTCGCCGAGCAGGTGCTGCGTTCCTACGACTTCGACCAACTGTTCATCGGTGCCGATGGCATCGATCTGCAGCGTGGCACCACCACCTTCAACGAATTGCTGGGCTTGAGCCGCGTCATGGCCGAGGTCGCCCGTGAAGTGGTGGTGATGGTCGAGTCCGACAAGATCGGCCGCAAGATTCCCAACCTGGAACTGCCTTGGAGCAGCGTCCATACCCTTATTACCGATGATCGCCTGCCGCTTGAGGCCCGCGACCAGATCCAAGCCCGCGGCATTACGCTGATATGCGCGGCCGTCATCTAGGAGAAATACCATGTGTGGAATTGTTGGCGCAGTCGCCGAACGTAATGTTACTGCCATCCTGATCGAAGGCCTCAAGCGCCTCGAATACCGCGGCTATGACAGTGCCGGCGTGGCGGTTTTCACCAATGCCGGCAAGCTGGAGCGCATGCGCCGGCCGGGCAAGGTGAGCGAGTTGGACCAGGCCTTGGCCGGCGAGCCGCTCGTAGGTCGCCTGGGCATTGCCCACACCCGTTGGGCCACCCACGGTGCGCCGTGCGAGCGTAACGCTCACCCACACTTCTCCGGTGACCTGGCGGTAGTGCACAACGGCATTATCGAAAACCACGAAGTGCTGCGCGAACAGCTCAAGGGCCTGGGTTATGTGTTTACTTCGGATACCGACACCGAAGTCATCGCCCACCTGCTCAACCACAAGCTCAAGGACCACAGCGATCTGACCACCGCCCTCAAGGCCACGGTCAAGGAACTGCATGGCGCCTACGGACTGGCCGTGATCAGCGCCGGCCAGCCTGATCGCCTGGTTGCTGCACGCAGTGGCAGCCCACTGGTGATCGGCCTGGGCCTGGGCGAGAACTTCCTCGCCTCCGACCAACTGGCCCTGCGCCAAGTGACCGACCGCTTCATGTATCTGGAAGAAGGCGATATTGCCGACATCCGTCGTGAAAGCGTGCAGATCTGGGACGTTGACGGCCAGTCCGTCGAGCGTGAAGCCGTGCAATACCGTGACGGTGCCGAAGCCGCTGACAAGGGCGAGTTCCGCCACTTCATGCTCAAAGAAATCCACGAGCAGCCGTCTGTGGTGCAACGCACCCTGGAAGGTCGCCTGAGCCAGAACCAGGTACTGGTCAACGCTTTCGGCCCGCAAGCCGCCGAGCTGTTCGCCAAGGTGCGCAATGTGCAGATCGTGGCCTGCGGCACCAGCTACCACGCCGGCATGGTCGCCCGTTACTGGCTGGAAGAACTGGCGGGCATTCCGTGCCAGGTCGAAGTCGCCAGCGAGTTCCGCTATCGCAAGGTGGTGGTGCAACCCGACACCCTGTTCGTAACCATCTCCCAGTCCGGCGAAACCGCCGATACCCTGGCTGCCCTGCGCAACGCCAAGGAGCTGGGTTTCCTCGGCAGCCTGGCAATCTGCAACGTCAGCATCAGCTCCCTGGTGCGTGAATCCGACCTGACCCTGCTGACCCAGGCCGGTCGCGAAATCGGCGTAGCCTCCACCAAAGCCTTCACCACCCAACTGGTGGGCCTGTTGCTGCTGACCCTGTCCCTGGGCCAAGTACGCGGCACCCTCGCCGAGGGCGTGGAAGCCACTCTGGTAGAAGAACTGCGCCGCCTGCCAACCCGCCTTGGCGAAGCCCTGGCAATGGACGGCACCGTGGAAAAAGTCGCTGAGCTGTTCGCTGACAAGAACCACACCCTGTTCCTGGGCCGTGGCGCGCAATACCCGGTGGCGATGGAAGGCTCGCTGAAACTCAAGGAAATCTCGTACATCCACGCCGAAGCCTATCCGGCCGGTGAGCTGAAACACGGCCCATTGGCCCTGGTGGATGACGATATGCCAGTGGTTACCGTGGCGCCAAACAACGAACTGCTGGAGAAGCTCAAGTCCAACCTGCAGGAAGTACGCGCCCGTGGCGGCCAACTGATCGTCTTCGCCGATGAGAAGGCAGGCATGACCAATGGTGAAGGCACCCACGTGATCAACATGCCGCACATTCACGACACGCTGTCGCCGATTCTGTACACCATCCCGCTGCAGTTGCTGTCGTACTACGTTGCCGTGCTCAAAGGCACTGACGTTGACCAGCCGCGTAACCTGGCGAAGTCGGTGACAGTGGAGTAAGGCTTTCTCGCGTACCTGAAGAGGGGCTGTTTTTAACAGCCCTTTTTTTATGGGTTTGAATTCGCTCCACTCAAGGATGCCAATAATGCAAAGCTCATCAGCGACCGTTCACGCACGTTTGCATAACCGTCGGTTTGCGGTCGCGAACAATACTCAAGGGCTGTCCGGCACGGGGACAGTATTTCACTACCAAGTTGAAGATGGCGTCATTTCAAGCACCTACCAAGGTGGCCGGATTCGCCTGGGCACGCAGGTCGGGCGGGTGACCGGTGCAGATACCATCGAGCTGCTTTATCAATGCGTGACCCTGGAAGGGGAACTGCTCGCGGGGTGGTCACGTGGCACGGTAGACGTGGACCTTCGCGGGCGCACAACGCTGAGTTTCGTTTGGGGCTGGCTATCGGGTGCAACAGGCGGCGGGGAGTCTAGCTATGTCGAGATCGCTGCTGCACCAGTTTCAGATTTTGCTTAAACCCTGAAAGCACCGCAAACCAAGGTGGGAGGGGGCTTGCCCCCGATTGCGGTGTATCAGCCAACCTATCCGGTGACTGCCAGCTCGGCTATCGGAGGCAAGCCTCCTCCCACATTTTGATCTTCATTGGTTTTGAGAAAGGGGTGGGTCAGGTCCACCAGTAACGTACGAGGTGGAAGAAGATCGGCGCCGCGAAGCACACCGAATCCAGCCGATCCAGCATCCCGCCGTGTCCTTCGATCATATGCCCCCAGTCTTTCACGCCGCGATCGCGCTTGATCGCCGACATCACGATCCCACCGGCAAAGCCCAGCAAGTTGATCAACAGCGCGATCAAGAACGACTGCCAGGGATTAAACGGTGTGGTCCACCACAGCGCCGCGCCGATCAGGGATGACAGCAGAATTCCGCCTACGAACCCTTCCACGGTTTTCGACGGTGACAGATTGGGCGCGATCTTGTGTTTGCCGAACAGCTTGCCGCATACGTACTGCAATACGTCTGACAGTTGCACCACGATCACCAGGTAGGCGATCAGCAACAGGTTGCGGCCTTCGTAGCCGGGAATGTCCAGCGTCAGCAGGGCTGGGACGAAGGACACGCAGAACACCGCGATCATCAGCCCCCATTGCACCTTCGAGGCGCGTTCCAGGAAGTGTGTACTGTCGCCGCCAAGGGAGGCGAGGATCGGTAGCAGCAAAAACACGTACACCGGGATGAAGATCGAGAACAGCCCATACCAGTCGGCGTAGATCAGCACATATTGCAGCGGCAGGGCGAGGTAGAACGCGGCCACCAGGGCCGGGTAGTCGCTGCGCCGGGTTGGGGTGAGGGTGAGGAATTCTCGCAGGGCGTAGAACGACACGGCATAGAACAACAGGATCACCGCGCCAGTACCGAGCCAGAAGGCAATGCCGATCACCACCACCATCACCCACCAGGCGTTGATGCGGGCGTTGAGGTTGTCGATCACGGCATTGGGGCTGCCACGGGTGCGCAGCTTGAGGATCAGGCCGATCAGCGAGGCGATGACCAGGATCGCGCCTATGCCGCCGAATAACATCAGGGTTTGGCTATCCATTTCAGGAATGCTCCGGGGCAAGGGCGAGCAGGGCGTCGCGGGTACGAGCAAGGAATGCGGCTTTGTCTTCGCCTTCTTCCAATTGCAGGGGAGCACCGAAGCTGGTTGTGCATAACAAGGGCAGTGGCAGCACTCGGCCCTTGGGCATGACCCGGTTGAGGTTGGCTATCCACACGGGCACCAGTTCGGCCTGTGGGTAACTTTTGGCCAAGTGGTACAAGCCGCTCTTGAATGGCAGCAAGCCATCCTCCAGATTGCGTGTGCCTTCCGGAAAAATGATCAGCGAGTCACCGCCTTCCAGCGCAGCGAGCATGGGTTGCAAAGGGTTATCCACAGGCTCCTTGCGCTCGCGGTCGATCAGCACACCGTTGAACACACGGTTGATGATGTAGCGGCGCAGGGCGCTCTTGTTCCAGTAATCACTGCCCGCCACCGGGCGCGTGAACTTGCGCAGGTTCTGCGGCAGCGACGCCCATACCAGCACGAAGTCGCCGTGGCTGCTGTGGTTGGCGAAATAGATGCGTTGCACCGGCACCGGCGCGCACCCCAGCCACAGGCTGCGAGCGCCGGTGACGGTGCGGGCCATGGAAGTAATCAGCGTGGCGACCACGGGTTCGAACATGGGGATTCCTTATCCGGCGAAAGGCAGCCAAGGGCTGGCGAGAATGACGCCCAGGGTCAGCAGCGCTTGCGCGCCCAGCAACCAGGCTTGTTTGCGCAACAGTTTGAGCGCGCCACGACGGCGTTCGCTCCAGGGCCGACCGGCTCGTTTAGGTGATTGCAAACCAAGGGTTTGCAGGGCCTGGTCGAGGTCCGGTGTGCGTGTGGTGTCGCGGGCGAGCAGGGCAAACAGGTCGGCGTCGAGGGCCACGCGCAATGCCCAGTATTTTTGCAGCAGGCCCAATACGATCATCCACAGGGCCAGCAACAGGCAGATCGTCGAGATACTCGCCAACAATAGCTGGGCAAGGCCGAACAGTACGCCGAGCAGCGTCAGGCCTGTGGATAACTGATCCAGCGAATGGCCACGGCGCAGCAGGCTGGCGACCACCTGGAGTTCCATATCAGCGGGCATGGGGCAAACCCTCCAAAGCTTCTCGGTGCGCAGGATGCAGGACCACGTTGGCCCGTGCTGTACGAATGATAGCCAGCGATTGATCTATCGTGGCGGCGCGCCCTGTGATCAGCAGCCAGGCGGCAACGGCGGTAGCGCTGCGGGAGTAACCGAGGGCACAGCACACCAGCAAGGGCCCGTGCTGGCGCAGTTGCTCGATAGCCTGCGCGGCTTTCAGGCACTCCTCGGGGGTCGGCGCGATCAGGTCAAGCACTGGCACGCAGGCATACGCACGGCCCTGTGGATTAATCGGCAGTTCGGCGCACAGATCGACAATGGCCTTGAATGAACCTTGCTGGTGCGTTGTGGGAATACGCCCAAGCCAGACGTTATCCACAATCATATCGGGCTGTGGGTGTCTGCGTGTCCATAGGCGCGAGTTGATCCACGCGCCAGCAACGTAAGGGGCATACAGCCAGCGTGCGGCGGGACTAAGACGACCGTCTTCGCGTTTTTGAAAGCCTGACGCGCCTAGCACGATGTAATTGGCTTTGACCAACCCCAGGGATACCGCCGGCCACAGCAGCCACAACCAGCCGCCGCCGAGCACGAAAGCAAGCACCGCCAGTATCAATGCACCCAGCCCATAGCGCACTCCCAGGCGCCAGCGTTGGGGATCCCGCGTCAGTCGCGCATTCACCAACGGGCTCGGATGTTCCACCGGCCAAAACCACACGCATAACCACCCCGCGAGGGCGCCTGTGGGTAAGTCGATAAAGTGATGTTGATAAGTGGTCAGCACCGAGAGGCCAATCAGGGCGAACCATCCATGCACCACCCAGCGCCAGAATCCCCGGGTGTGCCGCTGATACATGACCCACAGGATCACCAGCAGCGCGATATGCAGGGACGGTGCCTGGTTGAAGGGTTTGTCAAAACCGGCCAGCACCGTGAATAGCCAGCCGAACACGCCGTCCAGTTCCGGCCGCTCAAAGGTGAAGCGCAGTGGCCAGATCAGGAAGCAACTGACGGCAATAACCTGCGCGCTCAGCAGGCGCAGTGCATGTTGTTTCAGTTCATGGCGAGTATTGGGTAACAGTAGGGAGAAGCCGTAGAGCAGGTCAATGGACCAATAGGGCACGATGGTGCAGGCCCAGAACGGCATATGGGTTTCCCAGCCGAATACCAGCGTGCCGACGTCGCTGCGCTGGCTGGTGACCCAGGTGGCAAAGCCGTAAGTGCTGAAAAACAGCGGCGCCAACAGCAGCAGCCAGAGGACCGCTGGTTTCAATAAACCGGGTTCACGCATGTTCAGATCTTCTGGGCCAGGGACACCGTAAAGATGCCCCATTCATCCACGCGCTGGGTGATCTTGCGAAAGCCCGCGGCCTCGACAAGTTGGTCCATTTCCGCCTGGCTGCGGCGACGCATTACCCAAGCTTGGCCCTGGCGGTGGCTGGTAAGCGCGCGGGCTATCAACTCCAGTTGCGGGTGCCATGGCTGGCCGGTATACACCAGGTAACCGCCTGGCTCCACGGCTTCGGCCAAGCCTGCCAGTGAGCCGCCGACCATGGCGTTATCGGCAAACAACTCATACAACCCGGACACCACGGCCAAGGTCGGCTTGGGGTCCAGGGCAGCCAGGTCGGCGCGGTCGAACGCATCGCCTTTGACGAACTGGGCGATGTCCCCCAAGCCCTTCTCGCGAATCAGCGCGCCACCGTCGCGCACGTTGATGTCGCTGTAGTCGCGCAGCAGGATCGACTCCGGCAACGGCGATACGCCCTGCAAGGCTTCAAGGATGTAACGGCCGTGGCCGGCGGCGATATCGACGATACGGACCTCGCGGTGCTCGTCACGCAGCTTGGTCATGGCCAAGCGCAGCAGTTCCTCGACGTTCAGCTTGCGCTGGCGGATACCGCGCCAGCCAATGGAGTTGAGGTAGTTGGTGTCGATCATCCGCCCCAGCCCGCCCTTGCCGGTAGGCTTATTGCGATACACGTAGTCCAGCGTGCTGCCGGAGTCGAAACCGGTGTCGAAGCCCAGTTTCACGCCGTCCGACAGGTTCTTGCCCAGGCCCATGCTGGCGCGGGTCATGCGCCAGTAGAGGTCGCGCAGGGAATTGCGTGGCAGTGGCGCGGCGAGGGATTCGGATTCGGCGCAGGTGGCGCCAAGTTTGTCGGCGTTCAGTAGAGATGCGCGGTCCAGCGGGTGTGCGAAGTTCTGCAAGATAAAGCGTTTGGCGCTGCTCACGGCCACGGCTCGGTCACGTTCACCGAGGGTGTCGTGGAAAAACCCGGGGAGGATATGCAGCTCTTTTTTCAGGCTGCCGAGGCGGCCGAAAAATTGCTGCTGGGGTTTACGGTGCACCACAAAATCGGAGCCGGAGATAAGCAACTGGGTCGGCACCTGGATCGCCTGGGCGTCGGCTACAACCCGATCGGCCGCTTCGTACAGCCCCAACAGCACATTCACCGAAATGGCCTTGGTGATCAACGGATCGCTGTCGTAGGAGGCTACGCGCTCCGGGTCATGGCTGAGGAACTTGGCCTTGACGTAGCTGTTGACGAAAAAGTTGCCCCGAAACCTGCGCATCAAGGCCAGGCCTGGGCGGGCGAAGGGCACGTACAGCTTGACCTTGAAGGCCGGCGAGGCGAGCACCAGGGCGCGGATTTTCGGCGCATAGTCGTGGACCCAGGTGGCCGCGATCACCGCGCCGACGCTTTGGGCGATCACGGCGAAGTTTTGCTCTTCGATGCCGTAGGCGCCGCCGATGTGGTCACAGAAGGTCTGCACATCACGGGCACTGGTGGCAAAGCTGGGGCTGTCGCCGCGCTCGCCGGGCGATTGGCCGTGGCCGCGGGCGTCCCAGGCGAAAAAATCAAACTCCGGCAAGCCCAGTTCATCTACCAGGTGGGCAATACGCCCGGAGTGCTCATGGCCGCGATGGAACAACAGGATTGCCTTGCGCGGCCCGGCGGCGGCCGTAGCCGGCCAGTGCCGGTAGAAAAGCTCGACGCCATCATGGGTACTGAAGGTGTGCTCTTGCTGTTCGCGCATCGCAAAATCCTTATGCAGAAGGGGGAGTGTGTTGTTGTTCTTTGAGGCCCTGACGTACCCGGTTGACCAAGGTGTAGGCGAGCAGGGCAGCCACCAGCCACATCACCGCCTCGACCCAGCCGGCGCCGAGCCAGCCCAACGCCACACCGGTAGCCAGCACGCCAAGTACGAAGGCCCGATCACTCTTGCCCATCGGCCCGTCATAGCGACGCGATGCACCCACCATCGGCCCCAGCACCCCGGCGTACTCGCTGAATACCGCCAGCAGCGTCACGAGCAGTACCGGCGCCAGGCTCACGCCGGGTATCAAGGCAAAGGGCAGGATCAACGCGCTGTCGGCAATCACGTCGCACAGTTCATTGAGGTAGGCGCCTAGGCGTGACTGCTGGCCGAACTCCCGGGCGAGCATGCCGTCGACGGCGTTGAGGGCCATACGCACAATCATCCACAGCGGGATCAGCGCAAACAGCCAGAGCTGCTGGGCGAAAGCAGCAATCAGCAAGCCGACCAGCAAGGAAATCACCCCCGCCAGCACGGTGATCTGGTTGGCGGTGGTGCCGTTGTCGTAGAGACGCTGCACCAGGGGGCGCAGCAGGTTCTGGAACCGCGGTTTGAGTTGGTAGATGGAAATCATGGGAGGTGGCGCTTCCTTGTCCGTGGGCCCGCGAAAAACTGTTCAGGAGTGTGCCGACTTATTGCCGCCGACACTAGTGATAGCTCGTGTTTATAGGGGGTTAGTCACAATCCAGAGAACACCGTGAGGCAAATGTGGGAGGGGGCTTGCTCCCGATAGCGGTGCATCAGCCAACCCATCTACTTACTGACCCAATGCCATCGGGAGCAAGCCCCCTCCCACAGGGGATCCAGGCTGAGTTCAAAAGCGAACAAAAATTTCACGCTTCGTGTTATATCGTAACGAATTATGTACACGCGGGCGTTGAGTGGATGCAAGTGGATCTAGAAGCTGACGGCGCTTCGGTAGAGGGCCTTGCGCGTTTTCAGCAAGGGTTGTTCCATGCCCGTCGACTGCGCCAGGCTGGCATCAGCCTGACGACCCTGGCCATCAGTGCTTGGGTACTGGCGTTGTTCGTGGCGTTGTTTGCGCCACTGTCGATCTGGCCGGTGGTGTTGATCAACTGCGCTTCGGCCCTGTTGGTGCTGGTAGCCGGGTTACAGTCGGCCTGGTGGGTGGCCGATTGGCGCGCCCAGGCGCTGGAGGCGCCAAGCGCTGAATTGGTCGAAGAACCCAGCGAGCCCACCACTTGGCACAAGGGCCTGATCAACCGTTTCGGCAATGGTCTGCTGGCCCAGGTCGGCGCGCCGGTATTGTGGTTGGGTGGCTGGTCGCTGCTGGCGTTGGTCAGTGTTACCCAGTTCTGGAACCTGGCCTTGCCCGCTGCGGCCGTCGGTCAATCGGCAAGCATCGGCGCGGCGCTGGCGTTGGCGCTGGCGTTCGGTCTGCTGGTGTTTGAACGTCGCCTCGCCCAGGAAACCGCCGCCCAATGGCCGGAAGCGTCACAGCTGGCGCAGTTGAGCCGGGTGGCAATTATCTGCCTGGTGATCAGTGCAATCTGCCTGCTGTTTGCCAATGCCGAGTCGGTTTGGCCACTGCGCCTGGCGACACTGATCGGCCTGCTGCCGGCACTGGTGGCGTTGGAGTTCCTGCTCAGAGGCGTACTGTCGCTGTTCAGCCCACGCCAGCCGCGTCTCGAACCGCGCTTGATAGCGCAGAGTTTTATCGCCGGCCTGCTGCGTTGGCCGCCACAACCCTTGCTGGCGTTGCAGCATGAATTGCACAACCGTTTCGGTATCGACCTGCGCCAGATCTGGGCCTTTACCTACATGCGCCGGGCGTTTTTGCCGGTGCTGCTGGTGGTGCTCGCGGTCGGTTGGGCGCTGACCGGCGTGCATGAGGTGCCCCTGCAAGGCCGTGGGATTTATGAGCGCTTTGGCAAACCGGTCGAGGTGTTCGGCCCCGGCCTGCATGCGGGTTTACCGTGGCCGTTGGGCCGTGTGCTGAACATCGAAAACGGCGTGGTGCATGAGCTGGCGACCAGCGTCAGTGAAGCCGCCACTGCGCCGTTGGCCGCTGCCGAAGGCCCGGCGCCGTTGATCGCCAACCGCCTGTGGGACGCCAGCCACGTAAATGACAAATCCCAGGTCATTGCCAGCAGCAGCGGCGATAAGCAGGGCTTCCAGATCGTCAATATGGACGTGCGTTTTGTCTACCGTATCGGCCTTACCGACCAGGCCGCGCTCTCCGCCACCTATAACAGCGCTGATATCCCGACTCTGATCCGCAGTACCGCCAGCCGCATCCTGGTGCATGACTTCGCCTCGCGCACCCTGGACGAATTGCTCGGTGAACAACGCACCAGCCTCGCCGACGAAATTGGTCGCAGCGTGCAAGCCGATCTGCAAACACTCGACAGTGGTGTGGAGATCCTTGCCACGGTGGTCGAAGCGATTCACCCGCCCGCTGGAGCCGCCAACGCTTACCACGGTGTGCAAGCCGCGCAGATCGGCGCCCAGGCCCTGATCGCCCGGGAACGCGGCGCCGCCAGCGAGCAGACCAACCAAGCGCTGTTGCAAGCCAGCACTGCCCGGGATCAAGCCCAGGCCAACGCCCGCGAGGTGAATGCTGGCGCGCAAGCGGCGAACCTACGCTTTACCGCCGAACAAAAAGCCTACGCCGCCGCTGGCCAGGCCTTCGTGCTGGAACAGTACCTGGGTCAACTGAGCCTGGGCCTGGCCCACGCCAAGCTGCTTATTCTGGATCATCGTTTGGGTGCCGGCAGTGCGCCGACGATTGATCTGCGTTCTTTTACTTTGCCCGCCGATCCGTCGGTGCCGCGCAAAGCCGTTCAATAAGGAGTCTGTCTGTTGAGCGCTCATTCTCATGATCACGGTCATCACCATCATCACGGCCACCACCATCACCATCACGGCGATGAGCAGGCGAGCGGGCCTTTTCCTTGGCGTCGTATGGCCTGGGCAGTGTTGCTGGTGCTGTTTGCCGTGGCAGCGGCAAGCCTTGTGCAGGTGCGTTCCGGCGAGGCCACGGTGATTACCCGCTTCGGTAACCCCGCACGGGTGTTGTTGGAACCTGGCCTGGGCTGGCGCTGGCCAGCGCCGTTCGAAGCGGCGATCCCGGTGGACCTGCGCCTGCGCACCACGTCCAGCGGCTTGCAGGATGTGGGCACCCGCGATGGCCTGCGGATTATCGTGCAGGCTTATGTGGCGTGGCAGGTGCAGGGCGATGCCGACAATGTGCAGCGCTTTATGCGCGCGGTGCAGAACCAGCCGGATGAAGCGGCACGGCAGATCCGCACCTTCGTCGGTTCGGCGCTGGAGACCACCGCGGCCAGCTTTGACCTGTCCAGCCTGATCAATACCGATGCCAGCCAAGTGCGCATTGCTGATTTCGAAGCGCAGTTGCGCCAGCAGATTGATCAACAACTGCTCGCCACCTACGGCGTGCGCGTGGCGCAGGTCGGCATCGAGCGCCTGACATTGCCCTCGGTGACACTCACCGCCACGGTTGATCGTATGCGTGCCGAGCGTGAAACCATCGCCACCGAGCGCACTGCGGTGGGCAAGCGCGAAGCGGCGCAGATCCGCTCCGCCGCCGAGCGTGATGCGCGCATCGTGCAGGCCGATGCGACGGTGAAAGCCGCCGATATCGAAGCGCAATCGCGGGTCGAAGCCGCGCAGATTTATGGTCGCGCCTACGCCGGTAATCCACAGCTGTACAACCTGCTGCGCTCGCTGGACACCCTGGGCACCGTGGTTACGCCGGGCACCAAGATCATTCTGCGCACCGACGCTGCGCCGTTCCGCGCCCTGGTGGACGGGCCGAAGGACATCCAGCCATGAGCGAGCGTGACAGCCCGGACAGCCCATGGATCCAGGCCGGGCGCCTGACGTTCCTGGCGCTGTACGCGGTCACCGTGTTGGCGGCGTTGGCCTGGGCCTTTTCCAATGTGCGCCAGATCGACCCGCAGAATCGCGCCGTGGTCCTGCACTTCGGCGCCCTTGATCGCATTCAGAACGCCGGGCTGTTGCTGGCCTGGCCGCAGCCCTTCGAACAGGTGGTGTTGCTGCCGGCGGCGGACCGGGTGATCGAGCGCCGGGTAGAAAACCTGCTACGTTCCGACGCGGCGCTGCAGGCTGATCGCGTGGCCAGTTTCGCTACGCCGTTGAGCGATGCCTTGGCTGGCTCCGGTTATCTGCTGACTGGCGATGCCGGGGTAGTGCAGTTGGACGTGCGGGTTTTCTATAAGGTGACCGAGCCCTACGCTTTCGTATTGCAAGGCGAGCACGTGTTGCCTGCCCTGGATCGGCTGGTGACCCGCAGCGCTGTGGCCCTCACCGCGGCGCGGGATCTGGACACCATCCTGGTCGCCCGCCCGGAGCTGATCGGCAGCGACAATGGCGCCGCCGAACGCCGTGAGCGGCTGCGCGGCGATCTGGTGCAAGGCATCAACAAACGCCTGGCGCAGTTGGCCGCCGCCGGTTTGGGCCTGGGCGTCGAAGTCACCCGCGTCGATGTGCAATCAAGCCTGCCGGGCCCGGCGGTGAATGCCTTCAACGCGGTACTGACCGCCAGCCAGCAAGCCGATAAAGCCGTGGCCAATGCGCGCACCGAAGCGGAAAAACTCACCCAGAACGCCAATCAGGAAGCTGACCGCCAGGTGCAAGTCGCCCACGCCCAGGCCAGCGAACGCTTGGCCAATGCCCAGGCGCAAACCGCCACTGTCGCCAGCCTGGCCCAGGTCAAAGACCCTGGTTTGCTGTTGCGCCTGTACCGCGAGCGCATGCCGAAGATTCTCGGCCAGGCCGGTTCCGTCACCACCGTCGACCCCAAGGACGACTCCCGCTTGATCATCCAGGGAGCCGAACAATGAGCGCGCCCATGCTGACTTCCGCCGAACAGCGTAGCGCTGCCCGGCAATTGACCCTGGCCATGCTCGCGTTGGGGCTGCTGGTACTGGGCCTGGTATGGCGCTGGCTGGCGCCGGACCAGAGCGGCGTGAGCCAGTTGCTGCTGGGCGTGGCTTCGCTGTTGGTGGCGGTGCCGGTGATGCGTTCGGCCTGGTACAGCCTGCGCTTTCCGAGCCTGCACGGCATTACCGACCAATTGATTGCGCTGGCCATGCTCGGCGCCTGGGCTACCGGCGATCTGCTCACCGCGGCGCTGTTGCCGATCATCATGATCTTCGGGCATGTGCTGGAAGAGCGCAGCGTGATCGGCTCCCAGGAAGCGATCCATGCCCTGGGTAAACTCACCCGCAGCCACGCCCGCCTGGTGCAGGCGGACGGCACCATTACCGAAGTGGATAACGGCACCCTGAACACCGGCGATATCGTCGAAGTGCGCGCCGGTGACCGCGTGCCGGCTGATGGTGTCGTGCTGTCCGGCCAGGCGAGCCTGGACACGGCGCCGATTACCGGCGAGTCGGTGCCATTGGAAGCCGGCGTCGGCGTGCAGGTGTTTGGAGGCGCGATCAACCTCGATGGTTTGTTGCGCCTTGAAGTGACGCGCACCGGCAATGAGTCGACCTTGGGCAAAGTCATCGCACTGATGCAGAACGCCGAGCGTTCCAAGCCGCCGATCACCCGGCTGCTGGAGCGTTATGCCGGCAGCTATATGGTGCTGGTGCTGTTGCTGGCAGCGGTGACCTGGTTTGTCACCAATGACGCCCAGGCCATGCTCGCCGTGCTGGTGGCGGCATGCCCGTGCGCCCTAGTGTTGTCGGCGCCGGCCACGGCGATTGCCGGGATCGCCGTGGCGGCGCGCCACGGGATTCTGATTCGCAGCTCTGCGTTCCTTGAAGAGCTGGCCGACCTGACGTCGCTGGTGGTCGACAAGACCGGCACCCTGACCTTTGGCACTTTGCGCCTGCAGTCTATCGACACCACCGCGCCGGATCGCCAGGCGCTGCTGAACCTGGCGGCCAGCCTCGGTTCGGCGAGCAGTCACCCGGTCAGCCGAGCGTTGGCGGGGTTGGCGACCCAGGAACAAATGCTGGCACTCACCGACATCCGAGAGCGCCAGGGCCTGGGTGTGGTAGCGCAGACCGAGCAGGGCGAAGCGGCGCTCGGGCGCCCGGAATTGTTCGAACAGTTGGGCATCGTCACTACCGGCGTTCCCACCCATGACGGCCCGATCGCCGGGCTGGCGTTGAACGGCGAGTTCCTGGCCTGGCTGTTGCTGGCCGACAGCGTCAAGCCGGAAGCGCGCCAGGCCCTGCAAGAACTGCGGGACTTGGGCCTGGGCCGCCAATTGCTACTGACCGGTGACCGCCAAAGCGTGGCCGATAGCCTGGCGCTGGATGTGGGCATCAGTGATGTCGAAGCCCAGGCCCTGCCGGAAGACAAGCTCAACCGCGTGCTGGGGGAAATCAGCAGCGGCTTCCGGCCGATGGTGGTGGGCGATGGCATCAACGACTCCCTGGCGCTCAAGGCCGGTGTGGTCGGCGTGGCGATGGGCGCGGGCGGTGCGGACATCGCCCTGGCGTCGGCTGACGTGGTGTTGATCGGCAGCGACTTGCGCCGCCTGGGCACCTGTGTGCGCTTGAGCCGCCAGTGCCGGCAGACGTTGCAGGTGAACGTGATCATCGGCTTGGGCTGGACCCTGGCCATTGTGGTGTTCGCAGCGTTTGGCTGGCTGGGTGCGGCGGGCGCCATGATCGCGGCGGTGTTACATAACCTCAGCACCTTGCTGGTGCTGGGTAACGCCGGGCGTTTATTGCGCTTCCAGGAGCCGCTGTTGAAGCTTGAGGATTAATTTTCGGAAAAATTTGCTCACAGCTGTAACGCCGATAAGGGGCCTCACTCTAGTGGTGTGTCGAGACTGAGCAATCCGTTCAGACCGGCTCCCCTACCGATTTATGAGGACTACACAATGAACATCAAACAAGCCGTTTCCGGTGCAGCCCTGGCAATCGCTGCAGCTTCCATGTTTGCCGGTGTCGCCACCCAGGTACAGGCTGCCGACGCTTCGGTTCATTGCTACGGCGTCACCTCCTGCAAAGGCATGAACGATTGCAAGACCGCCGAAAACGCTTGCAAAGGCCAGGCTGTCTGCAAAGGCCAGGCTGTCTGCAAAGGCCACGGCTTCAAGACCATGACCAAGGCTGCTTGCGACGAGGCTGGCGGCAAAGTCGGCGAGTAAGCGACAACCGAGTGCAACCGCAGCGGTTCAACTCCACCGCTGTGGACACTTTGCGGGAGTTCATGATGAGCAGTTCCTTCCCCTCCCTGGGTTACGGCCTGGGGTTACGCAACGAATACTATGAGCAGATCCTGGCGCAATCCCCTGCGGTGGATTGGTTCGAAGTGATCTCCGAGAATTATCTGGTGCCGGGCGGCAAAGCCTTGTACTACCTGGATGCCATAGCCGAGCGCTATCCCCTGGTGATGCACGGGGTGTCCTTGTCCATCGGCGGGCCCCATGCCCTCGATACCGATTACCTGGAGCAAATCAAACAGCTCGCCGAGCGCATCCAGCCGGCGTGGATTTCCGATCACCTGTGCTGGAGCCGCGGCAACGCGCACCAGTTGCATGACCTGCTGCCTCTGCCCTACACCGAAGAGAGTCTCTACCACGTGGCCGGCCGTGTGCGTCAGGTACAGGATGTGTTGCAGCGCCCGCTGGTACTGGAAAACGTCTCCAGCTATGTGCGCTCCAAGGCCGATGACTTTACCGAGTGGGAATTTCTCAACGCCCTGGCCCACCTGAGCGGATGCCAGTTGCTGCTGGACGTCAACAATGTCTACGTCAGTTCGCGTAACCATGGGTTCGACGCCTGGACGTTTATTCGCAACCTGCCGCCCCAGAGCATTCGCCAACTGCACCTGGCAGGGCATATGGACTACGGCGACTATGTGGTCGACACCCATGACCATCCGGTGTGCGACCCGGTGTGGGCGCTGTATCAGCAGACCCTGGAGCACTTGGGGCCGGTGTCGACACTGTTGGAACGCGATGACCATTTCCCGCCGTTCGAAGAGTTACTCACCGAATTGAGCAAGGCACGCGAACTTGGGACCAGCGCCTTGGCCCGGAGATCGTTATGCGCCTGATCGACTGGCAGTTGGCTTTTGAGCAGCATCTGTTATCCGAAACGTCCGTCGCCAACAGTGGCTTTGCCGCCACCTTGCTGGGTGGGCCGACGCTGGATGTAGACACGGGGCTGGCCATTTATCACAACGCCTACCTGTCGCGATTGCAGGAAGTGCTGCGCCATGACTTCGGCGCCATCTGGTATTGGCTGGGAGATGATGAGTTTGCCTTGCTGACCCAAGCCTATATCCGTCGATATCCCTCGGCCCACTATAGCCTGCGCTGGCTGGGTGAACGCTTTGCAGTGTTTATCCTTGAGCGCCTGGTCGCAGAACAAAGTGCGCCGCTGGCTGAAATGGCGCGCTTGGAGTGGGCGTTCACCCTGGCGTTTGATGCGCCCCAGGGTGCGCCGCTGACCTTGAATGACATGGCGCAACTGGCGCCTGAAGACTGGCCGGCGTTACAGGTCACCCTCGCGCCCTCAGTGCAGCAGTTGCTTTGCCGTTTCAATACGGTGGCGATCTGGCGCGCCAGCAAGGAGCAATTGGATTTCCCCGGCAGCCAAGCTCTGAATCTGGCGCAACTCTGCCTGGTGTGGCGCCATGAGAATGTGTGCCACTACCGCAGCCTGGAGCCCGGAGAAGCCGGTGCTCTGGCGGGGATGGTGACCACCGGTTGGAGTTTTTCAGAACTGTGTGCGCAGTTGGCAGTCACTTATGAAGAGGGTGCGCCACTGCAAGCGGCCACATGGCTGAAGCAGTGGATCCAGGATGGTTTGCTCGAACGGCGAGTGCCATAGAAAGGTGCTATCGATCGATAGCTTCCTACTTTGTTTAGGATGGTCTACCCTCACAGCAGACGTCTGAAACAAGGGGGGACTACTCATGCTCGCGCAACTTCCACCGGCCTTACAGAATCTTCAGCTACCGCTGCGTCTTCGACTCTGGGACGGCCATGAATTCAACTTGGGCCCCGAGCCCAGTGTGACCATCGTGGTCAAGGATCCCACGGTCGTGTCCAAGCTGAGCCATCCAACGCTCGACTCTCTGGGCGAAGCTTTCGTCGAAGGCAAATTGGAGCTGGAAGGCTCCATCTCCGAAGTGATCCGGGTCTGTGATGAATTGAGTCACGCCTTGGTCGATGACGACGAGGGCAGCCGTCCGGTGCGCTCTATCCATGACAAGGCCACCGACGCGGCAGCCATTTCCTATCACTACGACTTGTCCAACGAGTTCTACCAGCTCTGGCTGGACCAGGATATGGCGTATTCCTGCGGTTATTTCGAAACCGGCAGCGAATCCATCGACCAGGCCCAACAGGATAAATTTCGCCACCTGTGCCGTAAGCTACGACTGCAGCCGGGTGAGTACCTGCTCGATGTGGGCTGCGGCTGGGGCGGACTGGCGCGCTATGCGGCGCGGGAGTTCGGGGTCAAGGTGTTTGGCATCACCCTGAGCAAGGAACAGCTGGCGCTGGCCAAGGAGCGCGTAAAAGCCGAAGGCCTGGAAGACCAGGTCGACCTGCAACTACTTGATTATCGCGACCTGCCCCAGGACGGTCGTTTCGACAAAGTGGTGAGCGTGGGTATGTTCGAACACGTCGGCCACGCCAACCTAGCGCAATATTGCCGAACCCTGTTTGGCGCCGTACGCGAAGGTGGCCTGGTGATGAACCATGGCATTACCGCCAAGCACACCGATGGCCGCCCAGTAGGCCGCGGTGCCGGGGACTTTATCGAACGCTACGTATTTCCCAATGGTGAGCTGCCGCACCTGGCGATGATGACCGCTGAGATCAGTGAAGTCGGGCTGGAAGTGGTTGATGTCGAAAGCCTGCGTTTGCACTACGCACGCACTCTGGATCATTGGAGCGAGCGCCTGGAAGACAACCTGGAAGCGGCGGCGAAGATGGTGCCGGAGCAGGCGTTGCGCATCTGGCGTCTGTACCTGGCCGGTTGCGCTTATGCGTTTGCCCGGGGCTGGATCAACCTGCACCAGATCCTGGCGGTGAAACCTCACGCCGATGGCAGCCATGAACTGCCCTGGACGCGGGAAGATCTCTATCGCTAACCCGTTTTCCAGAACACTGGAGATCCAAATGTGGGAGGGGGCAATCCCCCTCCCACATTTTCCCTGTGTTGTTTGTTAGAGGATCGGTGAGATCAAGCGTGCCACCCGCATCCCCAATTGTTGCAGGCGGCGAGTCTCACGGCTTTCCTCCTGGCTGACCTCATGGGACAGGGCGAAATCGTCCAGCAGCATGTGTTCAACCTGGCTGGCGAAGGCTTCATCCACCGTCAGCAACATCACTTCGAAATTCAGCCGGAACGAACGGTTGTCCAAATTGGCGCTGCCAATGGCGCTGATTTCCCTGTCCACCAACACCACCTTCTGATGCAGAAACCCTGGCGTGTAGCGGAAGACCCGCACGCCTGCGCGCACCGCTTCGATGGCGTACAGGCTGGATGCGGCGTACACGATGCGGTGGTCGGGCCGCGATGGCAGCAGCAGGCGCACGTCCACCCCACGCAGCACCGCCAGGCGCAGGGCGGCAAACACGGCTTCGTCGGGAACGAAGTAGGGGCTGGTGATCCAGACCCGTTCGGTCGCCGCATGGATGGCCTCGACGAAAAACAGCGAGCAGGTTTCATAGGGGTCGGCCGGGCCACTGGCGAGCAGTTGGCAGAGCACGCCGTCTTCAGGATAGGCGTCCGGCAGAATCAGCGGCGGCAGTTCCCGTGCAGCCCAGAACCAGTCCTCGGCAAACGATTCCTGCAGGCACGCCACCACCGGGCCGGTGACCTGCACATGGGTGTCGCGCCATGGCGCCAGCGGTGGTTTCTTGCCCAGGTATTCATCGCCGACGTTATGCCCGCCGACAAACCCGGTAAGACCGTCCACCACCACGATCTTACGATGGTTACGAAAGTTGACCTGGAAGCGATTGAGCCAGCCGCTGCGGGTGGCGAACGCCTTGACCTGTACCCCGGCGTCGCGCAGCGATTGCACGTAGCGATGGGGCAGCGCATGGCTGCCGATACGGTCGTACAGCACGTAGATCGCCACGCCTTGGGCGGACTTTTCCTTCAACAGGGCCTGCAACTGGCGGCCCAGTTCATCGTCATGAATGATGAAGAATTGGAACAGCACGGCGGTGTTGGCGTTGCGAATGGCCTCGAAGATCGCGCCGAACGTGGCATCACCATTGATCAGCAAGCGCACTTCGTTATTGGCCAGGCACGGCATGCGCCCCAGCTTGGGCATGGCGCGCAGGGAGCCATAGGCGCTGGAGTTGCGTGCCGCGAGGGCTTCCTCTACCCATGGGCGCCAGTTCAGCTCGGTAATCGCCGTGTGCATTTCCTGGTTGGCCTGGCGCCGGGCCTGGATGTAGGCGTCGAAGGTGCTGCGGCCGAAAATCAGGTAGGGGATCAGCGTCAGGTAAGGCATGAACATCAGCGACAAGGCCCAGGCGATCGAGCCTTGGGCGGTGCGGACAGTCAGTACCGCGTGAACTGCGGCGAGGCTCCCGAGAACGTGCAGCGTGGCAATGAAGTAGGCGAGCAGGTGCGGGCCAAAGAAATCCATGAACGACGTAACTCCAGGCAGTCCAGTGCGTAACAGACCATGAACGACGGCGAATGTCGCTATTTTATTTGCCGTGCAACACTGGCCGCTTTGCGGCGTCTAACGCCGACAATTACCCAGGAGTTACCCGATGAATGCTCGTCTGCTAGGTTTGGCCATGGTTGTTGGGTTGTCGCTGCCGGTGGCGGCGCAGGCGCAGATGTTGGCGCCGGGCTTGTGGGAATTGACCACCAGCAATATGAAGGTCGATAACCAGGACCTGCCGGACCTGTCGCTGATCCTCGGTCAGCTCAAGCAACAGATGACCCCTGAACAGCGCGCTATGCTCGAAAAGCAAGGCATCAACATGGCCGGTAAGGGCGTGCAGGTGTGCCTGACCCCTGCCCAGGTCGCCTCCGACTCCATCCCGCTGACCGACCCTCAATCGGGGTGCAAACAGGAAGTGACCGACAAGAGCGGCAACCAGTGGAAATTCCGTTTCAGCTGCCCGAAAGCCCAAGGCACAGGCGTGGCGACATTCCAGAGCCAGAAGGAATTCACCACCACTGTCAACGGTACGTTCAATGCCACCGGCATCCAGCAGAAGGGCAGCTTGGACAGCCACGCCCAATGGCTAGGCAAAGATTGCGGTACGGTCAAGCCACGCGCTTAACGCAGAACCTGCGAGACGGCCCTGGCCGTTGTGACAGGCCAGGTGCCCGGAAACCAGCGCGTGCTGGCTCAGAACTCGTTTTGCAAGGCTTTGTAGCCGCGCACGAGGTCGACGTTGGTGCGCGCCACGTCTTCGGAAAACTCCGAGGCACTGACACTCACCGGCGGGAATTGCGACAAGTCGGTGTTGGGCCCGATGCGAGTGGTGGAGGGCACGTAGAAGGCGGCGGGCAGGTCGCGGCCGTCGACCACTGAGTTGTGGCGCACCACGCAACCATCGCCCACGCCGCAGTTGAACAGCACGCTGTTGAAACCGATAAACACGCGATCGCCGACTGTACAGGGTCCATGGACGATGGAGCGGTGGGCGATGGAGGTGAACTCGCCGATGGTCACCGCTGCGCCGGACTTGGAATGGATGACCACGCCGTCCTGGATGTTGGAGTTGGCGCCGATGGTAATCGGGTCCATGGCGCCGCTGGCGTCGACTTCGTCTGCGCGGATCACGGCATAGGGGCCGACGAACACGTTCTCGCCGATAATGACTTTGCCGCAGATGATCGCGGTTTTGTCCACGTAGGCCGATTCAGCAATCACCGGCAGGTCGCCGGAAGGGTTCTTGCGGATCATGGCTTGCTCAAGGCTGCGTAGAGGGTATTGAGGTTGTATTCGAATAGGCCGGTAAAGGTGCTGGCCGGGCCTTCTGCGGCGAGAGCGTCGGAGTACAGCGTGCCGCCGATCTGTGCGCCGCTTTCATCAGCGATCTGTTTGAGCAGGCGCGCATCCTTGATGTTTTCCATGAATACGGCTTTGACCTTGTCCTTGCGAATCTGGGTGATCAGCGCGGCGACTTCGGCGGCCGAAGGGTCACGCTCGGTGGACAAGCCTTGGGGCGCGAGGAACTGGATACCGTAGGCCTGGCCCAGGTAACCGAAGGCGTCATGGGAGGTGACGATGCGACGGTTGCCCGGCGGCAGGGCGCCGAACTTGGCCTTGGCGTCGGCCAGCAGGCTATGGATCTGTTTCAGGTAGGCCTGGCTATTACTCAGGTAGGCGTTGGCGTTGTCCGGGTCGGCGGCTGCCAGCGCCTTGGTGATGTTGCTCACATAGATTTCAGCGTTGGCCAGGTTGTGCCAGGCGTGTGGGTCGGGAATGGTTTCGCCATCTTCGTCCATGGTGTGGGAAATCACGCCTTTGCTAGCGGTGACCACAGTGGCCTTGGTTTCGGTGCTGGTCACCAGGCGATCCAGCCATGGCTCGAAACCAAGGCCGTTCTTGATGATGACCCGGGCCTTGAGCAGTGCCTTGGCATCATCCGGGGTGGGTTCATAGGTATGGGCGTCAGCGTCCGGGCCGACCATGTTGCTGATCTGGATATGGTCGCCTCCGATCTGGTGGGTGATGTCATCGAGAATACTGAAGCTGGTGACCACCTGGAGTTTGTCCGCAGCGTGAGCCATCGAAAGCGGCAGTAGCAGACTGAACAGCACGAGTAGGGCGCGCATCGGGAAACACCTCATTGGGATGAAAGCAAAGGCGGGCGGCGCAACAAGCCGTGCACCGGACCGAACACCACGGACAGCAGATACCCGGCGCCCGCCACCAGCACAATGGCCGGGCCGCTGGGCAGTGAGTAGTAGAACGACAGCAACAACCCTAGCCATACCGATAGGCATCCCAGCACTGCCGATACCGCCATCAGTACCGGCAGGCGTCGGCTCCAGAAGCGTGAAGCGATGGCCGGCAGCATCATCAAGCCCACCACCATCAAGGCGCCGATGGCCTGAAAACCGATCACCAGGTTCAGCACCACCAGGGTCAGGAACACGCCATGGGCAAGCGGGCCGAGACGGCTGACAGTCTGCAGAAACAGCGGGTCAAGGGTGTCGAGCAGCAGCGGTTTGTAGATCAGCGCCATGGCGATCAGGCTGAAACCTGAGACCCAGAGCATGCCGGTGAGGGTGGTTTGATCCACCGCCAGGGCTGAACCGAACAGCAAGTGCAGCAGGTCCAGGCGTTTGCCGGCAAGGCCCAGGATCAGTACGCCGGCAGCGAGGGAAATGGGATAGATGGCGGCGAGGCTGGCGTCTTCGCGCAGGCCGGTGCGACGGGTGATCCACGCGGCCAGGCCGGCCATGCTCAGGCCGGCGCCGAGGCCGCCAATGGTCAGCGCGGGCAGGCTCAAGCCTGCGAACCAGAAGCCCAGGGCGGCTCCGGGCAAGATGCCGTGTGCCACCGCGTCACCGATCAGGCTCATACGCCGCAGGATCAGAAACACCCCCAGCGGCGCGGTGCTGCAGGCGAGCACCAACCCGCCGAAAAGTGCACGGCGCATAAACACGAATTCATGGAACGGCATCCACAGGTGGGCGCTAAGGTGCATCAGGCCACCTGCATCTGTGGTTGCGGGCGGATCAGCGCTTTGCTGGGGCCGAAGACGCAGCCGGTGTTCTTGATCTGCACCACCTGCTGGGTGTGATAGCGCACAGATGCCAGGTCATGACAGACAACGATCAGCGTGCGGCCCTCACTATGCCATGCGTGGATATGTTGCCAGCACAGGGCCTGGCCGTCCTCGTCGAGGGCGGCGTGGGGTTCGTCAAGCAACAGGATCGGCGCGTCGGCCAGGCTCATGCGGGCGAGCAGGGCACGTTGCAGTTCACCTCCGGACAACGCCATCAACGGCCGATGTTCCAGGCCACTGAGGCACCAGTCGTCCAGTACCGCTTGCAGGCGTTGGCTGCGTTCCTCGCTGGTGTACCGGGTACGCCAAAAACCGGCGGCGACCAATTCTTGCAAGCTGATGGGGAACTGGCGATCCAAGTGTTGCTGCTGGGGCAGGAACGACAGGCCACCACGGCGTGGAACATCCATGCTGACCTTTCCCGACAATGGTTTTTGCAGGCCAGCAATGACTTTGAGCAAACTGCTCTTGCCCGTGCCGTTGGCGCCGATGATGCCGGTGAGGCTGCCTTTCTCCAGCGTCAAATCCAGTGCCGGCGTCAGTGGTTGACCGGGAGCGCCCCAGCGCAGAGCGTTACAGGTGATCATGCCAGGTCTCTCGTCCAGCGGCTTTCAGCCACGGCATCATGCGCGTGCAGGCTTTCGGCGTGGATCACTTTGAGGTGGAAGGCTTTGACCGCGTCCGAGCGTTTCAAGGCGAGGTTCAGGCGGCGAGCGGCATCTTCGCAGAACATCAGGTTCTGCCCGTTGGCCAGGGCGAAGGCTTGTTCGTCCGCGCGTTTCACTGCGGTTTGCACAGCGGTGCCGAGGGCGGTTTCGGCACTGTTGATCAAGTCGACTATCGCCAGCTCATTACCTTGCAGGTGAACGTGTAACTGCGCACTGCTGCGCTGGCTATGAGGCGTGGCGACAATGCCGTTGGCGCTGCCGAGCCAAGCCAACACGTCTTCGTGCTGCAATGGTGAGCTGGCGAAATCCTCGAGAAATTGCTGTTGAATCAACTGCCTGGCGAGTGCGGCAGAGCATGGGCAAGTTGAGGAATAAGTAACGTCAATTTTTAGTTCCACGTGGAACATCTGGTTTTCCAACCGTGCTTCGATGCTCACCGGGTAACTTTTCCAGCCCGCTAACGGGCTGACCAGCGCCGGGCGCTTAAGCAGTAGATCGGTGTGGATACGCAGGTAGGCGTTCTTAGATAAACCTTCATGACTGGTGAGAAATCGAAGCAGTACATTACGCAGAAGTGCAGGTGTGAGCGGCTGCTGATCGAGCATTTCCAGGGCCAGGTAAAGGCGTGACATATGAATGCCACGGGCCGTGCCATCGTCCAGGCTGACGCCTGCATCGGCAGTGGCGGTCAGGCGCTGACCGTCAATCAAAATGGGCAAGGCGATGCCGCACATGCCTACCCAGTCGAGTGGCAAGGCTTGGCGTGAAGCCTGCGCGGCGATATCCGGCAGAGTCAGCGCATTCATAAGCAGGTCCATCGTTGGAAATAATTCGTCATGTTATAGTATAACAATAACCGCTACGATGAAATTTCTACCCCAGCCTTTGTTCAGTCATGTCGAGCAGGGACGCTCCTTTATCTGCGGTATATGTCATGCACAGACGTCAGCTTCTCAACTTGCTGCTGGTCAGCCCCCTGTTCACCTTGCCTTTGGGCGCCTATGCCACGCAGATTCGCAATGCACGCCTGTGGCGCTCGGACGACAAGCTGCGCCTGGTGTTCGACCTCAGCGGCCCGG
Organism: Pseudomonas synxantha; assembly: GCF_900105675.1. Taxonomy (NCBI): domain Bacteria; kingdom Pseudomonadati; phylum Pseudomonadota; class Gammaproteobacteria; order Pseudomonadales; family Pseudomonadaceae; genus Pseudomonas; species Pseudomonas synxantha. Next base: position 6,096,170 of record NZ_LT629786.1, on the reverse strand, counting down.
TGCAATACAAGACCTTCTCCCTGACGGCTCCGGACCGCTTGATCATCGACTTAAGTGGTGCGGGCCTCAGTGGCGACTTCTCCCAGCTGGCGCTGAAGAACAGTGGGATTACCTCGATCCGTTCCGGGCATTTTGGTAAGAGCGACACGCGCATCGTGTTGGATTTGGTTGCGCCGATGCAGCTCAACAGTTTCGTGCTGCCGCCCCAGGATGGCCAAGGCCATCGCCTGGTGCTCGACCTGACCAACGCCACTCGCGCCCCCCGTCAAATCGTCGCTGAACCGCCGCCGCTAGTGACGCCGGTGGGCAAGGGGCATCCCAAACGCGACATCATCGTGGTGGTCGACCCCGGGCATGGCGGCAAAGACCCGGGTGCCGTCGGTTCCAAGGGCCAGCGCGAAAAGGATGTGGTGCTGTCGATCGCCCAGTTGCTGGCTAAACGCTTGAAACGCGAAAAGGGCTTTGACGTCAAACTGGTGCGCAACGACGACTTCTTTGTGCCGCTGCGCAAACGCGTGGACATCGCCCGTCAGCACAAGGCCGATATGTTTATCTCCGTGCATGCCGACGCCGCCCCACGGCTTAGCGCATCGGGCGCTTCGGTGTATGCATTGTCTGAGGGCGGTGCCACCTCCGCCACAGCGCGTTTCATGGCTCAGCGCGAAAACGGCGCAGACCTGCTGGGCGCCACCACGTTGCTCAATCTGAAGGACAAGGACCCGATGCTGGCCGGGGTGATCCTGGACATGTCGATGAACGCTACCATCGCCTCCAGCCTGCAATTGGGCAGCTCGGTATTGGGCAGCCTGCAAAGCGTCACCAGCCTGCATCAGAAGCGTGTGGAACAAGCAGGGTTTGCGGTACTCAAGTCACCGGACGTGCCTTCGATCCTGGTGGAAACCGGGTTTATCTCCAATGCGCGGGATGCCCAGCGGCTGGTCACCGCGCGCCACCAGCAAGCGGTGGCGGACGGACTTTTCGAAGGTTTGAAAAGTTACTTCCAGAAGAACCCGCCGATGAACAGCTACATGGCCTGGGTGCAGGAACAGAAGAACGCCCAGGCTTAACAGCCGGTCATTCGGCTGCAAGTGAACTTGGCACTGGCACCACCTGAGCTGGAAAAGCGGTTGAGGGTGGTCCAGCCCACACGCCGCGTGTAACCGACCCACGCCTCGCCATCGGATGCCAACCCGATAAAGAACGTCAGCTGCCCATAGCGGCTGTTGGTCTGCGCCCAGTAGCGTTTACCGATCACTTCAAAGCCGCGCAAATAGGTGGTGCTGCCCACGGTCGCCACGCTATAGGCATTGCCCAACGGGTCCACGCACGCCAGCAGGTTGGCGCTGCGTGTGCAGTTGGCCAACAGGCTGGGCGTTTGGGCGCAGGCAGGCCCTGCGGCTGCCACGAGCAGGGCGCACATCAGGTATCTCATCGAATTTTCTCTGGGTAAGAAGATGATCAAGCATTGCGCCCTTCGTCGCGTCGAACAAGGGGATTGGCTTATTTGCATTGTTATACTATAACATAAAAGCACAGCCTGACCCGTGAACCGCTTCCCATGACCGAACAAGACCTTCTGGCCCAACCGCCTGCCGACTACATGAACGACGCCCAACAGCGCTTCTTCCGCGAGCTGCTGCTGGCTCAGCGCAATGAGCTGCAAGCCCGTATCGACGCTGAGTTCCAGGCGCTGCGCGAGCAGGAAACCAATAGCGACCTGGCGGATATCGGCAGTGCCGAAGAACAACGTCAATGGCAACTGCGCCTGCTGGAGCGGGAAAAGAAGCTGTTGGACAAGATCGACGATGCTCTGGAGCTGCTGGCCCGCGGTGAATACGGCTGGTGCCGTGAAACCGGCGAGCCCATCGGCCTGCAGCGCCTGCTGCTGCGCCCCACCGCGACCCTGTGTATTGAAGCCAAAGAACGTGAAGAGCTGCGCGAACGCCATAAACGGGCAGTTTGACCGGCCAACCCTGATGAGGAATACCTGATGCCCAATCGTCTCCCCGTGACCGTGTTATCCGGCTTTCTCGGTGCCGGTAAAAGTACGCTGCTCAACTACGTCTTGCGTAACCGCGACAACCTGCGGGTAGCGGTGATCGTCAATGACATGAGCGAAATCAACATCGACGGCAGCGAGGTTCAGCGCGACGTCACGCTCAATCGTTCGGAAGAAAAACTGGTGGAGATGAGCAACGGCTGCATCTGTTGCACCTTGCGTGAAGACTTGCTCGAAGAAGTCGGAAAACTCGCCAAGGAAGGTCGGTTCGATTACCTCCTGATTGAATCCACCGGTATTTCCGAGCCTCTGCCCGTGGCCGAAACCTTCACCTTTCGCGATGAAAACGAGCAAAGCCTGGCCGACATTGCGCGGCTGGACACCATGGTCACCGTGGTCGACGGTATGAACTTCCTGCTCGACTACCAGGCCGCTGAAAGCCTGGCTTCACGGGGCGAAACCCTCGGAGAAGAGGATGAGCGTTCCATCACCGACCTGTTGATTGAGCAGATCGAGTTTGCCGACGTCATCCTTATCAGCAAGATCGACCTGATCAGCAGCCGCGAGCGCGAAGAGCTGATGGCGATCCTCGAGCGCCTTAATGCCCAGGCGGAAATCATCCCGATGGTCATGGGCGAGGTGCCGCTGCACAAGATCCTCAACACCGGCCGTTTCGACTTCGAACGCGCCGCCCAGGCCCCGGGTTGGCTACAGGAATTGCGCGGTGAACATGTGCCGGAAACCGAAGAGTATGGGATCGCTTCCACCGCTTACCGTGCGCGTCGGCCCTTCCACCCACAGCGTTTTTTCGACTTTATCGACCGCCCGTGGGTGAACGGCAAGCTGCTGCGTTCCAAGGGCTTCTTCTGGTTGGCCAGCAAGCATCAGGACGCTGGCAGTTGGTCCCAGGCCGGCGGGTTGATGCGCCACGGGTTTGCCGGGCGTTGGTGGCGCTTTGTGCCAAAAAGCCAATGGCCCCAGGACGAAGAAAGCGTCGCGGCGATCATGGGGAACTGGCAATTGAATACCGGTGACTGCCGGCAGGAACTGGTGTTTATCGGGCAAAACATCGACTTCAACCAGATGCGTGCCGAGCTGGATGCCTGCTTGCTCAATGATGAAGAAATGGCCCTGGGCGTCGAAAGCTGGCGCATGCTGCCTGATCCTTTTGGCCCTTGGTATGAGCAGGTAGCCTGATGCTGGCCCCGGTTATTCCCCTGCGCCCCGTGATCCGCCAGACCCGCGGGGAAACACCGTTGGCGCTGTCAGACATTCTCGAAGATGGCGTCAACCTGGCAGTCTGGCAGCGCCATTTGCCCCTGCATATTGCCGAATTCGGCGCCTTACTGGTGGCGCTCAATGAGCCGTTAGCCGAGTCCTTGGTGATTGAGCTCGACAACGAAGACGCCGTACCTAACCTGCAGGGTTTGGCGTCCAGTTGTCGGGATCTTGAAGGTTACGACGGGTTTATTGCCGATGTGTCGTGGCTGGTCAGCGCATTCGCCTGCCTGCTCGGCGCCAGGCGTATCGGCGTGCGCCTGCGGCTGTTGGATAAGGCCATGTGCCCGCGCTTTCACGTCGACCATGTGCCGGTCCGGCTGATCACCACCTATGCCGGCATCGGCAGCCAATGGTTGCGCGAAGGTGTCATGGACCGGCGCCAATTGAGCCAGGCAGACGCTGAGCCCTCCGAGCGCATCGAGCAGATTCACTGCGGCGAAGTGGCGTTGCTCAAGGGGACGAAATGGCACGGTAACGAAGGGCATGGCCTGATCCACCGTTCGCCAGCGCTCCAGGCCGATGAGCGACGGTTGATCCTGACGCTGGATTGGCTGGCATAACCGGGTAGGATCAAGCTCTCTACACGGTCTGAATGATGCTTCCCATGCTGCAGAATATTCCCACCCACGTGATTGCCGGCCCGTTGGGCGCCGGCAAGACCAGCCTGATCCAGCACCTGCTCGCCCAGCGCCCGGCCAACGAGCGCTGGGCGGTGCTGATCAATGAGTTCGGCCAGATCGGCCTGGACGCGGCCTTGCTCACCCAAGACGATGATGGCATCGCCCTCGGTGAAGTGGCCGGGGGCTGCGTGTGCTGTGTGAATGGTGCACCGTTCCAGGTCGGGCTGAGCCGCTTGCTCCGTAAGGCCAAGCCGGATCGGTTGTTTATCGAACCTTCGGGCCTGGGCCATCCGATGCAGTTGCTCAAACAGCTGCGAGAGGCGCCATGGCAAGGCGTGCTGGCGGTACAGCCCTGTGTCCTGGTGCTGGATGCCCAGGCCTTGGCGGTGGGGAAGCCTTTGCCGCAGGCACAGCAAGAGGCATTGGCCAGCGCCGGCCTGCTGGTGCTGAACAAGGACGAGGCGCTGGATGCAGCACAACGTCAGGCGATTGAAGCGCAATTACCCGCATGCGCAGTGTATTGGACACGCCAGGCGCAATTGCCGCTTGAGCGGTTGCCAGGCTTGGATGCGCAGGCCCAAGGCGCTGTGGGTAACTTCGAGGTCCCTGAGGGGCTGGCGCAAATGCCGGCCATCTGGAGTGATCCTGCGCTGCCGATCTGTCTGAGCCAGGGCCAGGAGGGCGGCTGGAGTATCGGCTGGCGTTGGCACCCGAGCCAGCAATTCGAGATCAGCCGTCTGCATCATTGGCTATCAGGCCTCGACTGGCGGCGTGCCAAACTGGTTATCCACAGTGTCGACGGCTGGGTCTCGGCCAACGCTGTGGATAACAGCCCTCTAGTTTGGCGACCCAGCGAATGGCGGCGGGATTCGCGGATTGAATTGATCTTCAGCGAGCCACAGGATGTGGCCACCTTGCAGGAAGCACTGGCAGCCTGTCGTTACTGACGGTTCTTGGTCGCGTGGTCCTGGCGCCATTGGCTCAATTCGATCACCTCGGCGGTGGGCAACGGCTCCTTGGCCTCGAACGGGTAGGGCGCCAGCTCGATCTGCGCACTGTGGGCGCCGAACTGGGTAATGATCCCGGCATGCCGGGTTTCCCCGGTCACGGTGAATTCGAAAGTGTAGACACGTGCCAGGCGCCGCCGGCCATTGGCATCCTTGACGAAACCGATGCGTTTGAGTGCCACCGCACCATCGAGCAGTTCGATATCAAGCTTGGCGCAATGCTGCTTGACCCGCTCCAGCGCGCGCTCACGCAGGCCGTGGTTGTGCCAGACCCAGGCGGCGCCGGTCGCCAGCAGCATCAACACGAACATGTTTCCCAGGGTCAGCATTCCATGAACTCCAACAAAGTGAGAGCAGCTTAACTGTGTCGCCGGTCTGTCGTACAGGCTGCGTTTAGTCGCATACTGCGCGGCCAGAATTTCAACGGCTTGACGGAAATCTCCCGCATGAAACGCACACCTCATCTGCTTGCGATCCAGTCTCATGTGGTCTTTGGCCACGCCGGAAACAGCGCCGCCGTATTCCCTATGCAGCGGGTCGGGGTGAACGTCTGGCCGCTCAACACGGTGCAATTCTCCAACCACACTCAGTATGGACAATGGGCGGGGGAAGTGTTGGCGCCGCAGCAAATTCCGGCGCTGGTGGAAGGTATTGCCGCGATTGGTGAGCTGGGCAACTGCGATGCGGTGCTGTCCGGCTACCTCGGCAGTGCAGCTCAAGGCCGCGCGATCCTTAGCGGTGTCGCCCGCATCAAGGCGATCAACCCCAAGGCGCTGTACCTGTGTGACCCGGTGATGGGCCACCCGGAAAAGGGCTGCATCGTGCCACAGGAGGTCAGCGATTTCCTGCTGGATGAGGCCGCAGCCATGGCGGATTTCCTCTGCCCCAATCAGCTGGAGCTGGATAGCTTTGCCGGTCGCAAGCCGCAGTCGCTGTTCGATTGCCTCGCAATGGCCAAGGCCTTGCTGGCACGTGGGCCCAAGGCGGTGCTGGTCAAGCACTTGGATTACCCGGGCAAACTGCCGGACGGCTTCGAGATGCTGTTGGTGACCGAAGACGGCAGCTGGCACTTGCGTCGGCCGCTGCTGGCGTTCCCGCGTCAGCCAGTGGGCGTGGGCGACCTGACGTCGGGCCTGTTCCTGGCGCGGGTGCTGCTGGGCGATAGCCTGGTGGCAGCCTTTGAGTTCACCGCCGCGGCAGTGCATGAAGTGCTGCTGGAAACCCAGGCCTGCGCCAGTTATGAACTGGAACTGGTGCGGGCCCAGGATCGCATTGCCCATCCTCGTGTACGCTTCGAAGCCACACCGATCAGTCTGTAAGTACGCAAAAACCAGTGTGGGAGGGGGTTTACAGGTTTTGAACTAAGGCGCTTCGTCTTTGATTTCCTGATAACGCTTTTCCAGCTCCTGGCGAATCTGCCGACGCTGCTGGGCCTGCACAAAGCGGCGTTTGTCCTCGCTGTTCTGCGGCTGCAAGGGCGGCACGGCGGCGGGTTTGCGCTGGTCATCCACGGCCACCATGGTGAAGAAGCAGCTGTTGGTATGGCGCACCGAGCGTTCACGAATGTTCTCGGTCACTACCTTGATGCCCACTTCCATCGAGGTATTGCCGGTGTAGTTGACCGACGCCAGGAAAGTCACCAACTCACCGACATGGATCGGCTCGCGAAAAATCACCTGGTCCACCGACAGCGTCACCACGTAACGGCCGGCATAACGGCTGGCACAGGCATAGGCCACTTCGTCGAGATACTTGAGCAGCGTGCCGCCGTGGACATTGCCTGAGAAGTTGGCCATGTCAGGGGTCATCAATACCGTCATCGACAGCTGGGCGTTTCCGGGTTCCATAGCACACTCACGGGTTGTAGGCATTGGTTGGGGGGGCACCTCTGCGGGTGCTGGAGTCTTTGCAGCGCCATCCCTAACGGGACGCCAGTGGGCGGCTTGCCGTCACGCGCTCGGCGATCTGTTTCCATATATTGCACCGGCTTTCCAGCAGAAGTCGCGGTGTTAACCTTCAAAAGCCCATCTCAGGGCTTTTCTTACGTTCAAGGCAGACTTTTCCTTCCGCTCTTTGCGACCCTACAAAGGCGCGGCCGGAAGTGGGAAAAGCGCCGGTACCCTCAAGGAGCCCCTCGCCATGCACGCCATCAGCTTTATCCAGGACCTGGCCGTGATCATGCTGGTAGCAGGGGTCGTCACCATCCTGTTTCATCGCCTCAAGCAGCCGGTGGTGCTGGGCTATATCGTCGCGGGCTTCATTATCGGCCCCCATACTCCGCCGTTTGGCCTGATCCACGACGAAGACACCATCAAGACCCTGGCCGAGCTGGGGGTGATCTTCCTGATGTTCTGCCTGGGCCTGGAGTTCAGCCTGCGCAAGCTGTTCAAGGTGGGGGCCACGGCGTTTATCGCGGCGTTCCTTGAGATCGTCCTGATGATCTGGATCGGCTACGAGATCGGCCGCTGGTTCGATTGGAGCACCATGGACTCGCTGTTTCTCGGCGCGATCCTGGCGATCTCCTCGACCACCATCATCGTCAAGGCCCTCAATGACCTTAAGATGAAAGACCAGCGTTTCGCCCAGCTGATTTTTGGCGTGCTGATCGTCGAGGACATCCTGGGTATCGGCATCATTGCCTTGCTGTCGAGCATCGCCGTCAGTGGCACGGTCAGCTCTGGCGAGGTGTTCTCCACGGTCGGCAAGCTGTCCTTGTTCATGATCGTTGCGTTGGTGATCGGCATTTTGCTGGTGCCGCGCCTGCTGGCTTATGTGGCCAAGTTTGAAAGCAATGAGATGCTGCTGATCACCGTGCTGGGCTTATGCTTCGGTTTCTGCCTGTTGGTGGTGAAACTGGAATACAGCATGGTGCTCGGGGCCTTTTTGATTGGCGCGATCATGGCTGAATCCCGTCAATTGATTAAGATCGAGGGCCTGATCGAGCCGGTTCGCGACATGTTCAGTGCAATCTTCTTTGTCGCGATAGGGTTGATGATCGACCCTCATATCCTGCTGCAATACGCCTGGCCGATTGCGGTGATCACCGTGGCGGTGGTGCTGGGCAAGATGCTGTCCTGCGGTCTGGGAGCCTTTATCGCCGGCAATGATGGCCGCACTTCGCTGCGGGTCGGCATGGGGCTGTCACAGATTGGCGAGTTTTCTTTCATCATTGCAGCATTGGGAATGACCCTGCAGGTGACCAGCGACTTCCTGTATCCGGTGGCGGTGGCTGTTTCGGCGATTACCACGCTGCTGACGCCCTACCTGATTCGCGGCGCCGATCCACTGTCATTGAAGATCGCAGCGGTAATGCCCAAGCGCATGAGCCGGGTCTTCGGCATGTATGGCGAGTGGCTGCGCAGCATCCAGCCTCAGGGCGAGGGGGCGATGCTGGCCTCGATGATTCGCAAGATCATCCTGCAAGTAGGGGTCAACCTGGCACTGGTGATCGCGATCTTCTTCGCGGGTAGTTATTTCGCCGCACGCATCGGCGGGTACCTGGAGGGATGGATCAGTGATCCGAGCTGGCAGAAGGCATTGATCTGGGGTGGGGCACTGCTGTTATCGCTGCCGTTCCTGATTGCGGCGTATCGCAAGCTCAAGGCACTGTCGATGTTGTTGGCAGAGATGAGTGTGAAGCCGGAGATGGCCGGGCGGCATACCCAGCGCGTGCGACGGGTGATTGCGGAGCTGATCCCCATCTTGTCACTGCTGGTGATCTTCCTGCTACTGGCAGCCTTGTCGGCCAGCATTCTGCCGACCAACAAGTTGCTGGTGTTGATCGCCGTGGTCACGGCGGCGGTGGCGGCGGTGCTCTGGCGCTGGTTTATCCGTGTGCATACGCGGATGCAGGTGGCCTTGTTGGAAACGCTGGATAACCACAAGGATACGCAGTAGGAGCGAGCGTGCTAGCGATAACGCGGGAAACCTGACAACCAGTGGCGCCCTCAGGTTTCTCGCGAGCAAGCTCGACTCCTGCAAAGGCCTCAGCTTTCCAGCCAGACGTCCCGCGCCCAGTGCCATACCGATTCCCAGGTTTCTTCGGTAACGAGTTCTTCTTCGCCGGACCACAGCACCACGGTGCCGTCTTCCTCGACGCAATAGTAGTCATCGCCGTCCTGGCAGATCGGGATCATGCTGCGATCAACGCCGGCATCCCAGGCGTTGGCGGCAACCTCTGGCAGGTAGGTGTGGGATTGTGGGTCGGTGACGGTCACCGGCTCCAGGCTGCCGTACACCACATCACTGACGGTCAGCAGGAATTCGCGGAAGACAAACGGGATGTCGATGAACAGTTGTTCTTCGATTTCCACCAGTTGGTCTTCGTCAGGCAGCTCCAAAGGAACCGGGACCGGTTCGTTGGCTTCACGCAATTGTTCGATGATTTCTTCCACGGCCGGGATCCTCTTGCTAGATGGCGCGGTTTATAGGGGCGTTTTATACAGTAGCTCGCTATAAGTGCAACCGTGAAATAGAAAACCCCGGACATGTCCGGGGTTTTTGTTACCGCTTGCTCAAACGTGCAGGTTTCAGCCGTTCTGGCGGATACCGGCCACCAGCCATGGCTGGTCCTCGCCCTGGGCACGTTCCATGTTCCAGCTTTCGCTGAACACTTCGCCCTGGTCGAAGCGCGAGGTCTTCGACACGCCGCTGAAGGTCAGGGTGGCGATAGTTTTGTCGGCGCGATCATCCACACCGTCCAGTTGAACGCGCAGGTCGTCGATGTAGGTCGACTGGAACGCGTCACCGATCTCGGCACGTTCGCGCTTGAGGAACTCCAGCAGTTGCGGGGTCACGAACTCGGAGATCTTGTCCATTTCGTTGGCGTCCCAGTGTTGTTGCAGGGACTGGAAGTGGCTGCGGGCCGCTTCGACGAAACGCTCTTCGTTGAACCAGGCCGGTGCGTTGATCACCGGACGGGCGGCAGCGGCAGGTGCTGCCGAACCACCGAAGATCGAACCCATGGCAGGCTTCTGCTCGAATACTTCACGCTGCATTGGCGCGCCGGCTGGAGCCAGGTGCTCCTGCTGCTTGCGACGACGGGCGGCGATAAAGCGGAAGATCACGAAAGCAATGACGGCCAGGATCAGGATATCGAAAATCTGCATGCCCTCGAAGCCGCCGCCCATGAACATGGAGGCGAGCAGGCCACCGGCAGCGATACCGGCCAGAGGGCCCAGCCAGCGCGAAGCACCGCCGGCCTTGGCAGCAGCGCCAGCGGCACCGGCTGCGCCCGCAGTGGCGGCTGCACCGCCGGCACCGGCGCTTGGAGCCATCTGGCTGGTCTGGTGAGTCGGCGCCGCGCCCGAGCTTTTGCCGCCACCGAAGCGTTTGGCGTTGGCGTCGAGGCTCATCGTCAAGCCGATGCACAACGCCATGGCGATGCTAAGAAAACGTTTCATAAAGGGAATTCCCATTTGTGGATTGCACGCGCGCCATGTTGCACAGGTGTCGTGACAGTGGCTAGCGGCATAATGTTTCGGGCTTTTGCGTAAGACCGAATCCGAAGGGTCTGTAGGACGTTTTACAGATATTGGCGCGTCCTCGTGAAATACAAGGGAGCAGCCGTAACCTTCATGTTGAACCGTTCTCTGTAGGAGCGAACTCGCTCCTACAGGTGAAGCGTGTCAGACCGCTTCGAGTTTCGCGTAGCCCATCATCAGCCACTTGCTGCCTTCGGCGAAGTTCACCTGCACCCGCGCCTGGGCACCGGCGCCTTCGAAGTTAAGGATCACCCCTTCGCCGAAGATCGCATGCCTGACCTGCTGGCCCAGGCTGAACGGGGTTTCCGGAATCTCGGAACCTGCGAACATGGTGCTGGAGTTTTGCTGCTGACCACCGCCGAACGGGCGGCTGACGCTGTTGGAGAGGCGCACTTCCTGGATCAGCCCTTTCGGCACTTCACGTACAAAGCGCGACACCTTGTTGTAGGTTTCGCTGCCGTACAGGCGTCGGGTCTCGGCATAGGTCATCACCAGGTTCTGCATCGCCCGGGTAATGCCCACATAGGCCAGGCGGCGTTCTTCCTCGAGGCGGCCGGGTTCTTCCAGGCTCATCTTGTGGGGGAACAGGCCTTCTTCCATGCCCACCAGGAATACGTAGGGGAATTCCAGGCCCTTGGCGCTGTGCAAGGTCATCAGCTGGATGCTGTCTTCGTGCTCATCGGCCTGGGTATCGCCGGCTTCCAGCGACGCGTGGCCCAGGAAGGCGGCGAGCGGCGTCAGCTCTTCGTCCTCGTCGGTATTTTCGAAGGCGCGGGCGGCGCTGACCAGTTCCTCGAGGTTTTCTACCCGGGCCTGGCCTTTCTCGCCTTTTTCCGCTTCGTGATAAGCGATCAGCCCGGACTGCTCGATCACGGTCTGGGTCATAAGGTGCAGGGGCATTTCGGCGCACTTGGCGGCCAGGTTCTCGATCAGCTCGACAAACACACCCAAGGCCCCGGCGGCGCGGCCGGTCAGGCCTTTGTTGGCGATCAGCAAACGCATGGCTTCCCACATCGACACATCGGCATGGCGTGCATGGTCGCGGATCGCCTCGACGGTTTTCTCGCCGATACCGCGGGCCGGGATGTTGATCACCCGCTCCAGTGCCGCATCGTTGCCACGGCCCTCGAGCAAGCGCAGGTAGGCCATCGCGTTCTTGATTTCCGCCCGTTCGAAGAAGCGCTGACCGCCATAGATACGGTAGGGAATGCGTTCGCGCAACAAGGCTTCTTCCAGCACCCGCGATTGGGCGTTGGAGCGGTACAGAATCGCGATATCGCTGCGCGCCAGGCCGGTTTTCAGCGCGCTTTCGATGGTTTCCACCACGTAGCGCGCTTCATCGTGCTCGTTGAACGCCGCGTACAGGTTGATCGCCTCGCCTTCGCCGCCGTCGGTCCACAGCTCTTTGCCCAGGCGCCCGGTATTGTTGGCGATCAAGGCATTGGCGGCCTTGAGGATCCCGGCGGTGGAGCGGTAGTTCTGCTCCAGGCGAATGGTCACCGCGTCCGGGAAGTCTTCGGAGTACTGGTAGATGTTCTCGATTTTCGCGCCGCGCCAACCGTAGATCGACTGGTCGTCATCGCCCACCACCATCAGGCTGTCGCCGCCCTTGGCCAGCAGGCGCAACCAGGCGTATTGCACGGCGTTGGTGTCTTGGAACTCGTCTACCAGGATATGGCGGAAGCGCTTCTGGTAATGGGCCAGCAAACCGGGGTTGTCACGCCACAGGTCGAGGGCGCGCAGCAACAGTTCGGAGAAGTCGATCACGCCGGCACGCAAACACGCCGCCTCGTAGGCTTCATAAATGCTGCGCATGGTAGCCAGGAACAGATCGCCGCTGGCCTGGATATGCTGCGGGCGCAGGCCCTCGTCCTTTTGGCCATTGATAAACCATTGGGCCTGGCGCGCCGGCCAACGCTGTTCGTCGAGGCCCAGTTCGCGGATCACGCGCTTGACCAGGCGTTGCTGGTCGTCGCTGTCGAGAATCTGGAAGGTCTGGCTCAGCCCCGCTTCCTGCCAATGCGCCCGCAACAGGCGGTGCGCCAGGCCGTGGAAGGTGCCCACCCACATGCCGGCCGGGCTGATGCCCATCAACTGCTCGATGCGATGGCGCATCTCGGCAGCGGCCTTGTTGGTGAAGGTCACCGACAGGATGGAATGTGGGGACGCGTTTTCGACCTGGATCAACCAGGCGATACGGTGCACCAGCACTCGGGTTTTACCGGAGCCAGCACCGGCCAGGACCAACTGACGACCAACGGGGGCCGCTACGGCCTGGCGTTGGGCATCGTTGAGGGAGTTCAACAAAAGAGAGAGATCATCGCGCATCGACGCATTCTATGGGCCTAAGGGGGCTCGGGCAAATCTCAATGCCAGGTGGTCGACGCAAAACATCCGGAGCGCTGTCGACCGGGCAGACATTCTGCCGAGGGGGATGACCGGTTGGTCATGGGCCGCAGCCCCCGCCGCGTCTTGCTCAAGCCGTCTGCGCCAAAGGTTTGCGGGCCATTGCCGAGGTTTTTTTATGACTTGGAGCAGTTTGGCCCAGGCACTTGCTTGTGTATGCTCCGTCGACGTTCCGGGCTCACCATTATAAGAACATCGCCTATGACCCTTAGCACCGACCTGTTAGGCCCCTCGGCGGCGCCTGCGCAGCTCATCCGTAAACACTATGCAACCGAAATGGCGGTCGAGCGCACACGCCTGCTATATCAGGGGTCGCTGCTGCCGACATTGCTGATGTTGGTCAACGGCCTGGTCTGTGCCTGGTTGCTGTGGAACCCCGAGCAATATCTGCTCGATAGCATCTGGCTGCTCTGGTTGCTGGCTCTGGTGGCGATGCGTGTGATTCAGGTGGCGGCCTTTGATTCGGCAATGCCCAGCCGCCAGGCCCAACCGGTGTGGCGGCGTATGTTCATGCTCGGCTCGGCAGTCAGTGGCCTGACCCTGTCCGTCGCGGCTATTGCCCTGGTGCCCGCCGACAGCTTTATGCACCAGGCCTGGGTGTTTGGCCTGATCGGCGCGGCCTCATTATCGGCCAGCGTGGCCTATGCCGTGAGCCTTTGGGCCTTCCTGTCGTTTGCCTTGCCGTGCCTGGTGCCGGCCATCGCCTATCTGTTCTGGAATGGCGCCCCCCAGCAGCAGGGCTGGGGGGTGCTCGGCCTGATCCTGCTGGCGTCCCTGAGCCTGGTGGCCTGGCAAATCAACCGCCTGATCCAACACGGGCTGTTGCGACGCTTCCAGAACCAGGCCCTGATCGAGCATTTGCAACAGGCGCAGCAACGCAGCGAACAATTGAACCTGGAACTAGTGCGTGAAGTCGAGCAGCGCCGCCAGGTGGAGCAGGACTTGCGCGAGGCCCAGGTTCGCCTGCAAGACCGCGTGGCGCGACGCAGCCAGGAGCTGGATGCCGCCAGCCTTGCCCTGAATAAAAGCGAAGCGCGCCTGGCCATGGCCCTGCAAGCCAGCGAACTGGGACTGTGGGATTGGAACCTGCAAACCGACGAAGTCCACCACACCCAACTCAAGGAGCTGTTCGGCCTGGAGCCCGAGTACGTCACGGCGATGCTCAGCCACCTCAAGCCGCGCCTGCACCCCGACGACCTGCCGCTGCTCAAGCGTGCGCTGGTGGAGCATCTCAAAGGCCGTAGCGAGGACTATCAGGTGGAGTACCGGGTGCGCCATGGTGACGGGCATTGGGTGTGGATCCAGGACCGTGGCCGTGCGGTGGAGCGTGCGCCCAACGGCCGCGTGACCCGCATGCTCGGCACGCGCCGCGACATCAGCGCCAGTAAGGCGCTGGAAGAACAGCAACGGCTCGCCTCGACGGTGTTCGAGGCGGCCAGCGAAGGCATCGTGATCCTCGATCCAGAGTACGCGCTGATCGCAGTGAACCAGGCATTCAGCCGTGTCACCGGTTTTGACATCGACGACATGCTTGGCCGCAATGTGGTGGAACTGCCCAGCAGCCGAGATGCGCGACGCCACTTCCCGGTGATCCGCCAGGCGCTGCTCAGCCACGGTACCTGGCAGGGCGAGTTGGTGGAAACGCGCAAGAACGGTGAGCTCTACCCGCAGTGGCTGCAACTGAACGTAGTGCGCGATGTCCGGGGAAACGTCAGTCATATCGTGGGCTTTTTTGCCGATCTTTCGGCGCGGCGCGAGTCCGAGGAGCGTATGCGCTACCTCACTCACTATGATGAACTGACCGGCCTGGCCAACCGCTCGCTGTTTCGCGAACGCCTGCGCGAGGCCCACCAGCGTGTGCGCCAGGGCGGGCGCAGCCTTGCGCTGCTGCATATCAACCTGGACCGCTTCAAGTTGCTCAATGACAGCTTGGGCCATGAAGTGGCCGACCAGTTATTGCAGAAAATGGCCCGGCGTTTGATCAACGCGTTGCCTGAAGCCGACACCATTGCGCGCCTGTCCGGTGACGAGTTTGCCGTGCTCTTCGACGCCTACGGCAACCTGTCGAGCCTGGCACGGGTGGCGACGCGGCTGCTGGCAAAACTGCGTGTACCGGTGACGGTGGAGGGGCATGAGCTGGTGGTTAGCGCCTCAATGGGGGTTAGTCTGCTGCCGGATAATGCGCGGGAAATTTCTGCGCTGGTCAGCCAATCGAATATGGCCATGCAGCACGCCAAGCACTTGGGCGGGAATAATTTCCAGTTTTACACCGACAGTCTGCAAGCCAGCACCCTGGAACGTTTGCAGCTGGAAAACCACCTGCGTAAAGCCATCGGGGAGCGTCATCTGAGTGTGTTCTACCAGCCTAAACTGTGCCTGGCCACCGGTAAGCTGAATGCCGCCGAGGCGCTGATCCGCTGGGAGCATCCGCAATGGGGCATGGTGCCGCCGGGGGACTTTATCGGCCTGGCCGAAGAAACCGGCTTGATCGTGCCGCTGGGCGAGTTCGTGCTGCGCCAGGCGTGTTGGCAGGCTTGTGAGTGGCAGCGTCAGGGGCTCGCGCCGATTCGGGTATCGGTCAACCTGTCGGTGCATCAGTTGCGCCAGGGCAAGCTGGTCAGCCTGGTGCGCCAGGTCCTGGAAGAAACCGGCCTGGACTCGCAATACCTGGAGCTGGAGCTGACTGAAAGCCAGTTGCTCGACAGCGTTGAACACATCATTGCCACCTTCCAGCAGTTGCGCGACCTGGGGGTGAAACTGGCCATCGATGACTTTGGCACAGGTTATTCGTCCCTGAGCTACCTCAAGCGCATTCCGGTGGACTACGTGAAGATCGACCAGACCTTTATCCGTGGCCTTGGCCAGGGGCGTGAGGATGCGGCGATCACCCGTGCAATCATCGCCATGGCCCATGGGTTGGCGCTCAAGGTCGTGGCCGAAGGCGTGGAAGATCAGCAGCAGCTGGAGTTTCTTCGCGGTGAGCAGTGCGATGAAGTGCAGGGTTATCTGATCAGCCAGCCGATGCCGGCCGAAGGGCTGGCGGATTTGTTACGCAAAAATGCAGATTTTTCTTAACGCAGCGTAGGCTGAATATATGGCTACATAGCGCCTGCCCGCTGAAACCAGAGGGGGAGCAGGGCGATTTAGTGATGCATCGAACGGGCAAAACGAGAATTCTTGTAGTATAACTACAAGCTTGCTACATCCCTGGCGCCTGCCAATAACAAGAGTCCTGCCCTTTGAACCTGTTGCAACATATCGCCCAGTCGCGCCACCTGTTACGCAAATCGGAACTCAAGGTTGCCGATCATGTGCTGCTTGATCCTGCGGCCGTGATGCACAGTTCCATGGCCGACCTGGCCCACAGCGTGGGCATCAGTGAGCCGACCATCGTGCGCTTCTGCCGCGCCATTGGCTGCTCCGGGTTCCAGGATCTGAAACTCAAGCTGGCACAAAGCCTGGCGGCCGGCGCGAGCTTTGGCCAGTTTGCGATCCATGAAGACGACTCTGTTGCCGACTACAGCCTGAAAATCTTCGACACCACCTTGCATACCCTGATGGAAGTGCGCGAGAAGCTCGACCCGGTGGAGCTGCAAAAAGCCGTAACTGCCATGTCCCAGGCCCAGCGCGTCGAGTTCTATGGCTTTGGTGCCTCGGGCGCGGTGGCGGCCGATGCCCAGCACAAGTTCTTTCGCCTGCTGCTGACGGCTGCGGCCTACAGCGACCCGCACATGCAGGCAATGTCGGCCGTTACCTTGAAGCCCACTGACGTGGCGATCTGTATATCCCAGTCCGGTCGTTCCAAAGATTTGCTGATCACCGCCAATCTGGTGCGTGAGAGCGGCGCTTCGCTGATTACCCTGTGCCCGAGCCAGACGCCATTGGCGGAGTTGTCCACGGTGAACCTGGCGATCGACGTGCATGAAGACACCGAAATCTATACGCCGCTGACCTCGCGCATTGCTCATCTGGTGGTGATCGACGTGCTGGCGATGGGCGTGGCCATGGCCCGTGGCCCGAGCCTGGTCAACCACCTCAAGAGCGTGAAGCGCAGCTTGCGCAGCCTGCGCCTGTCGCCCAAATCCGTCAAAGCCCTCGACGACTAAAAATTGTACACAGTAAAAAATGTGGGAGGGGGCTTGCTCCCGATAGCGGAGTGTCAATCACCCATTCATTGACTGACCCACTGCTATCGGGAGCAAGCCCCCTCCCACATTGGAATCTATTGTGTGTCCAGAATCTTCATCAGGCTGTCATCGCCCCGTCATCCCCCGCGTCCACCCTGTACTCCCCCGTACTCGCATTGGGAGACTCCAAATGACCCGGCACTACGAAGACAGCAACAGCACCGTCAAGACCCGTCGTCAGCAGGAAGACCAGCGCCGCATGGCGTTCCGTCGCGCCATCGAAGACCGTTGCGAAGAGCGCCAGTTGCTCCAGAGCATCACTGACTACCCGGAACTCCATTGGCAGGCACCCGTGGCCGCCCAGCGAAACGCTCAGCCAACGCGCTGATCTGCACCCGTTCGCTGCGGATAAAGCCCAGGAACGCGTGAGCCACTGGTGACAGGCGTTTAGCCTTGGCCTGCACCAGGCACCAACTGCGGTACAGCGGCAGTTCTTCCACCGGCAGCTCCTTGAGCCCGCCGGTGGCCAGTTCCAGGTTCAAGGCGTGGCGCGTCAGCAGGGCCACACCCAAACCTGCGACCACGCACTCACGCTGCGCCTCGGCCGACGCCACTTCTACCGTCTGAGTGAAATGCACGCGTTTTTCCTTGAAGTACTCCTCGCAGGCCAGCCGTGTACCGGAGCCCGGTTCGCGGATAAGCAGCGTGTAAGGCTCCAGGTCTTGCAGGCGCAGCGGCCCTTGCAAGCTCAACGGATGATCTGGCAACGCTACGGCGACAATCGGGTTGTTGAGAAACGGCAAGAACTCCAGGCCCATGTCCTGGGGCACCATGGACATGATCACCAGGTCATCGCGGTTATCCGAAAGCCGGCGAATGACCTGGGCGCGGTTGACCACGGTCAGATGCAATTGCACTTCCGGATGCTGGCGCTTGAAGGCGGCAAACAGGTGCGGCACGAAATACTTGGCGCTCGATTCCACCGCCAGTTTCAGCTGGCCCTGCAGCGAGCCCTGCATGTCCGATAGCTGCATATCGAGGTTTTCCAAGCGCCCGAAGATATCGCGGCTGGCGCGCTGCAGGGCTTCGGCCGCCTCGGTCATGTAAAGTTTTTTACCAACATAATCGAACAGCGGTTGGCCGATCAGCTCTTCCAGCTGGCGAATCTGCAGGCTGACAGCGGGTTGCGTGAGGGACATTTCCTCGGCTGCGCGGCTGTAGGAGCGCAGATCGCAGACCTCATGAAAGATCTGCAATTGACGTAATGTCAGTCTCATCAGTGACTTACGCATCATTTACCTCCCTTCACCCCAGGCTATCCGGCCAACTATAAGTCTTTACTTATGCATGACCCAATAATTATTGATTTTTGTTAATCCCTTGACGGGCTTAGTGTGTGTCTCGCGACTGTCATGAAACATTTGGTCACGCGCCGACCCAGTTCCATCAGGTCGAAGACGCAGCAATCGGCTCAAGGGAATTTCCAAGTGATAAAAAAGATCCTGATCGCCAACCGTGGTGAAATTGCCGTACGAATCGTACGTGCCTGCGCCGAGATGGGCATTCGCTCGGTCGCGGTCTACTCGGACGCCGACCGCCACGCGTTGCACGTCAAGCGTGCCGACGAGGCTCACAGCATTGGTGCCGAGCCCCTGGCCGGCTACCTGAACCCGCGCAAGCTGGTGAACCTGGCGGTGGAAACCGGTTGCGACGCCCTGCACCCCGGCTATGGCTTCCTGTCAGAAAATGCTGAACTGGCGGACATCTGCGCCGAACGCGGGATCAAGTTCATTGGCCCGTCGGCCGAAGTGATCCGCCGCATGGGCGACAAGACCGAAGCGCGCCGCAGCATGATCAAGGCCGGTGTGCCGGTTACGCCGGGCACCGAAGGCAACGTTGCTGACATCCATGAAGCCCTCACCGAAGGCGACCGCATCGGTTACCCGGTGATGCTCAAGGCCACTTCCGGTGGCGGCGGTCGTGGCATCCGCCGTTGCAACAGCCGCGAAGAGCTCGAACAAGCCTTCCCCCGTGTTATCTCCGAAGCCACCAAGGCGTTCGGTTCGGCGGAAGTGTTCCTGGAAAAATGCATCGTCAATCCCAAGCACATCGAGGCGCAGATCCTCGGCGACAGCTTTGGCAACGTGGTGCATTTGTTCGAGCGTGATTGCTCGATCCAGCGTCGCAACCAGAAACTCATCGAAATTGCTCCAAGCCCCCAGCTGACCCCCGAACAGCGCGCCTATATCGGCGACCTGTCGGTGCGCGCCGCCAAGGCCGTTGGCTACGAGAACGCCGGCACCGTGGAGTTCCTGCTCGCCGAGGGCGAGGTGTACTTCATGGAGATGAACACCCGGGTGCAGGTGGAACACACCATCACCGAAGAAATCACCGGGATCGACATCGTGCGTGAGCAGATCCGCATAGCCTCGGGACTGCCGCTGTCGGTGAAACAGGAAGATATCCAGCACCGTGGTTTCGCGTTGCAGTTCCGTATCAACGCCGAAGACCCGAAGAACAACTTCCTGCCCAGCTTCGGCAAGATCACCCGTTATTACGCACCCGGCGGCCCCGGCGTACGCACCGACACGGCGATCTACACCGGCTACACCATCCCGCCGTTCTACGACTCCATGTGCCTGAAACTGGTGGTGTGGGCGTTGACCTGGGAAGAGGCCATGGACCGCGGCCTGCGAGCCCTGGACGACATGCGCCTGCAAGGCGTGAAGACCACCGCCGCCTACTACCAGGAAATCCTGCGCAACCCGGAATTCCGCAGCGGCCAGTTCAACACCAGTTTCGTGGAAAGCCACCCTGAGCTGACCAACTACTCGATCAAGCGCAAACCCGAAGAGCTGGCCCTGGCCATCGCCGCCGCCATCGCCGCCCACGCAGGCCTGTGAGGAACATTCCAATGACTAAAAAGATCTTCGTAACCGACACCATCCTGCGCGACGCCCACCAATCGTTGCTGGCCACCCGCATGCGCACCGACGACATGCTGCCGATCTGCGACAAGCTCGACAAAGTCGGCTACTGGTCCCTGGAAGTCTGGGGCGGCGCGACCTTCGATGCCTGCGTGCGCTTCCTTAAGGAAGACCCGTGGGAGCGCTTGCGCAAACTGCGCGCCGCGTTGCCCAACACGCGCCTGCAAATGCTGCTGCGCGGCCAGAACCTGCTGGGCTACCGCCACTACAGCGATGACGTGGTGAGGGCTTTCGTGGCCAAGGCGGCGGTTAACGGTATCGACGTGTTCCGTATCTTCGACGCCATGAACGACGTGCGTAACCTGCGTGTGGCTATCGAAGCCGTCAAGGCCGCTGGCAAACATGCCCAGGGCACCATCGCCTACACCACCAGCCCGGTGCACACCGTCGAGGCTTTTGTGGCCCAGGCCAAGCAGTTGGAATCCATGGGTTGCGACTCGATCGCGATCAAGGACATGGCCGGCCTGCTGACCCCGTACGCCACCGGCGAACTGGTCAAGGCGCTGAAAGCCGAACAGAACCTGCCGATTTTTATCCATTCCCACGACACCGCCGGTTTGGCCGCGATGTGCCAGCTCAAGGCCATCGAAAACGGTGCCGATCATATCGATACCGCCATCTCCAGCTTCGCCTGGGGCACCAGCCACCCGGGTACCGAGTCGATGGTCGCCGCGCTTAAAGGCAGCGAATTCGACACGGGCCTGGATCTGGAACTGCTGCAGGAGATCGGCCTTTACTTCTATGCAGTGCGCAAGAAGTACCACCAGTTTGAAAGCGAATTCACCGCGGTCGACACTCGCGTGCAAGTCAACCAGGTGCCGGGCGGGATGATTTCCAACCTGGCCAACCAGTTGAAAGAGCAGGGCGCCCTCAACCGCATGAGTGAAGTGCTGGCCGAAATCCCCCGTGTGCGTGAAGACCTGGGCTTCCCCCCACTGGTCACCCCGACCTCGCAGATCGTCGGCACCCAAGCGTTCTTCAACGTGCTGGCCGGCGAGCGCTACAAGACCATCACCAACGAAGTGAAGCTCTATCTGCAAGGCGGCTATGGCAAGGCGCCCGGCACCGTGAACGAGAAACTGCGTCGCCAGGCCATCGGCAGCGAAGAAGTGATCGACGTGCGTCCGGCCGATTTGCTCAAGCCGGAAATGACCAAGCTGCGCGGCGAAATCGGCGCGTTGGCCAAGTCCGAAGAAGACGTGCTGACCTATGCCATGTTCCCGGACATTGGGCGTAAATTCCTTGAAGAGCGCGACGCCGGCACCCTGGCACCGGAAGTGCTGCTGCCGATTCCGGAAGCCGGTGGCGTGGCCCGTGCCGGTGGCGAAGGTGTGCCGACCGAATTCGTCATCGATGTCCATGGCGAAAGCTACCGCGTCGACATTACCGGCGTGGGGGTGAAGGCCGAAGGCAAGCGCCACTTCTACCTGTCCATCGACGGCATGCCGGAAGAAGTGGTGTTCGAACCGCTCAACGAGTTTGTCAGCAGCGGCGGCAGCAAACGCAAGCACGCCACCGAGCCGGGCCATGTGAGCACGGCGATGCCGGGCAATATCGTCGACGTGCTGGTCAAGGAAGGCGATGTGGTCAAGGCTGGCCAGGCGGTACTGATTACCGAAGCCATGAAGATGGAAACCGAAGTGCAGGCAGCGATTGCCGGCAAGGTGACCGCCGTTCATGTGGCCAAGGGCGACCGGGTCAACCCTGGCGAAATCCTGATCGAGATCGAAGGCTGATTACAGCCTTCGAGACTAACGTTTAATCCTCGGGGGGGCAGGTGCTCCCCTTTTTTTCGCCCGTTATTCAGCGTTCGGCAGCATTAGAAGCTCACCTTCCACTGCCCCATCAAACCTTGGTCGCGACCGTGGTTGCCGCTTTGGCTGGTATAGGTCAGGCCGATACTGTGTTGGGTCGAGAAGGCCAGGTCCAGACCCGCTTGCAGGTCCAGGCTGTCGCGATCCAGGGCGGTGCCAGTGATGGTGAATGCATCGATCAGGGCTGGCGCATGGCGCGAAGACTGGTTGACCTGGCTGCTGACGTCGCCATAGAGGTGTTTCCAACTGGTGCTCAGGTGGGGTGTGAGGCTCATCTTGTTATCGAACCGATACACCGTCGCTACGCGCAGGCCGAGGGTGCTGTTCAGGTTTCGCTGGGTCTGTGGGCCGACATTCAACGCGGTTCGGCCGCCGCTCTCTTTGAAGCGTTCGCGTTGGTAGCGCTGGTAGCCCAGGCCGACGAAAGGTTCGACACTGGAATCGCCACTGCCCAGTTGATAGCCAAGTTCGGAGAACAGCGTTTGACTGTGGGCGTTGTAGCTGCTCTTGAGCGACTCCGTGTGATTCAGAAGGCTGACGTTGCGTTTGTTCTGGCCGGCATGCTTGCTGTAGATCGCCCCCATGCGCAAGGCCAATGGGCCATCCTGGCGCACGGCATAGCCGCCCAGGTGCCAGCTGTCCAGATCAGCGGCAAAACGCGCAGCATCGAAGCGGCCGGAGGTTTTGGCGCCCATGACGCCCACTCGCCAGGCTGAGTCGACTGCCCAGTCGGCGCCCAGCAGCAGGCCCTGGGTATCGTGTTTCAGGCCAGCACTGCCGTGCTGTGAATCAAGGCTGCCACCGTTACCCAGGCCCTGCACCCAGAAGTGGCCGTCGTCTTCAGTGGGCAGTGTGCGCAAAGTGGAGAGCAATTGGCTGCTCAGGTGTTGCGTGGTGCGCTGGGTCGCGGCGGCCAGGTTGGCGTTTTGGCTGGCGGCCAATTGCTCAAGGGCTGCACCGATGCCTCCGGGCTGTTTGCTCAGTTGGTCGAGTTTCTTCTGCATGTCCTTGAGCTCTTCGGCGCTCATCTGGCCGGATGCAACCAGTCGAATCAAGGCCGGTTCCAGCACCTTGGCGACCTGTAGACCGTTGTGCGAGGTGGCCTGCTGCGTAAGGAAACCGTCGAAAGGCGGTGGAATGGGCGGGGCCCCGAACCCGGACATGAACTCCCACTGAGCGGGAGCCGCGTCGTAGGGCGACCGATATTCGATATCGCCGCGCGCGTGCACGGGTTGAAAACTGGCGGTTGCCGCAAGGCTGATGACTATCGCGATTCTTTGGGGTGTAAAGGGCATGAATTCCCAACCTCTGATGAATGAGGCCGGGAATTTAGCGGGGGCGCGGGACGATAAATGTCAGGCCAGTGACCGCTGGCTTGCGGGAGTTGTCTTCGGTGAGATGCGATTAAAAACTCATGGGCTCGACAGCAATATCAGACCGTAAAATCGCTGAACGTAGCCAAGGCAGAGCGCCATAGGTCCTGAGCTTCAACCGCGGCGCACATAACCCTTGCCGAAATGCCGTTCCATGCGCGCCTGGATCAGCTCCAGCGCCAGTGACATCACCCAGTAAATAATCGCCGCCGTGGTGAGCATCTCGATATAGCGGTAGCTGGAGCGACCATAGGACTGCGCCAGGAACATCACTTCCCATACCCCCATTACCGAAATCAACGACGAATCCTTGAGCATCGAGATGAACTGGTTGGTGGCTGGCGGGATGATGGTGCGCATAGCCTGGGGCAAGGTGACGTGCCAGAAGATCTCCCTGTCGCGCATGCCCAGCGCCAGCGCGGCTTCGCGTTGACCATGGGGGACGCCGAGGATGCCGGCGCGGAAAATTTCACTCAGGTACGCGCCATAGTTCAGCGACAACGCAATGATCCCGGCGACGATGGCGCCTGGCACCAGGCCCAGTTGCGGCAGGCCCAGGTAAATCAGCAGGATCTGGATCAGCAGCGGTGTGCCGCGAAAGAACGAGGCGTAGAAACTGGCAATGCCAAACGCCACTGCGCTTTTCGACAGGCGCCCCAGCGCCGTGATAAAGCCCAGCACCGATGAGGCAACTATGGCACACAGGCAGAGAAACAGCGTCAGCGCCGCACCTTGCACAAAGCCGTTGGGCGCCAGGTGCAGACCGACCAGGTTGGGCAGCTTGTCGAGGATGATCGAGAACTTCAGGTCAAAGCTCAGGAAAAAACTGGCAAACAGTGCAAACAGTACCGCCCAGGTCAGGTATAGCCGTATACGAAAGCTCATTGGCTGATATCGGCGCCGATCCATTTTTGCGACAACTTGCTCAAGGTGCCGTCCTGTTTGAGCTCGGCGAAGACCTCACGCACTTTGCTGTCCCATTGCGCGTCGCCTTTCTCGATGGCTACCGAGTTGGGCTCCGAATACAACGGCGTGCCGGCGAGCTTGAAGCGTTTATCTTGCGTCAGGCGCGGCTGCGCGGTCACCAGGTTGGTAAGGATCGCATCCAGGCGTACGCCCGCACCCAGGCCGAGGTCCTGGAACGCCACGTTGTCGGTGTCGTACGGGGCGATCTGCACATCCTCGAACGGATACTGCAGCTGGGTATCTTCGGCGCCCTCGATCACCAGGTTCTTGTTCAGATAACTTTCGTAGCTGGAGGCACTGGTGAGACCGACTTTCTTGCCGCTCAGGTCTTTGGCTTCGTGGATACGATCATCCTTGGCATTGACCACGATCACGGCGGGCGAGGCATAGTATTGCACCGGGAAGTCGAACACCTCGGCACGCGCCTTGCTCGGGGTCATGGAGCAGATACAAATGTCGTAGCGCCCGCTCCAGCGGCCGGCGGCGATCACGTCCCACGACGGCGTTTCCAGGCGCAGTTTCACCCCCAGTTTTTGCGCCACGGCCTTGGCCACGTCCACGTCGAAACCGTCGAGCTGGTTCTGCTCGTTGAGAAATGAAAACGGCGGGTAACTTTCCATCAACACGCCGACCAACTCTTTTTTTTGCTCGATACGGTCCAGGGTGACGCCGCCAAAGGCTTGGGTGGAAGCGGCCAACATCGTCAGGCCGAGGGCCTGCAGCAGTCTGAATTTCAAAATCGAGCACCTGAATAAAAAAGTGGTTGTTATTAACCGAATGGTACGCATTAAATAGTTATAAGAACGACTCTCATAGTGAGTTATTTTCATAAGCATATGAGTAAAAAGCATATGGGCGCAGCTAACACAGTAATTCTCGATGGCGGCATGGGCCGTGAACTGCAACGCCGTGGCGCACCGTTCCGCCAGCCGGAATGGTCGGCCCTGGCCTTGAGCGAAGCGCCGCAAGCAGTGGAGGCCGTGCATGCGGCCTATATCGACAGCGGCGCCAACGTGATTACCAGCAATAGCTATGCGGTGGTGCCGTTTCATATCGGCGAAGAGCGATTTGCCGCCGAAGGCAAGGCGCTGGCGGCACTGGCCGGTGAGTTGGCGCGACGGGCGGTGGATGCATCCGGCAAAGCGGTACGGGTCGCCGGTTCATTGCCACCGCTGTTTGGCTCTTATCGCCCCGACTTGTTCCAGGCCGAACGGGTCAGCGAGTTGCTGACACCACTGGTGCAAGGCTTGGCTCCTCACGTCGACCTGTGGCTGGCGGAAACCCAGAGCTCAATCGTTGAAGCACGAGCGATTCATGCCGGCCTGCCGCAGGATGGCAAGCCATTTTGGCTGTCGTTTACCTTGAAAGACGAAGACACCGACGACGTACCACGCCTGCGCTCCGGCGAGCCAGTGACGGAGGCGGCCGAGGCTGCCGCGCAGTTGGGCGTGCAGGTGTTGCTGTTCAATTGCAGCCAGCCGGAAGTGATCGGTGCAGCGATCGATGCGGCGCGTGAAACCTTCGAGCGATTGGGTGTAGCGATCCAGATCGGCGCCTATGCCAACGCCTTCCCGCCGCAACCCAAGGAAGCCACGGCCAACGACGGCCTGGACCCGTTACGCGACGATCTCGACCCGCCAGGTTACCTGCATTGGGCTGCTGATTGGCAGGTGCGTGGCGCCAGCCATTTGGGTGGGTGCTGTGGCATCGGGCCGGAGCATATTGCGGTGCTGGCGCAGCGCCTGACCAACTGATTTACCGCACTTCAAAGTGTGGGAGGGGGTGCCCCCTCCCACGTTTGGTTTTGTATGGGTTGTGAGGCCTAGGTCCGGCATTCGGCCAGGGTTTTCAGCTGGCCCGAGCCGCTCTGGTTCGCCTCCGATAGCCATGCCTCAAACCCTGCGCCTACCTTTGGCCATTCCGAATCGATGATCGAATACCACGCGGTATCCCGGTTCCTGCCTTTGACCACCGTATGCTGGCGGAACACGCCTTCAAAGCTGAAGCCCAAGCGCTCGGCCGCATACTTGGAGCGGGCGTTGGCGTTGTTGCACTTCCATTCCAGGCGGCGATTGCCCTGCTCGAAGGCATACTTGGCCAACAGGTACACCGCTTCGGTGCTTTTGGGCGAGCGTTGCATCGAAGCACCGAAGGTGACGTGGCCGATCTCGATGCGGCCCTGCTCGGGCACGATCGACATCAGGCTGAGGATGCCTTGGACCTGGCCGGTCGCGCGGTCGATCACGCTGAAGAAATATGGGTCACTACCGGCTGCATGGTTGTTCAGCCAGGCATCGAAGGCGCTGCGCTCTGGAAATGGGCCGTAGGGTAAATAGTCCCACAACTTCGGGTCGGCACCGGGGCCTTCAAGAGCTTGCCACAGTTGATCGCCGTGGCGCGCCGGGTCGAGTTTTTCCAGGCGGATAAAGCGCCCTTCGAGCAGTTGAGCCGTGGGGGCCGGGACGCCTTTCCAGTCGGCGAGGGAAGTGGACATATTGCGCTCCTTAAAGACCTTGGCGAAATTGGATGAAGCCTGGGCGTTCGGCGATGCGTTCGTAGAGTTGGATCGCGGTGGCGTTGGTCTCGTGGGTCAGCCAATGCACCTTGCAGCAACCATCGGCCTTGGCGGTGGCGTAGACGTACTCGATCAACTGGCGGCCCACGCCGCTGCCGCGTTGTGACGGAACTACCAGCAAATCCTGCAGATAACAGGAGTTCTCGATGCTCCAGTTGGAGCGGTGGTAGATGAAGTTGACCATGCCCACGGCCTTGCCGTCTTGCCAGGCCAGGGCCGAGTGGGTCGGCTCGCTGGCGTCGATCAAGCGCTGCCAGGTGCTGAGGCTGACGGCGTCCGGCAGTTCAGTGTTGTAGAACTGCAAATACGCTTGCCACAGCGCCAGCCAGGCGGCGTGATCAGTGGCGGTGACGGGGCGGATGTCGATCGGGCTCATTCTGAAACTCCTTGGGGCATAAAGCGTGCGAGGGTCTGGTCGCGCACGTCGAGGCTGGTGGCCAGGCCCTCGCGAATGCCGTTGATGTCAGCCTGGCTGCGGTTCTGGCCGAGTTTGCGCTTGCCTACCAAACGTTCGATCGGCAGGGCAAAGCCGACGATGGCCTTGAGCATGCCGTCAATGTAGTTGGCCGGGGCGTCGCTGACTTTCCACGGCTGGGCGCGGTTGCCTTCATGGCGGTCTGTCAACGCGGTAACCACGGCCAGCAGACGCTCGGCGTCGGTAAACGCTTCGGGCTTGCCATAGGCATGCACGGCGATGTAATTCCAGGTTGGCACCACCTTGCCGTGCTCGGCCTTGGCCGGGTAGAACGATGGGCTGATGTAGGCGTCGGCGCAGGCAAAGATCACCAACGCTTCGCTGCCGTCTTGCAGGTCTTTGCACTGGGGATTGGCCTTGGCCAAGTGCCCGTAGAGGGTGCCATGGGGGCCTTCATCGGGGTTGAGCAGCAGCGGCAGGTGGCTGGCTTGCAGGCCTTGCTCACCAAAGGTCACCAGTTGCGCCAGGCGCGTATGCTGGATCAATTGCTGGATTTCGGGCAAATCGTCGAGGGCAAAGGCGCGAGGTGTGTACATGGAAATTTTCCTTGGCGAATGCCTGCATCCTAGGCAGGCTAATGGTTCGTTGTAAGAGCCATCTAGCGCCAATTTCATAGGTCCAATATGTCGTGCACTACACCGCCGTTGTCATTCAATCCTGCCGGCATCGAGCTGGATCGCCGCCAGGGCCTGACGCGCCAACTCTATGAAGCCTTGCGCCAGCGCGTGCTGGACGGGAGATTGGTGAGCGGCACGCGGTTACCCGCCACCCGCGACTTGGCAACGGCATTATCAATTTCGCGCAACAGCGTAGTGCGTGCCTATGACCAGCTGTATGCAGAAGGGTTTATCGAGAGCCGGGTCGGAGACGGCACTTACGTCGCTCAATTACCCGCCCCCAAAAAACTATCCACAAAAGTATCCACAGGGTTAACAACAGGCTTATCCCCAGCTTTATCCACAAAATGGATGGATTTTCCTGGAAATTTGGACGATGAAGTTATCCACAGCGGCGGCTTGGCGAGGGTAAAAAATAACCACCTGCCCCAGCCGCCATCGGGGCCACCACGGGCATTTCGCGTGGGAGTGCCGGCTTTCGACCTGTTTCCGTTCGAGGTATGGGCCAAGCTGAGCGCGGCGTTCTGGCGCAAACCGGACCCGCAACAACTGTGCTACGGCGACCCGGCGGGTGATGGTCGCCTGCGCGAATTGATCGCCGCCTACTTGCGCAGCTCGCGGGGCATGCAGTGCAGTGCTGAGCAAATAGTGATCACCAGCGGCGCACAGCAGGCGATCAGCCTTTGTGCACAGCTGCTGGTGGAGCCTGGCGACGGCATTGCGGTGGAAAACCCTGGCTATCGCGCGGCAGGCCACGCGTTCGCCCTGGCCGGCGGGCGACTGCACGGCGTGCCGGTGGACGGCGAAGGCATCGACTGCCAGGCGCTCAATGCCCTGGGCGATTGCCGGGTGGCCTATGTCACGCCTTCCCACCAGTACCCGCTGGGCGTGGTGATGAGCCTGGCGCGTCGCCTGGAACTGCTGGACTGGGCGCAGCGCACGGGCGGTTGGGTGGTTGAGGATGATTACGACGGTGAGTACCGCTACAGCGGTGCGCCGCTGTCGCCACTGGCGGCGCTGGATCGCAGCGGGCGCGTGCTGTACGTCGGCACCTTCGGCAAGGTGGCGTTCCCGGCCCTGCGCCTGGGTTACCTGGTATTGCCGTCGGCTTTGGTGGACGCCTTTGCCCAACGTCGCGCCGTGGACATGCGTCATTCGGAGGTCAGCACCCAGGCGGTGATGGCTGAGTTCATGGCGGCCGGGCATTTCCAGCGGCATATCCGGCGCATGCGGCGTGCGGCCCTGAGCCGACGCAACACGTTGCTCGCCGGCTGGCCGGGCGACCTGCCTGGCCTTGGCCCGCTGCCCAATGTACCGGCAGGGTTGCACCTCACGGTGAGGCTGGACAGCCTGGCCCATGAGCAGCAATTGCTGGCCCAGGCGTTGGCCGCGGGGGTCGAGGTCAATGGCCTGAGCAACTATTGGCTGGCAGACTCAATTACCCCCGCCGACCAACGCGCCGGGCTGGTACTGGGGTTCGCCGCTGTGCCGGAGGCGGCGATTACCCAAGCGCTGGTGCGATTGCGGGCGGCATGGCAGGGTTAGGGGGGCTGTCGAAGAACAGTGATTTGGCCAGTGCCGAGCTGATTTCACTACGGTAAATCGCGATTTGGTCCTTGTCGCTGGTGCCGGTGCGCTGCACCGCTCCGCGGAGCTTTTGCTGCTTGCGGGTCTTGAGGTGTCCAGCTGTAAAGTGCTCGGCCTCAGCCTGGGGCGAGGCGTAGTGAAAGTGCGCGTACCAGAGCACGGTTTTGCTCTGTTTATCGACAATCTCATATTCGTCCATATAGTCGTTACCCGGTCTTTTGAGGCGCTGACGGCTCTGCACCTTGACAATTTTCACCAGCTTTTGCTCATGCAGCCACTGCACCCGTGCCGCCGTGGGCAATTGTTGCTTGGTCATGTTGATGCGTGTCTGTGAGCCCAGCTCATAGAGGTGCTTGGCTTTGTCATTGAGCTGACGATTGAGCGTGGCGGCCGAAGGGCGGTCGCTTTCGGTGAGGTTGAGCTGGGTCAGGGCCGACTCCACATCCGTCACGGCCTGCTCCAGGCGTGCCGCTTGCTGGTGGAACATTTCCTCAATCTCTACCGGAATGCGCTCCGGTCTGCGCGAGTGCGCCAACAAACGCTGGGTGGCCACCGGCTCTTCATCCAGCAGCCGTTGCCCGGCATTGAGGCTTATCCCCAGGTCCACCGGCTTGGTCACTGTCGGCCTTGAGGTGGCTTCGTTGTGTGCCACCCAGACTCCTGGGGTTTTTTCGTGGAAGGTGGCGATCACCTTGCCGGTCAGCGGGGCCTTGACGTCTACCAGGGCGGCATCGCTTTCCCGTGGTTCTCCGACCACGATGCCCTTGAAACGGGTCTTGATGATTTTGCGTCGAGGCCGCTCGGGCGGTTTCGACGGTCCTGGCTTTGGCTCAAGGGCTTTGCGCTGACGCAACAGCTGCGCCAGTTCGTGCAAGGCGCGTTGATGAAATTCTTCGATGCGCTGGCGCAGTACTTCCACGGGGTCACGTTGCAGTTGCTCTGGATATTCGGCGTGCAGGTCCAGCAAGCGATGGTCAACGATGTCGAATTGCTCGGCCAAGCTGTTGAGCGTTTCGATGCGCTCATCCAGGCTGCTGCCTTCGGGCTCGCCGAGGATGTCAATCACGCTCTGCACATGCAGGTCGGCGGCGTCGATGATATCGCTCAGCTGTGCGCGGACATGGGTCAACACCGCGCTGTTACCGGCTTTGACACACAGATAGCGCATCAGGGTGATGTGCAGCGCCTTCAGGTCGGGGAGCGTGATATTGGGCAAGGCGCGCATCGTCGACTGGATAACTTCTGCACCATCGACACCAAGGTTTTCCAGTTCCTTGAAGCGACCAGCCACATATTCCAGGCGCATGATCATTTCCAGGGTCTGAGTCGCAATAGTCTCGGCGGTTCGCCTCTCCAGCGAGGCGGGTAATTCGAGCGCATTGAGGGAACCCAACAAGGCATCGCGGTAAGCGGGCAATTGTTCATTAATGGCGGCTCGCGTCAGCGCCAACTGGTTTTTCAGGAAGCCAATCATCATGCTCTGGTATTCAGGCACGTCGTCGATGTGGCCCAGGGACCTGAGTTGGCGAATGGGCTCTTCGTACTCCAGCAGGCGTTGATTCACATCTCTGATGAAATTTTCACGGCGTAAGTCAGTGGAGGGCCCTGGCTGTGTGCCGATGGCAGCGAGGGTATCGGACATCTGTTGTTGTCGATCCCGGTCGGTGATTTGGAAGCGGTCAATACTTCTGCGCAGTTCTTCAATGCGCGGCGGTTTCTGCTGCCTGGCCGTGCGCAGGCGGTTGCGGAAACCGCCGCCACGCAGGCGCAGGCGGGGATCGACGAACCACTGCCCAGCCCTGTTACTGATCAGCAATGGGCCGGTACGGTTTGGGATTATCGAGTCGATAACAACCACGTTGTCGTTGGCATCTACCTTGACCTCGAACCAGCGCTTGCCAACTGGTACGAACCATTTGTTGGCGGCGGGATACAGATGGTGGTGGGTACCGGCTTGCTTGTTCTGCTCGCCCAATTCGGCGGGCCGCTCCACATTGAAACTCTCCAGCCATGTGCGCAGGCTCGTGGGGGTGCGGCTGAGTGCGCCGCTGACATGCAGGGAGCCCTGGTGCGAGGCGAACAGTTCGGTGCTGGGCAAGTCCGGCAGCTGCACCGCGCTGATAGAGGGCGCGGGCAGCGCCGGTTGTTCTGTGTTGGTGTTCGACAGCGGCTCCTCGGGCACCTTGGGCTTGAGCGTTTCGTCTGTCGCCGGGGCGGACGGATGACGCAGGGCCACATGCAGCGCCAGGGCCATTCCCAGGTTGAGCCACAGGTCCACCAGTGAGGTCCAGGGCGTGGCTTTGTCGGCGGCATTGACTGCCTGCCCGACCTCTTCCAGGTCATCCATGATCTGCCACATCCAGGCCGCGATTCCCACCGTAGGGCCAAGGAACGGCAAGGTCGCATTGAAAATCTGCCAGCCGGCACGGCGAAAGGTCGCCCAGCGTTTTTGCACGTTGGACACCGATTGACGAGTCGCCAGCTCCACCATGGCATTGGCGTTGGCCTTGAAGAGCGAACCCAGTATGTCATTGCCCAGCACTTCGTCGCTCAAGGCAATGGCGCCGCTCATGTACACCACGGTGGCGGGCTCGACCAGCACGCGGGCAAGTGTCCAGGGCGACGGCACGGCGCCGGGGAACACGTACTGTGCGTAGTTGAAACGCGATGCTTCGGGTAACCAGGCCAGCACCGATTCGCGCAGATGCCGATCATGTTTGATCGCATACAGCAGGTTTTGCCGCGAGGGGAATTGGCGCAGCATCGGTTCAAGCAGCGGGCGGTACAGTACGCACGGGCCCTGGTCGGCGGACCGGGGCTCGATCACGAACATGTTGGTCACCCCGTCCTGTTCGTGCCCGGGGCGCAAGGTGGGAATAAAGGCCAGCTGACGGATGACGATTTCCTGCCCATCGAACTGGCGGTCATGGGCGTCAGGTTGCATCAAGGCGGCAACGTATCGGTAACCAAGCTCATCCAGGCCATAGCGTCCCTGGATTTTCCATTGCAGGGCCAGCATCGGCAGCTGCACACGCAGGTGACTGGTGTAGAGCTGTTGCCGTGCCTGGGATTGCACCGGGTCTTCAAGCAGTGTGCGCTTGATCAGCGCCGGATAGTGCTCGCCGATATCCAGTTGGGTAATCAAGTCCTTGAGGTAGCTGTATGTCAGCCATTCAGGCGCGGGACCGCCGTTATACGCCACGCTGGTCTCGCCGGTGGGCAGCCCGGTGAGATTTTCCAGGGCCAGGTCGATCAGGTTGCGACGGGTGATGTCGATCTGTCCAGGCACAGCAAAGGTGCCCCATATGACCGGGCTCTGGATGATGACTTCGACCTTGTCCGGGTTCAGCCTGGTGCTCTGTTTGTCGGCCTTGAACCGGCTTTGCAATTGCGCGCGGGCATAGTCGCGTATCGGCGCAATACCGTCCTGGAACAAGCGGCCATGACTGGAGGTGTGCACCTGGGCCAAGTCAATGAGGTAACGGCCATAGGCGGCTGCATCGGCATCACTGGCGTCGGCCAGCCAGTCGGGCATTTGCTGGTGGACTTGGTGAACGCGCGACAAGGACTGTCCGCTCAGGTCTTCGAGGGCGGGCAGGGCACGGGTTATGGTCGAAGGGACGCCGGGCTGGCCGAGGGCGGCGCGGCCCTCGCGGTCATCGAGCATGCCGATGGCTTCGATTTGCATGGAGATCAAGGCGCAGGCCAGGCTGTCGAAAAAGTTGTCGGCCGGCTCAATCAGGCGCCATTGCAATATCGTGCCGTGGGGCATCTGGCTCAATTTGGACGGAAGGCTTGCCCCGACCTGCTCCAGTGAGGCGAATTTCTCGTAGCCGTCGACCAGGGAGTAGGCGAGGATCTTGGTTTTTTCCTCGTGCTCGCCGATCAATAGCGTCTTGTCCAGCACGCCGATATGACGAACCTGACCATCGTGCAGCAAGTCTATATCGATCAGGCAGGCACGGCTCTTGTACGGGTCCTTGGCACTGCGGGTTTCTTTCTGCGCAAAGTGGTACAGCGTTCTGGCCATGGCGCAGTCGTCTGCGTCCCAGCCTTCTACAGTATCCACATCCACGTTCCACACTTTGCGCAGTGAGTTGGCGAGCACTTGCCAGCGCGGGCCATTACCGTCGCTGGATTGGTTCCAGTAATCGAGCTGTTGTTCCTGGAAAGCGGTGAACAGCAACGGCGCCAGCTCGTTGATCAAGCGGCCGACAGCGTCGATCTTCACCGGCAGGTGCACGGCCTCCCAGGCATGGGATTGCAGCGAGAGGTAGTGCTCGCCGTCGATATAGACCACCGGCCTGGGCGATATGGCCTGGTGTGCCAAGACTGAGGTCAGGGACTCGGCTGTACCCCTGGACGAGACGATCAGATCGTCGATGACTCGCCAACGCGGATGGCAGACCATGGCCAGGTCCGGGTCGATATCCAGCTTCGGATATTGCTCGCGCAGGGCAGTGCGCAAGGTGTTGGCCGCGACTTCCCGGCTGGTGGGGCCGGTAGTCAGCTGGATGAGCAGTTCATCGACGGTGGGCGGCCGGTTGGTTTGCGAAGTGTCCGTGGCGACGGTGTTGTCGGGCATCTGCAGCTCCTTGGCAGGCGTTGGCCCGAGCGGGCTGCAACGGACCTTGGAGGGCGCAAGGTAAGCCTTTCAGGCGTGGCGACAACGGTAGATAAATAACGGGGGCGAGCAGGCTCGCCCCGCAGCCGGTCAGGTACCGGACTTGATCTTGGTCCAGGCCCGCGTCCGGGCGCGCTCGGCCTCCCGGCCCAGGGGCTTGAGGGTGTAGAGCGTGGCCATGGCCGCTTCGGTGGGGTACAGGTTGGGATTGTTGCGGATTGCCGGGGCGACCTGTTCGGTGGCGTCCTTATTGGGGTTGGGGTAGCCGACAAAATCACTGATCGGCGCAATGACGTCCGGCTGCAGCAGGTAGTTGATAAAGGTGTAGGCGTCCTCGGGGTTCTGGGCGCCCTTGGGAACGGCGAGCATATCGAACCAGATCGGTGCGCCCTCCTTGGGCAGGCGCATGTCCACGGTCACGCCGTTTTTCGCCTCTTTGGCGCGATTGGCAGCCTGGGAAAAACTGCCGGAATAACCGACGGCCACGCAGATGTCACCATTGGCGATATCGGCCATGTATTTGGATGAGTGGAAATAAGTGATGTAGGGGCGGATCTTCATCATCAGCGCTTCGGCCTTGGCGTAGTCCTTGGGGTTGTTGCTGTTGGGGTCCAGGCCCAGGTGCTGCAGGGCCAGGGGCAGGATTTCCGAGGGCGAGTCCAGCAAGGCAACGCCGCACTGCTTGAGCTTGCTGAGGTTGGCTTCATTGAAGATCAGGTCCCAGCTATCCACTGGCGCGCTGTCACCCAGCGCTGCCTTGACCTTGGCCGGGTTGAAGCCGATAAGGATGGTGCCGTACATATAGGGCACGGCAAACTTGTTTCCAGGGTCGTTGGCCTCGATCAGCTTCATCAGCTTGGGGTCCAGGTGCTTCCAGTTGGGCAGTTGGTTGCGGTCCAGGGGCTGGAACACGCCTGCTTCGATCTGCTTGGCCAAAAACACATTGGACGGCACCACCACGTCGTATCCGGAGTTGCCGGTGAGCAGCTTGGCTTCCAGCGCCTCGTTGGTGTCGAAGATGTCGTACACCAGCTTGATCTGCGGGTTCTGTGCCTTGAAGTCTTCAAGTGCCTTTGGGGTGATGTAGTCGAACCAGTTGTAGACCTTCAGGGTTTTTTCTTCGGCGTGGGCCGCGCTGCCGAGTACGGCAATACAAAGGGCGAATACCTTGAACAGGTTCATTGCACACACTCCTCAAAGCCTTCGAGCACATTGACGGCGTTGATGCCGATTTCTTCTACGGCGTAGCCGCCTTCCATGACGAACAGCGTGGGTTTGCCCAAGCGTGCGATGCGTGCACCCATGGCCAGGTAGTCCGGGCTGTCGAGCTTGAATTGGGAAATGGGATCGTCCTTGAACGTGTCCACACCCAGGGACACCACGATCACATCGGCGCCGTAGCGTTCGATCTGCTGGCAGGCTTGTTCCAGCGCCTGGCTCCAGCGCTCCCAACCTGAACCCGCCGGCAGCGGATAGTTGAAGTTGAAGCCGGCCCCGGCGCCTTCCCCCAACTCGTCGGCATAGCCGAGGAAGAAGGGAAATTCCGCTTCCGGGTGCCCATGGATCGAGGTGAACAGCACGTCGTTGCGAGTATAGAAAATCGACTGGGTGCCGTTACCGTGGTGGTAATCCACATCGAGGATCGCGACCCTCGTATGGCCCTGGTCGAGAAACGCCTGGGCGGCAATGGCCGCATTGTTGAGGTAGCAGTAGCCGCCCATCAAGTCGCTGGCGGCGTGATGGCCTGGTGGCCGACACAGGGCGAAGGCCGAGCGCGCACCCTGCTGGATCGCCTGTTGCGCAGTGAGCGCAACCTGGGCGGCGCTGTACGCGGCTTGCCAGGTGCCGGCGGTAATCGGCGCGCCGCCATCGAAACTGTAGTAACCCAGCTGGCCGTGCAGGCTGGTGGGTAACACCCGGCGCAAGGTGCGTGCCGGCCAGGTGTAGGGCAACAGGTCGCCGTCCTGGCCGAATTCGGTCCAGCGTTGCCACGCACTTTTGAAGAAATCCAGGTAATCGGGACTGTGGATGCGTTGCAGCGGTGCCAGGCCGAAGTCCTGTGGTGCCTGCACCGGGCCCAGTCCGCGGTCCTTGACCCGTTGCAATACGTGGTCGGCGCGTGCGGGCATTTCGAAGCAGGGCATCAGTTGCCCGTCCATCAATTCACAACGGCCGTGGTGCAGATGGTGATCGTCCGAGTAGATCGTCAGCATTGTGTTGGTCTCCGCAGGCTGGGTGCTATGCCTGCAGTGTTGCGGCGAGCGGGCCGTTGGAGAACGGCAGGAGCGGCCAAAAGGGGATCGACAGGGCCAATGTTCATGTCCGTTATTCGCCCCTCTGGTCACAGCCTGAACTGACTGGGCGCCACGCCGCTCCAGCGCACGAAGGCATGCCGGAAACTCGCGGTCTCACTGAAACCCAGTTGCTCGGCGATTCGATAGATCGGCAGCTCATTGCCGCCCAGCAGTTGTTTGGCGCGTTCAAAGCGTAGTTCGTCCAACAGCTCCTGATAGCTGCACCCCAACTCATGCAGATGCCGGCGCAAGGTACGCGAGGAACAGTTCATCTGCTCCGCCAACCCACCAAGACCTGGCGCGGCGTCCAGCTGTGCGCCGAGCAGATGGCGAACCCGGCCCAGCCAGGCCTGGCGCCCGGTGAACTCGGTGTTCTGTTTGCGGCAACGCTCGGCGATGGCGCGATGGGTGATGACATCAGCCAGCGGCAAGGGTTGCTCGAGCCAGTGCCGATCGAACGCAAAGGCATTGGCCTGGGCGGAAAACTCCAACGGGCAGGCGAAGTGCTCGACATAGCGTGCCTGGTAGTCGGGGCTGGGGTAGGCAAAGCGGGCGCCGAGAAGCGGCAGGGGCTGGCCGAGCAGATCGGCGCAGATAACCTTCAGCGAAACCAGGCAAAACTCCACATTGAATTGGGTCAAGGCCGGGTCCTCGCGGTAATCGCCGGCGGTCAACCAGATGCGCTGGCTGTCCTGCTCCAGGCTCAGTTCAAAAAGTGTTCCCAATAGCGCCGGGTAACGAAGGGCCAGGCGCAGGGCGTCACCGAAGGTGGCACTGGTGAGCAAGGCATAACCGAGCATGCCGTAGGACGACACATGCATGCGTTGCCCCAGTTCCAGGCCCACGTCTTGGCGCAACGCCACGGCGTTGGCGCACACACGCATCTCCTGATGGGTGGTGATATGGGTGTCGGCGCGTGCCAGGTCGGCTTGGCGGATACCGCTGCCGGCCAGCAGCGTGTCATAGCTCACGCCTTCGGCCTTGAAGGTGTCCAGCACCCGCGAGACCGCATTGAGGGTAGTCAGGTGTGAATGCAGCATGGTGGGTTCCGGCCTGGGTTTACCAGGCTGGAGCAAATTATGTGCCGTTGGCGATCAATCCCGCACGGGTGGGAAGAACACGCGCTTGGCCTGTGCCAAGTTGATGGTGCTGCGATAGAAATCGACCTGTTGCTGTGCGTTGAGCCCATGAACGTCATCGGCCTGGTCGCCCTGCGCATGCTCTTGCGGGGTCTTCAAGCGAGCAGAGAGAAACCGATCGAGCGGCGCATCGGAGGTCGAGTAATGGAAGTGGGCATACCAAAGCACGTCTTTTGTCGATGCATCGGTGAGGATGTATTCATCCAGATAATCTTTGGTCGCGCTCTTGATTCTGCGTCGTTTGCCCGGTTTCTTGATACTGAGCAGGTCATGGCTCGTGAGCCATTCGACCCGTGAGAGCGTAGGCGGCTGTTGCTTGATCATCGTCTGCACCTGCTCGTTGGCCTGCTGGTAAAGGGCCTGCGCCGCATCATTGAGTTCTTTGCCCAGCGCGGCGGCGGCGGGCTGCTCGCTTTCCGTGGCATTGACCTTGGTCAGCGCTTTCTCGATAGTCTCCGCGGCCTGCTCCAGCACTTGAGCATGTTGATGAAACATATGCTCGATGCCGATCGGGGTGCGGGACGGCTTGCCGATTTGCGCCGTGGCCCGGGCCTGGAATGCCGGCAGTTGGTCGATCAGCGATTGCCCATGGGCAACACTGGCTTCGACTGTGGGGGCGGCAAGTGCGGGCTGGGTAGTGGTGGGCGAAACGTGCTCGACCCAGACACCCGGTTTTTTTTCATGAAAGGTGGCGATGAGTTTATGGGTCAAGGGTGACTTGATGTCGACAAGGTCGGTCTCGAGCCCCACTGACGTCAGGCGTGGCTCGCCAATCAGCATGCCGTTGAAGCGGGTATGGATGAACTTTTTGGTCGGCCGTGGCGGTGTCGGCGGTGGCGTTGGTCGGATACGGGCTTGCGCCTGCTCAAAGTGCAGGGGCGCCAGTGCGGCCTTGGCTCGATTTGCAAATGTGCCCAGCGTGCTTCGCAGGTTTTCAATGGACGTATCGAGGGCCTGCTGGGGGTAATCCTCGCAGAAGTCCTGCAGGTGTTCGTCAATCAGTTGGAACTGCTCCACCAGGCTGGCCAGGATTTCAATGCGTTCGTCCAGGCGCGACTTGCTGCGCTCTTTCAGGGCGTCCTGCAGGGTCTCCACCGCAATATCGGCCTTGTCGACAATCTTGCTGATCAGGTTCCAGGCGTCAGGCTCAGTGGTGATCGATTGCGGGCTCAGGCACAGGTTTCGCGTCAGCGTCACTTGCAGGGCCCGCAGGTGATCGCTGGTATAAAGCGGCAGTTTGGCCTTGGCGGTTTGAATCAGCTGTGTGCCCGCCCGGGCGAGTTCGCGTAATTCGGTAAAGCGCGTCTGGGTGTAGTCCAGGCGCTTGATCATGTCGCCGCACAGGTCCGTCATCAGTTGCGCGTCGGTGATGCGGTTGGCCTGGGACGAAGTCGATGGGGTTTCGATCTGGTCCAGCACTGTCTTGAGCTGCGGGGTGAACCGGGTCTGCAGCTCTCGGATGCCGGCCTCGTTGAGGTCCAGTTGTGCCTTCACATAACCGAGGGCTTTTTGCTGGAAATCAGGCACCTGGGTGAAGACATTCAAGGTCATCAGTTGTTGGCGTACCTCTTCGTATTCCAGGCTGTGGCTGTCGAGTTTGTTCAGATAGGCCTCGCGTTTGGACTGGGTTGAACTGCCAGAGGCGTCCTGCAGCGCCTGGAACGCCTGCTGCAGGTCACGTTGGACCGTTTTCTTGGTTTGCTCAAAGGCCTTCAAGTTGGTACTCAGCTTTTCGGATTCGGCCTTTGCCTTGTCAGCCGCCTTTTTCTGCTTGCCTTTGCGACCGCCGCCGGCCAGGCGTAGGCGTGTGTCGATAAACCAATCGCCCCGGGCGTTGTGAATCAGCGGCAGGCCTGTGCGGTTGGGCTGCTTGGGATCGACAATGACCACGGTTTCGTC
Source organism: Pseudomonas synxantha (assembly GCF_900105675.1). Classification (NCBI taxonomy): domain Bacteria; kingdom Pseudomonadati; phylum Pseudomonadota; class Gammaproteobacteria; order Pseudomonadales; family Pseudomonadaceae; genus Pseudomonas; species Pseudomonas synxantha. Next base: position 6,056,897 of record NZ_LT629786.1, on the reverse strand, counting down.
ACCGACCAGCTTGACCTCGAACCAGCGTGCGCCCACCGGCGCGTAGTAACGCTGTTCATGTAGATAGAGATGTTGATAAGCCCCTTCTTCGCTGATGGCGTTTGCCAGGCCCTCGGGTTTTTCGATTTTAAACGTGTCCAGTACCGTCGCCAGGCTGCTGGTGGTTCGGGTGAGCGCGCCGTGGGTGTTGAGCGGCAGGTCATGGTCGGCAGGCGGCTGCTCCTTGGTGCGCGTGGGGAGCTGTTCCACGCTGATCGAAGTTTCAGCGCCGACGCGGGGTGTTTCAGGCTCGACCTTGGCAGCGCTGGTGGCAGGGCGGGTGCCGGTGGCCACATGCAAGGTGACGGCCATGCCCAGGTTAAGCAGTACATCGGTGAGCGCCGACCATTGTGCCTGTTGCTCGCCGTGTTTGTGGGCCTCGACCAGGGTTTGCACCTGGTCGAGGATCTGCCAGATCCAGGCACCCGTATTTGCAATACGGCCCATGAAGGGCAACGCTGCATTGAAGATCAGCCAACCGGCCTGCTTGAGCGTGGCCCAGCGGCTTTCCGCGTTGGATACCGATTGGCGGTCCGCCAACTCCACCAGTGCCTTGGCGTTCGCATCAAACAGGGTGTTAAACAGGTCGCCGTTGAGGGCTTGCTGGCCCAGGCTCATGGGGCCGCTGTAGGTCCAGAGCTTGTTCGGTTCCACGAGGAAGTCGGCCACTGCCCAGGGTGAAGGCAAGTCGCCGGGAAATACATAGTTGGAGTAGTCAGTACGCACGGCGTCGGGCAGCCAGGCCACCACCGAGTCACGCAGCGTCGGTGACTGTGCGATGGCATATAGCAGGTTCGCCGGTGACGGGAATTGCATCAGTACCGGCTCGAACAGCGGACGGTACAACAGGCAGGGACCGGCTTCGGCGTTCTGCGGGCCAATGACGTACATGTTGCTCACCACATCCTGTCCATTGCTTTGTCGGCGCTTGGGCACGAAGGCCAGGGGGCGGATGACGATTGCTTGCCCATCTACATAGCGGTCGGCACTTTCAGCTTGCATGACTGCTGCCACGTAGCGATAGCCGCGCTCATCGATCCCGCCCTCCTGGCGTATCTTGTGCTGCAAGGCCAGCAGCGGCAGTTGGATGCGCAGGTGCTGGGTGTACAAGGCTTTGCGCCGCGTCGACTCGGTGGTGTCGTCGATCAATTTGCTGCGTATCAGTGCCGGATAGGCACGGCCAATATCGGCCTTGGTGATGAGGGTTTTCACGTAGTCGACGCTCAGCCACTCAGGCAGGGCCTTGCGCGTCTGCATGCGCAGGCTTTGATTACCCAAGGGCAGTGCAATCAGATTTTGCAGGGCCAGTTCGGCCAGGCTGAAGGCGCGGGTCTCGACCTGCCCCGGTACCGTGAACGTGCCCCACACCACCTGGCTCTGTACCTGGATGGTCAGGGTGTCCAAAGCCAGGTACGCGGCCTTGGGATGCTCCTTGATGATGAGTGCCCTGAGCGTGTCGCGGGCATACTGCTGGAGGGGGGGAATATCATCCTGGTACGTCTTGCCCTCGTTCCGGCCGTGCAGCGCGGCCAGGTCCTTGAGGTGCCGCGAATAAAACGCGCGATCCGAAGCAGTGGCTTGGGCGAGCCAGTCCGGCAGCACTTGTCGATACCATTCAAGATCCGGCCCTTTTGGGGTGACCTGCCCGATCGTCCCTGTCAGCACGCTCAACGGCGCTTTGGTGGGTGTGGCCGGTGTGTCGATGGAGACGGTGGTGAGGGCGTCGATTTGCAGGGTGATCAGGGAGAAGGCCAACTGCTCGAAAAAGTTGCCGACGGGTTCATACAGGCGCCACTGCAAACGTTCATAAACAGTTGGCTGATACACCAGCGTCGCCAGGTATTCGCCCAATTGGTCCTGGGTGTCGAATTTTTTGTAGCCGTCGAGGGATTGGCAGAGGATTACGTCTTGCCCCCCGGACTGGCCCAGCAGTACCGCAATAAATACTTGCGGGGTGTGGCTGGCCTTGCCGTCGCTCACCAGGTCAACGTCGACCAGGCAAGCCTGGAGCTTGCTGCCTGCGGTGCGGTTCGCCGGGTCGGGCGAGTGGTACAAACGGCGCGCCAGTGCACAGTCGTCGTCGGTCCAGCCGTCCACCTGCTGCACATTCCAGGTGCTGCGCAAGGTGCTGGACAATTCGTGCCAACGCGGGCCGATGCCGTTGCTGTTGTTCCAGTACGTCACCAACTGTTCCTTGAACGCCTCAAATACCACCGGCGCCAGGACATTGATGGTATTAGCCACTTCGACGATGCGCACCGGCACATGCACCGCGGGTTCCGTGAGGGGCAGCGGGGTAAGAAAATGCTCGCCTTCGATGCACAAGGTGGGCTCCTTCAACACGGCCTGCCTGGCCAGCAGGGTGCTGAGGGTTCGATACTGCGGGGGGCTGGAGATAATCTTGTCGTCTACCAGCTCCCACACTGGCGTGCCCAGCAGGGTGGTGTCCGGATTGATGTGCAGGTCGGGGTATTTTTCTGCCAGGGAGTCGCGCAGCAGTTGGCCGGCCACCTCGGTGATCGAGGGGCCGACGCACAGCTGGGTGATGAGTTTAAGGGTGAGGTCTTCGGATTTGGCAGCCTGCGCGGTGGCGCTTGAGGTGGTCATGGTACATCCCTGTCTTGCCGATGGAGGGGAACAACCCGAGGGTCAGGCCCGGGGTTTCCATGCTAGAAAGGCGCAAGACAGGGCAGGGGGTAGTTATCTAGGACAGGCCTCGGTACCCAGGTCCAGCTCCACCAAGCGGCGGATCTCTTCGCTGGCCAGGCCGGCGCCGAGCAGGGCATGGAGCTTGCCGAACGCCGCTTCACGGGTCATGCCTGCACCCGACAGCACGCCGGCGTCGCGCAGGCGGCTACCGGCTTCATAGACATCCAGTTCGACACCGCCTTCATGGCATTGGGTAATGGCGACCACCACTACATCCCGGACCTGTGCGCGCTTGAGGCTGGCGAGGAACTCGGGGTTGTCGCTGGGCCCGGTGCCGCTGCCATAGCACTCCAGGATCAGCGCCTGTACCCCGCTGTCGACCAGGCTGTCCACCAGCGCGGCCCGCATGCCCGGCACCAGCGGTAATACGCCGATATCCGCCACGGTCTTGGGCTGACGGTAATCCAGCGCGGCCGGTAGTGATTCGGCGCGGGGCTGGTTACCCATACGCTGCAAGGTTGCAAACGGATGGCGGCCAAAGCTGCGCACCTTGGCGCAACGGGTCGGCGGTAGCAGTTGGCCGTGGAAATACAGCTGCACTCCGGATGCCAAGCCTTCGCCCAACGCGGTCAAGGCGCCGCTGACGTTTTCCCAGGCATCGCTGTCCGGCACGCCGGCGGGCAACATCGAACCGGTAAACAGCACTGGTGCGGGCAGGCCCAGCAGTTGGAAGCTCATGGCTGCCGCGCTGTAGGCCAGAGTGTCGGTGCCGTGCAGGATCAGTACGGCATCGCAGCCCTCGTCCACCGCCTCGACCACGGCGCTGCGCAGATGCTGCCAGTAGGCCGGGGTCATGTTGGCGCTGTCGATCAGCGGCGACATTTCGCGAAAGCGCCAGGCGGGTATCGATTGATTGGCAAGCTGTTCGCGCATGCGTGCTTCAAAACCCGACGCCGGGGCCAGGCCATTGGCGCTGGCCTGCATGCCGATGGTGCCACCGGTGTAGAGCACCATGACGTTATTAGCTGGTTGCATTGAAAAGTCTCCTGAACGAAAAACGCCGCCGGGCCCAGAGCATGCCCAAGGCCGGGCGGCGTGTCATCTATCTACGCTTAACGTTGCGTTTGGGCGACCGATTCAGCAGTGGCTTGCATGGCAGGCTCCGGTTTTACCGGGTTGGCCGGCCAGGCTTTGCGGTCCAGGTCCAGGTCAGGGAACTGGCTGGAATCGAACACCGGGGTCTTGATGCCTGCCGCACGCTGGTTGTCGTAGTCGTTCAGGATGCGCATGGCGATCTTGAACAGGAACGCCAGGGCGAACAGGTTGACGAAGGCCAGCATGGTCATGGTGATGTCGGCGAAGGCGAACACGGTGCTCAGGTTCTCGATGGAACCCCAGAAGATCAGCACCAGTACCAATGCGCGGTAGCCCATCAGCACCTTGCGGTTATTGCCGACCAGGAAGCGCAGGTTGCTCTCGCCCAGGTAGTAGTTGTACATGATCGAGGTGAACACGAACAACGCCAGGGCCACGGAGATAAACATCCGGCCCCAGTCACCGACCACCGCCGCCAGGGAGTTCTGGGTCAGGGCAATGCCATCGCCTTCAAAGCCCGGCGTGTAGAAACCGGAAAGCAGGATCAGCAACGCGGTGCAGGTACAGATGATGAATGTGTCGAGGAACACGCTGAACGCTTGCACCACACCTTGGGCAATCGGGTGTTCTACCGAAGCGACTGCCGCCACGTTAGGCGCACTGCCTAAACCTGCTTCGTTGGCGAACACGCCGCGCTTCACACCCATGATGATCGCGCTGCCGACCAGGCCGCCGAAGGCTTGGTCGAGGCCGAACGCGCTCTTGACGATGGTCGCGAGCATGGCGGGCACGTGGTCGAATTGCAGCACGATCACGTACAGGGTCACGGCGATGTAAACCAGGGTCTTGACCGGCACCAGCAAGTCGGCGATCGAGGCGATACGCTTGATCCCGCCGATGAACACCAGGCCCAGCAACACCGCCAGCGCGAGGCCGGTGTAAGTGGTGTCGAGGCCGAAGGCATTGTTCAGCGAATGGGTCACGGCGTGGGCTTGCAGGCCGTTGAAGGCAAAGCCGAAGGTCACCAGCAGCAGGAACGCCATGACCATGCCCAGCCAGCGCTTGTGCAGGCCATGCTGGATGTAATACGCCGGGCCGCCACGGTAGGTGCCTTCGGCGTCGGTGCGCTTGTACAACTGGCCAAGGGAGCACTCGATAAAGCTCGAGGACATGCCCACCAGTGCGGTGACCCACATCCAGAACACGGCGCCCGGGCCACCCAGGGTCACGGCAATACCGACGCCTGCAATGTTACCGGCACCCACGCGGCCCGCCAGGCTGAGCATCAGCGCCTGGAACGAGCTGAGTTGGCCGGCACTGCTCTTCAGGCTGTCTTTAAACACCGAGAACATATGGAAAAAGTGGCGCAGTTGAACGAAACGCGAGCGGATCGTGAAATAACCGCCGAGCCCGACTATGAGCACGATCAGTACTTTCCCTGAGAGGAAGTCGTTGATGACTTCGAGCATGGAGTGTTCCTCGCTGATTTTTCTGATGGCAAACGCAGGACGGTTCGACACGTCGTATGGCACCAGGCAGTGCACGACCGTTCGACCCCAATCCTTTTGCGGGTGTTGTTATTCATGCGGTGTCGCGTGGTACCCGGGCCTCGTTACCGATGGCCGCAGACGCGAGAGGGGCGGCACTATACCTAGGCGAGACTGATCCGTCTGCACGGGCTGATTAAAGGTTTCAGCCACGCGGTGGCAAGCAAGGTGGGTTTGCAGGGCGATATTGGAGTTTTTATGGGCTTCATTTCACAACCTTGAGGCAAAAAAAAGGGCCTGAAGAACGAGCCTTCAGGCCCTCAAAAGGTGAGAGGTGTCTAGTCCCTCAACCTGGTGAGCGGTGTAACAAACGCTTAGGCCTTCAACGGGACCAGGCGTGGAGCGATCATGTTTTCGGGGCGCAGGATGTCGTCGAGCATGGCGTCGTCGAGCAAGCCTTCCTCACGCACCAGTTCCAGCACGCCGCGGCCGCTTTCAAGGGCGATACGCGCAATGCGGGTGGCGTTTTCATAGCCGATGTAGGGGTTCAGCGCGGTGACCAGGCCGATGGAGTGCTCCACCAGTTCGCGGCAGCGGGCTTCGTTGGCGGTGATGCCGACGATGCAATGCTCGCGCAGCATGTCCATGGCGCGTTGCAGCAGACGGATCGAATCGAAGATCTTGAAGGCGATCAGCGGCTCCATCACGTTCAGTTGCAGTTGGCCGCCTTCGGCTGCCATGGTCAGGGCCAGGTCGTTGCCGATGACTTGGAACGCCACCTGGTTGACCGCTTCCGGGATCACCGGGTTGACCTTGCCGGGCATGATCGAGCTGCCTGGCTGGCGCGCCGGTAGGTTGATCTCGTTGATGCCGGTACGTGGGCCGCTGGACAGCAGGCGCAGGTCGTTGCAGATCTTCGACAGCTTCACCGCGGTACGCTTGAGCATGCCGGAGAACAGCACGAAGGCGCCCATGTCGGAGGTGGCTTCGATCAGGTCGGCTGCCGGCACCAGCGGCTGGCCGCTGATGGTCGCCAGGCGTTGTACGGCCAGGGCCTGGTAACGCGGGTCAGCGTTGATGCCGGTACCGATGGCTGTGCCGCCCAGGTTGACTTCGGTGAGCAGCTCCGGCGCCAGGGTTTTCAGGCGGGCCAGGTCTTCACCCAGGGTGGTGGCGAAGGCGCGGAATTCCTGGCCGAGGGTCATCGGCACGGCGTCTTGCAATTGGGTGCGACCCATTTTCAGCACATGGCTGAACTCGGCGCCTTTGGCGGCGAACGCCTGGATCAGGCTGTCGAGGCTGGCCAGCAGTGCGTCGTGGCCCAACAGCAGACCCAGGCGGATCGCAGTCGGATAGGCGTCGTTGGTCGACTGCGCCATGTTCACGTCGTTGTTGGGATGCAGGTACTGGTACTCGCCCTTCTGGTGACCCATGGCCTCCAACGCGATGTTGGCGATGACTTCGTTGGCATTCATGTTGGTTGAAGTGCCGGCGCCGCCTTGAATCATGTCCACCACGAATTCTTCGTGGAAATCGCCGCGGATCAGGCGGGCACAAGCTTCGCTGATGGCAGCGTGCTTGGCATCGCTGAGCTGTCCCAGTTCGCGGTTGGCGTCCGCCGCTGCTTGCTTGACCATCGCCAGGCCGACCACCAATTTCGGGTAATGCGAAATCGGAACGCCCGAGAGGCGGAAATTATTCACCGCTCGCAGGGTCTGGATGCCGTAATACGCTTGAGCAGGTACTTCGAGTACGCCAAGCAGGTCTTTTTCTGTACGGAAAGATGCAGCAGAGGACATGACGGAAATCATCTCGATATGGACCCGGAACTGGCCGGAACGCTGCGAATGCTAGGCTTGTAGAACTTTTTGGGCCAATGCTGTTAAGCACTGGCCTATGCACAAACGGCATAATGTGGATGTGACCCAGCTATGATGGCGGGCGTGTGTGCCAAAATGGTGCATACCCTTGGGAGGAAGTGATGAACCTTGAGAGCAAATGGCTGGAAGACTTCAGCGCCCTGGCGGCCACCCGCAGTTTTTCCCAGGCAGCGGAACGGCGCTTTGTCACCCAACCGGCGTTCAGCCGCCGTATCCGTAGCCTTGAGGCCGCGTTGGGCCTGACCCTGGTCAACCGCTCGCGTACGCCAGTGGAGTTGACGGCGGCGGGGCAGCTGTTTCTGGTGACCGCGCGCACGGTGGTCGAACAGCTGGGCGAAGTACTGCGCCATTTGCATCACCTGGAAGGCGGGCAGGGCGAAGTCATGCAGGTGGCGGCCGCGCACTCGCTGGCACTGGGGTTCTTCCCACGTTGGATCGCACAGCTGCGCAACGAGGGCCTGAACATCGCCACGCGACTGGTCGCCACCAACGTCGGCGATGCGGTACACGCTCTTCGCGAAGGTGGTTGCGACCTGATGCTGGCGTTCTACGATCCCGACGCTGCGATGCAGATGGACGCCGAGATCTTCCCGTCCCTGCACCTGGGCAACACCGAGATGCTCCCGGTCTGCGCTGCCGATGCCGACGGCAAGCCGCTGTTCGACCTCGAAGGCGAGGGCAGTGTGCCGCTGCTCGCCTACAGCGCCGGAGCGTTCCTCGGCCGCTCGGTGAATCTGCTGCTGCGCCAGCGGGCCCTGCGCTTCACGACCATTTACGAAACCGCCATGGCCGACAGCCTCAAGAGCATGGCCCTTGAAGGCTTGGGTATCGCCTGGGTGCCGCAGCTGAGTGTGCGTGCGGAGTTGGCACGCGGTGAACTGGTGGTGTGCGGAGGGCCGCAATGGCATGTGCCGCTGGAGATTCGTTTGTATCGCTGTGCATTGGTGCGCAAGGCGAATGTGCGGTTGCTGTGGCGCAAACTGGAAGGAGGCGCGGCGCAAAGTACCTGAGCCTGACACAGATCCAATGTGGGAGGGGGCTTGCTCCCGATAGCGGTGTGTCAGGCGCTGATTAGGACACTGAAACACCGCTATCGGGAGCAAGCCCCCTCCCACAGGGTTTTGCGGTGTAGGGGACTGACTCAAGAGTCAATAAAACCGCCGGTTTGAGCGGCTAGACAGATGGTCATTCCAGGGGCTGTTTATCTGGATTATTACGGTATACTGCGCGGCCTTCGGCCGGTCCAACCGGCCGCGTTTCGAGGTCAGAACTCGCCGAGCGAAGATCAGGCAAGGCAAAAACAAGCGAGGAAGCGGAGTTGGCTTTAGCCAATGAGCATTCCGAGTTTGTTTTCAACGCAGCCTGATTGAGCGTAGGCAGTTCTGGCCCGAAACTAATTCGTACAACAAGCCACGCCGGTCTCCCGCGTGGCTTGTTGTTTTTTGACGCGCCTGCGGGCGCCCAGAGAGAAGAGGCACGACGATGAGTGCATTGGTTGGCGTGATCATGGGCTCCAAGTCCGATTGGTCCACCCTTAGCCACACCGCCGATATGCTGGAAAAACTCGGCATTCCGTATGAAGTGAAGGTGGTCTCCGCCCACCGCACGCCGGACTTGCTGTTCCAGTATGCCGATGAAGCAGAATCCCGTGGCATCGAGGTGATCATCGCCGGTGCCGGTGGCGCGGCGCACCTGCCAGGCATGTGTGCAGCCAAGACCCACCTGCCGGTGCTTGGCGTGCCGGTGCAGTCGGCGATGCTCTCGGGCGTGGATTCGCTGTTGTCCATCGTGCAGATGCCAGCCGGTATCCCGGTGGCGACCCTGGCGATCGGCAAGGCCGGCGCGATCAACGCCGCGTTGCTGTCCGCCAGCATCCTGGGCGCCAAGCACCCGCAGTTCCACGCGGTGCTGAAAAAATTCCGTGCCGAGCAGACAGACAGCGTGCTGGACAATCCAGACCCACGTATCGCCTGAGGTTGTTGACGATGAAAATCGGTGTAATCGGTGGCGGCCAACTGGGCCGCATGCTGGCCCTGGCGGGCACTCCGCTGGGAATGAATTTCGCTTTTCTGGACCCGGCGCCAGACGCCTGCGCCGCCGCCCTGGGTGAACACCTGCGCGCTGACTACAGCGACCCGGATCACCTGCGCCAACTGGCTGACGAAGTCGACTTGGTGACCTTCGAATTCGAAAGCGTCCCGGCCGAAACCGTGGCCTTCCTGTCGCAGTTCGTGCCGGTTTACCCGAGCGCCGAAGCCTTGCGCATCGCCCGGGACCGCTGGTTCGAAAAGAGCATGTTCAAGGACCTGGGCATCCCTACCCCGGCCTTCGCCGACATCCAGTCCCAGGCAGACCTGGACGCCGCTGTCGCCAGCATCGGCCTGCCGGCCGTGTTGAAAACCCGCACTTTGGGTTACGACGGCAAGGGCCAGAAAGTCCTGCGCAGCGAAGCCGACGTGGTCGGTACTTTCGCCGAACTGGGCAGCGTTCCTTGCCTGTTGGAAGGCTTCGTGCCGTTCACCGGCGAAGTCTCGCTGATTGCCGTGCGAGCCCGCGATGGCGAGATCCGTTTCTACCCCTTGGTGCACAACACCCACGTCAACGGCATTCTCAAGGTGTCCGTGGCCAGCACCGATCACCCGCTGCAGGCCCTTGCCGAGGACTACTCCAGTCGTGTGCTCAAGCAGCTGGATTACGTCGGCGTGATGGCGTTCGAGTTCTTTGAGGTCGACGGCGGCCTCAAGGCCAACGAGATCGCGCCCCGCGTGCATAACTCCGGGCATTGGACCACCGAAGGCGCCGAGTGCAGCCAGTTCGAAAACCACCTGCGGGCGGTCGCGGGCTTGCCGTTAGGCTCTACGGCCAAGGTCGGCGAGAGCGCCATGCTCAATTTCATTGGCGTGGTACCGCCGGTTGAACGGGTAATCGCGATCAACGACTGCCACCTGCACCACTACGGCAAGGCCTTCAAGGCCGGGCGCAAAGTCGGCCATGCCAACCTGCGTTGCAAGGACCGTGCGACCCTGCAGGCACAGATCCTCAAGGTCGAGGCGCTGATCGCCGAGCAATAACCCGAGGTTCGGCGGGAACCATTGGTGGCCGTCGTCTCTCTGATTGCAGGATGACAAAGCCTGGCTAGGCTTTGTCATGACTCATATTCAATCAGAGGGAAATGCCATGGGTATCATTGGAACCATTTTTATCGGCTTGATCGTTGGCCTGCTGGCGCGTTTCCTCAAGCCTGGCGACGACAGCATGGGCTGGATCATGACCATCCTGCTGGGTATCGCCGGCTCCCTGGCCGCGACCTACGGCGGCCAGGCACTGGGGATCTACCAGGCAGGCCAGGGTGCGGGCTTCATCGGCGCACTGGTGGGTGCCATCGTGTTGCTGGTGATCTACGGCCTGATCAAAAAGAAGTAATCAGCCGACAAAGTCCTCTGCGCTGCGCAGGCGCAGGGGGCTAGAATGCTCGACACTTGTATTTGCCGAGCCTCTCCATGCGCCGTCTTCTATTGACCCTTCTGCTGCTGGCCCCTGGCCTGACCCATGCTGGCGAACTGCCGGAAACTGACTGGCTTGAACTGATGCCGCTTTCGGACCAGAAAGCCCTCGAAGCCATGCCCGAGATCGACCACAACTCCCCCGAAGCCCAAGGCACGTTCACCGAAAAAGGTGGCTTGAAACAGAGCAAAGGCTTGCCCGCGGTGATGTATTCCACCAAGACCGTGGCCGCCATGAACGGCAAGAACATCCGTATCGGCGGCTATCCGGTGCCGCTGGAAACCGATGCCAAGGGTCGCAGCACACTGTTCTTCCTGGTGCCTTACCCTGGCGCCTGCATCCACGTGCCGCCACCGCCGCCTAACCAACTGGTGCTGGTGCGGTATCCCAAGGGATTGAAGCTTGACGATATCTACACGCCGCTGTGGGTCACGGGCACGTTGAAGGTGGAGAAGGTCAACAATGACTTGGCGGACGCAGCGTATGCGCTGGAGGCGGGGAAAGTGCGGGTAGTGAAGGAATCCGATCTCTAAAACCCTACACATAACCAATGTGGGAGGGGGCTTGCTCCCGATAGCGGTGCTTCAGTCACTTGAGATATTGACTGAACCGAAGCTATCGGGAGCAAGCCCCTCCCACATTTGATCGGGTTTACAAGGTGATACTGGTGATGCTCACGCCCAAGGTGTGGCTTTCACCGGCCGCCAGGCTCACCACATCATCCAGCACATTTGCCGTTTCGATGCACAACATGCCCTGCCAGCCATCGTCAGCCATGTCATCAAGCGCCTTGGCCCGTTCGGTCCAGGGGTTCCAGACTACCGTCGAGCTCGAGCCCTGGCTGATGAGTTGGACGCGGCGCTGCCAGTCTTTATCGACAATGCTCAACTGCGCCGGCGTATCCAGGTAGATGCGATCCGTCTCGGCGGTGAAGTGCAGCAGGCCGGCTTGCTGCTTCTCGGTCCAGCCGTCGGCGGTATCGATATACGCCAAGCCGTCCAGGCCCTCGACCTGCACATTGCGCACATCGCTCACAGCAAAGTAGGTGTGCAGCGCCTGGCTGAGGGTCACGGTGTCGGTGCCTTGATTGTGGCTGGTCAGTTGGATGTGCAGTTGGTCGTCCAGCAGCAGGCTTAACGTCAAGTTGACCTGATGGGGCCAGTCGGGAAAGCCGCCCGCAGGAACCGGCAGCGCCAGCTCGATGCGCAGGGCTTCACCTTCAATTGCAGTTTCGGTCAATTCCCAGAGGGCGGTGCGCACAAAACCATGCGCGCCAGCCGGTTGATCGCTTTGACGCATCGCCTTGACGCTTTGCGGGTTGCGATCAAACACGCCAAACCACGGCCAGCACACCGGCACGCCGGTACGAATGCCCTTGCCCGGCTTGAACACCGCTTCAGGGTTCGGCCAGATCAGCGGCTGCTCGCCCTGGCGCTGGTAACTGAAGATGTGCGCACCCTGCCGGGCCACCATCAGTTCGGCGCCGTTGTGGCGAATGCGCCAGCAGTCCAGCTCGTCGACTTTCACCGTTTCAACGTGGGGCGTAGGCATAACAAAGCTCTCTCAATGGCAGGCAATGGGGCAATTGACCGTCAAAACCCGGCGATGTTTAACGCGCTCGTGACGGCACAGACCGCGTGCGGCCGCTGCCATCGATGGCGACGAACACAAATACCGCCTCGGTCACCTTGCGCCATTCGCTGGACAGCGGGTCATCGCTCCACACCTCGACCATCATCTGGATCGAGCTGCGGCCGATTTCCAGGGCCTGGGTATAGAAGGAAAGCTGCGCGCCCACCGCCACCGGTACCAGGAAGGCCATGCGGTCAATAGCTACAGTCGCCACTCGCCCACCGGCAACCTTGCTGGCCATTGCCGTGCCGGCCAGGTCCATCTGCGCGACCAGCCAGCCGCCGAAGATATCGCCAAAACCGTTGGTTTCACGAGGGAGTGCAGTGATTTGCAGGGCGAGATCGCCTTGCGGGATAGGATCTTCTTGTTCGAGTTCGATCATGCCGGGGGTGCCTCTGACCCGTGACGCTTCTTATAAGTGGTGCAAAGTGGATAGCCGACTATTGGAAAAACGTTTCAGCACAAACATACGCGTTCGACGCGTTTCTCGTAAGGCGTGCTAAAGGGAAACTCTGCCAAACCGGCTGGGCGGCCCCAACGGCGTTTGGCACAGCAGCCCTCAAGACCGCGGTTCTGCGCTTGCAAGGGCCGAGTATATCGAGACGCTGGCGCCGCGACGACCTCCCAAGGCTCATTTGGTCGGTAAATAGGCGCTGTATCGGGGCTTTTTCCGGCAACTGTGCTCCTGGCCGAGTTGAGCGCTGGCCTGCGTCGGTAAGATTGCCTGCCACTGAACTGTTAAGGGCTCGACGCTGTGCTTTTTGGAGCGATTTGCTATCTTGCCAAGCCTGCCGCAAGTCCCGGGCTTGCCGTCCTGACTACTATAAGAGAAACCTTGCCATGTCTTCCGTGCCCGCAAGCAGTGCGCAACCCTCGCGCCCGCTGACCCGCAACGACTACAAAACCCTGTCGCTGTCTGCCTTGGGCGGGGCGCTGGAGTTCTACGACTTCATCATCTTCGTGTTTTTCGCCACCGTGGTCGGGAAACTGTTCTTCCCCGTCGACATGCCCGAATGGCTGCGCATGATGCAGACCTTCGGCATCTTCGCCGCCGGCTACCTGGCGCGCCCCCTGGGCGGCATCATCATGGCGCACTTCGGTGACCTGCTGGGGCGCAAGAAGATGTTCACCCTGAGCATCTTCATGATGGCCGTGCCGACCCTGATCATGGGCCTGCTGCCGACTTACGCGCAGATCGGCCTGTGGGCGCCGCTCCTGCTGCTGCTGATGCGCGTCATCCAGGGCGCGGCGATTGGCGGCGAGGTACCGGGCGCCTGGGTGTTCGTCTCCGAGCACGTCCCGCCGCGCCACATCGGCTACGCCTGCGGCACCCTGACCAGCGGCCTCACCGCCGGTATCTTGCTGGGCTCGCTGGTGGCCACCGCCATCAATACGGCCTATACCCCGGAGCAGGTCTCCGATTACGCCTGGCGGATCCCGTTCCTGCTCGGCGGTGTATTCGGGCTGCTGTCGGTGTATCTGCGCCGCTGGCTGCATGAAACACCGATCTTCGCCGAGATGCAGCAACGCAAGACCCTGGCTGCCGAGCTGCCGTTGCGTGCAGTGCTGCGCGATCATCGCGGCGCCATTGTGTTGTCGATGCTGCTGACCTGGCTGTTGTCGGCCGGCGTCGTAGTGGTCATCCTCATGACGCCGACCGTGCTGCAAACCGTCTATCACTTCAGCCCTACGGTTGCGCTGCAAGCCAACAGCCTGGCCATCGTAACGTTGAGCCTGGGTTGCATTGCCTCGGGCGCCCTGGCCGACCGTTTTGGCGCCGGCCGCGTATTGGTCACCGGTTGCGCGCTGCTGTTGGCAACCTCCTGGACGCTCTACCACAGCCTGATGGCTCACCCGGACTGGCTGTTCCCGTTGTACGCATTGACCGGTTTGTTCGTGGGCACCATCGGTGTGGTGCCCTACGTGATGGTCAAGGCCTTCCCGCCAGTGGTGCGTTTCAGTGGCCTGTCATTCTCCTACAACGTCGCTTATGCCGTGTTCGGTGGGCTGACACCATTGGCGGTATCGCTGTTGATGAAGGAGAGCCCTATGGGCCCGGCTTACTACGTGGCCGTCTTGTGTGTGATGGGGATGTTGGTGGGTGGGTATCTGTGGAAACGCGGCCGCTAGAGTTAGCCTAATCCACTGTGGCGAGGCATTCATTCAATGTCTCGCTCCTTACAAGCCTTCGCTTTCCGATAGTGGCCTTTCATCTAATTGTCATATTTAAGACATAGAGTGTTCACACGGCCTCCCGATACTTGGCCCCGATCCAATTATCCCTATCTGCTAGGAGCAAGGCATGAAACTGAAACGTTTGATGGCGGCAATGACTTTTGTCGCTGCTGGCGTTGCGACCGCCAACGCGGTGGCCGCTGGTGTTGATCCGGCAATTCCGGCTTACGTCAAGACCACTGGTGTGTCGGGCAACCTGTCCAGCGTCGGTTCCGATACCCTGGCCAACCTGATGACCCTGTGGGCCGAGGGTTACAAGAAGGAATACCCGAACGTCAACATCCAGATTCAAGCTGCCGGCTCCGCCACCGCGCCACCTGCGCTGACCGAAGGCACCTCCAACCTGGGCCCGATGAGCCGCAAGATGAAGGACACGGAACTGGCGGCCTTCGAGCAGAAGTACGGCTACAAGCCTACCGCTATTCCGGTTGCCGTGGACGCCCTGGCGGTATTCGTGCACAAGGACAACCCGATCCAGCACCTGACCATGGAACAAGTCGACGCGGTCTTCTCCTCGACTCGCCTATGCGGTGGCAAGGCTGACGTGAAAACCTGGGGCGACCTGGGTGTGACCGGCGACCTGGCCAACAAGCCAGTGCAACTGTTCGGGCGTAACTCGGTGTCCGGCACCTACGGCTACTTCAAGGAAGAGGCCCTGTGCAAAGGTGACTACAAGCCAAACGTGAACGAACAACCTGGCTCGGCTTCGGTCGTGCAGTCGATCAGCTCCTCGCTGAACGGCATCGGTTACTCAGGCATCGGTTACAAGACCGCCAGCGTGAAGACCGTGCCTCTGGCCAAGAAAGGCACCACTGAATTCATCGAAGACAGCGAAGAAAACGCCCTGAACGGCAAATACCCGCTGTCGCGCTTCCTCTACGTTTACGTCAACAAAGCCCCGAACAAGCCTCTGGCACCGCTGGAAGCCGAGTTCGTGAAACTGGTGCTGTCCAAGCAGGGCCAGGAAGTCGTGGTGAAAGACGGCTACATCCCACTGCCAGCCAAAGTGGCCGCCAAGGCACTGGCTGACCTGGGTCTGAAAGAAGGCAGCTGATTGCCTCTGCGGGGCCGGCCTACCGGCTCCGCATCCGAATTTTCTAGTCCGCTGCCAGCTTTGCTTCGCGGCGGATTTGTTGCGTCACTGCACTGTCATCTTTCTGTCATACAGGATCGCTAGGGTGTGCGCATGAATGATCTGGCCAATTCCACCATGACGACAACTTCTCCCCCCAAGCGCATTGATTTCAATACGCCTGAGCTGCAACGCAAGCGCCGCATGCGCGCGCTCAAGGATCGCTTTACCCGCTGGTATGTGCTGATCGGCGGCCTCGCCGTGCTGGCGGCCATTACCCTGATCTTCTTCTTCCTCGCCTATGTCGTCGCGCCGCTGTTCCAAGGCGCCTCGCTGACCAAGGAAGACGCGCTGACGCCCGCCTGGATGCAGGATGCCGGCAAGCCGTTGATGATCTCCCTCGAAGAACAGAACCAAGTCGCCATGCGGGTTTCCGACAAGGGCCAGGCATTGTTCTTTGAAGTGGACACCGGCGTTGAACTCAAGCGTGTCGACCTGCCGCTTCCGGCCGGTACCAGCGTGGCCTCCATTGGTGAAGACCAGCCAGGCAGCCCTTTGGTGATCCTCGGCTTATCCAATGGCCAGTCCCTGGTGTTTCGCCACACCTATAAAGTGTCGTATCCGGACGGCAAGAAAACCATCAGCCCGGCGATCGAATACCCCTACGGCGAAACGCCGATCGTGCTGGATGACGCCGGTCGCCCACTGGAACACGTTGCCCTCAACGCCACCGACACCTCGCTGGTGGTCGCAGGTTCAGCGGGTTCGCACCTGAACGTGCTGACCCTGAGCCGCGAAGAAAACATGATGACCGGTGAAGTCACCAGTGAGCAGAAGCGTGTCGAACTGCCACAGATGACTGAACCGGTGAAGGCGATCTTCATCGACCCGCGCCAGCAGTGGCTGTATGTGATCAACGGTCGCGCCCTGGCCGACGTGTTCAGCCTGCGCGACAAGAGCCTCAACGGTCGCTACAAGTTATTGGAAAACGGCGATGCCGAAATCACCGCCAGCACCCAGCTGGTGGGCGGCATCTCGCTGATCATGGGGGATTCCAAAGGTGGCCTGGCCCAGTGGTTCATGGCTCGCGACCCGGATGGCGAACAACGCCTCAAGCAGATCCGTACCTTCCAGATGGGCACTGCGCCCATCGTCGAAATCAGCGCTGAAGAGCGCCGCAAAGGCTTCACCGCCCTCGACGCTTCTGGCCAGTTCGGCGTGTTCCACAGCACCGCCCATCGCACCCTGTTGGTCGACCCGGTGGTCGAGGGCCAGGGTCTGTTCGGCATGTCGCCTCGAGCCAACCGTGTGATCGTCGAGGCCGGCGGCAAGCTGCAACCCTTGCTGCTCGACAATCCGCACCCGGAAGTCTCGTGGAGCGCGTTGTGGAGCAAGGTCTGGTACGAAAACTACGACGAGCCTAAATACGTCTGGCAGTCCACCGCCGCCAACACCGACTTCGAACCCAAGATGAGCCTGGCCCCGCTGACCTTCGGGACCTTGAAGGCCGCGTTCTATGCCATGCTGCTGGCGGCGCCGCTGGCGGTTGCCGCCGCGATCTACACCGCTTACTTCATGGCTCCGAGCCTGCGCCGCAAGGTCAAGCCGGTGATCGAGCTGATGGAAGCCATGCCGACCGTGATCCTCGGCTTCTTCGCCGGCCTGTTCCTGGCGCCGTATGTGGAAGGGCATCTGCCGGGGATTTTCAGCCTGTTGATGCTGTTGCCAATTGGCATCCTGGTCGCCGGCTTTGTCTTTAGCCGCTTGCCCGAGTCCATTCGCCTACGGGTGCCGGATGGCTGGGAAAGCGCGATCCTGATCCCGGTGATCCTGTTTGTGGGTTGGCTCTCGCTGTACATGAGCCCGTACCTGGAAACCTGGTTCTTCGGCGGCGACATGCGCATGTGGATCTCCCACGACCTGGGCATCACCTACGACCAGCGTAACGCCCTGGTGGTCGGCCTCGCCATGGGCTTTGCGGTGATCCCGAACATCTACTCCATCGCCGAAGACGCCGTGTTCAGTGTGCCACGCGGCCTGACCCTGGGCTCCCTGGCCCTGGGCGCCACGCCCTGGCAGACCATGACCCGCGTGGTCATCCTCACCGCCAGCCCGGGCATCTTCTCGGCACTGATGATCGGCATGGGCCGTGCTGTGGGCGAGACCATGATCGTGCTGATGGCCACCGGTAACACCCCGGTGATGGAGATGAACCTGTTCGAGGGCCTGCGCACGCTGGCGGCCAACGTCGCGGTGGAAATGCCCGAGTCGGAAGTCGGCGGCAGTCACTACCGCGTGTTGTTCCTCTCGGCGCTGGTGCTGCTGTTGTTCACCTTCATTATGAACACCCTCGCGGAGCTGATTCGTCAGCGCCTGCGCAAGAAATACTCGTCGCTTTAAGAAAGGTAGAAGTCTGTGAAACAGAACTCCCTGAATGGATGGTTCAAGAGCGGCGCTCCCGGCGTCTGGATCAGCGGTGGCGCGGTGTCCATCGCGGTCATCATGACCATTGGTCTGCTGGCTGTGATTGCGGTGCGTGGCTTGGGCCATTTCTGGCCGGCCGACCTGATCCAGGCCAACTACAACGTGCCGGGCCAGGCCAACCACATCGTCATCGGCGAAGTGGTACAGAAAGAAGAAGTGCCGCGTGAGCGCCTGAAAAGCGCCGGCCTGCCGGTGCCGGACGAAGGCCCTGAGTTCATGACCCGCGAGCTGATCAAGGTCGGCAACCGCGACCTTAACGGCAACGACTTCACCTGGATTGTCGGCGAGTGGTTGAAGGATCAGACCAAGCCGACCAACCTGATGGCCATCGAGCGTCGCGAATGGGGCAATTTCTACGGCACCCTGGTCAACGTCAAGCAGGACGGCAAGGTCATTGCTGAAGGCGAAGCCGCGTGGCCGGAGCTGCAAGCCCGGGTCGCGCGCGTCAATCAGCTCGCCGCCCAGCTCAAGACCCTGGAAAAATCCGATATCGGCGCGATCAACGCCGGCCTCGAACGCATCCGCCTGCACGGCCGCAAACTGGAACTGGAGGGCAAGCTCGACGCCGCCGCCCAGGCCGATATGGATGCCGACCGCGCCGAACTGAATGCCCGCTATCAGGACATCGAGGCGCGCCTGGCTGACCTGCACGCCCAGTTCAACCGCGACGCCCTGACCGCCCGCGACGGCAACGGCAAGGAAGTGGAGATCGGCATCGGCAAGGTAGTGCACGCCTACCAGCCTAACGCCATGGGCACCCTGACCAAGATCGGCTTCTACTTCAGCAAAGTCTGGGAATTCCTCAGCGATGACCCACGGGAAGCCAACACCGAAGGCGGGATTTTCCCGGCCATCTTCGGCACCGTGATGATGACCCTGATCATGGCGATGATCGTGACCCCGTTTGGTGTGCTGGCGGCGGTGTACCTGCGTGAATACGCCAAGCAGAACACCCTGACGCGGATTATCCGTATCGCCGTGAACAACCTGGCTGGCGTACCGGCCATCGTCTACGGCGTATTCGGCCTGGGCTTCTTCGTCTATGTATTGGGTGGCTCGGTTGACCGCCTGTTCTTCGCCGAGGCCCTGCCGGCTCCGACCTTCGGTACCCCGGGCTTGCTGTGGGCCTCGCTGACCCTGGCGCTGCTGGCGGTGCCGGTGGTGATCGTGGCCACCGAAGAAGGCCTGGCGCGGATTCCTCGCACCGTGCGCGAAGGCTCCCTGGCGTTGGGCGCGACCAAGGCGGAAACGCTGTGGAAGATCGTGCTGCCGATGGCCAGCCCGGCGATGATGACCGGCATGATCCTCGCCGTAGCCCGCGCCGCCGGTGAAGTGGCGCCGCTGATGCTGGTGGGTGTGGTGAAACTGGCGCCGTCGCTGCCATTGGACGGTAACTATCCGTATTTGCACCTGGACCAGAAGATCATGCACCTGGGCTTCCATATCTATGACGTCGGCTTCCAGAGCCCCAACGTCGAAGCTGCACGGCCGCTGGTGTACGCCACCGCGTTGCTGCTGGTGCTGGTGATCGCCACGCTCAACCTGTCGGCGGTGTGGATCCGTAACCACCTGCGCGAAAAATACAAGGCGCTGGACAGCTAACACCATTCAATGTGGGAGGGGACTTGCCCCCGATTGCGGTGTGCCAGCCAGCACACATGTTCCTGATGCACTGCTATCGGGGGCAAGCCCCCTCCCACACAACAAATTGGTAGCACAGGGAGCATCCCATGCAACACGAAAACCATTCCCACGGCATCAATATGTCTGCCCTGGGTCGCGACAAGCAGAGCCTGAGCCTGGCTCAGGAAACCGTGGCCATCGAAGTGCCGGGCCTGAGCCTCTACTACGGCGACAAGCAGGCACTGTTCGACGTCAGCATGAACATCCCCAAGCAGCGCGTGACCGCCTTTATCGGCCCGTCCGGCTGCGGCAAGTCCACGCTGCTGCGCACCTTCAACCGTATGAACGACCTGGTCGACGGTTGCCGTGTGGAAGGCGCGATCAACCTTTACGGCACCAACATCTATCGCAAGGGCGAAGACGTGGCCGAGCTGCGCCGCCGCGTGGGCATGGTGTTCCAGAAGCCCAACCCGTTCCCCAAGACCATCTACGAAAACGTGGTCTACGGCCTGCGCATCCAGGGCATCAACAAGAAGCGCATCCTCGACGAAGCGGTTGAATGGGCCCTCAAGGGTGCGGCCCTGTGGGATGAGGTCAAGGACCGGCTGCACGAGTCGGCTCTCGGCCTGTCCGGTGGCCAGCAGCAACGCCTGGTGATCGCTCGTACCATCGCCGTGGAGCCGGAAGTGCTGCTGCTCGACGAACCGTGTTCGGCCCTCGACCCAATCTCGACCCTGAAAGTCGAAGAGCTGATCTATGAACTCAAGTCCAAGTTCACCATCGTTATCGTGACCCACAACATGCAACAGGCGGCGCGGGTGTCCGACTACACCGCGTTCATGTACATGGGCAAGCTGGTGGAATTCGGCGATACCGATACCCTGTTCACTAATCCGGCGAAAAAGCAGACCGAAGACTACATCACCGGTCGCTACGGCTAGGACGCTGTGGTTCTGATTGCACTGACGCTGCGGTTCTCCGCACCTTACCGGACGCTCCAAGGACGCCAACATGATTAGCAAAGAAGGCCTTACCCATCACATCTCCGCGCAGTTCAACGCCGAGCTCGAGGAGGTGCGCAGCCACCTCCTGGCGATGGGTGGGCTGGTGGAGAAGCAAGTCAACGATGCGGTCACCGCGCTGATCGAGGCCGACTCGGGCCTGGCCCAGCAGGTGCGCGAGATCGATGACCAGATCAACCAGATGGAACGCAATATCGACGAGGAGTGCCTGCGCATTCTTGCCCGTCGCCAGCCGGCGGCTTCCGACCTGCGTTTGATCATCAGCATCTCCAAGTCGGTGATCGACCTGGAGCGTATCGGCGACGAAGCCACCAAGATCGCCAGCCGCGCCATCCAGCTGTGCGAAGAAGGTGAAGCGCCCCGCGGCTACGTGGAAGTGCGCCACATCGGCGACCAGGTGCGCAACATGGTGCGTGATGCCCTCGACGCCTTCGCCCGTTTTGACGCCGAACTGGCGTTGTCGGTGGCCCAGTACGACAAGATCATCGACCGCGAATACAAGACCGCGTTGCGCGAACTGGCCACCTACATGATGGAAGACCCGCGCTCGATCTCACGGGTGTTGAACATTATCTGGGTGCTGCGTTCCCTGGAGCGTATCGGCGACCATGCGCGCAATATCTCGGAATTGGTGATTTATCTGGTGCGCGGCACCGACGTACGACACATGGGCCTCAAGCGCATGAAAGCCGAAGTTGAAGGCACTGCTGATCTAATCCCTAATGTTCCGGGTGAAACTGACGATAAGTAAGTTGCCCGAGAAATTAACGCCCGGCCTTTGGCCGGGCGTTTTTGTTTGTGGCACCGAATTTTTTGCGCGGGCTGAATTTGAACGCGATAGTGAAAAAAGCCCCGCTGTGACTGGCGAGTTTTGGCAAAATGCCATCAGTCAGGCGTTTTGCGTGCCGAAGTTTTTATAGGATAAAGGGTCGATGAGCAAAGTCAGTGTGTTGGTGGTGGATGACGCCTCGTTCATTCGCGACCTGGTGAAGAAGTGCCTGCGCAATTACTTCCCCGGGATCAAGATCGAAGATGCGGTGAACGGCAAAAAGGCGCAATCCATCCTGATGCGCGAAACCTTCGACCTGGTGCTGTGTGACTGGGAAATGCCGGAGATGTCCGGTCTTGAGCTATTGACCTGGTGCCGTGGGCAAGCCCATCTGAAAGCCATGCCGTTCGTGATGGTGACCAGCCGTGGCGACAAGGAAAACGTGGTGCAGGCGATCCAAGCCGGCGTTTCCGGTTATGTGAGCAAGCCGTTCACCAACGAACAGTTGCTGAACAAGGTCAAGCAGGCCCTGCACAAGATCGGCCGCCTCGATGCACTGATCGCCAGTGCGCCGACCAAGATGAATTCGGCCTTTGGTAACGATTCCCTGAGTGCCCTGACCGGCGGCAAGCCCGAAGCGGTCAAGTCGGCTCCCGTCGCGGCGGCCCCCAACAAAGGCCTGCTCAACAACCCACCGGTACAAGCGCCAGCGGCAGCGTCGCCGGCTGGCGGTCGCGGCCAGGGGCAGTTGCGCCTTTCAAGTGGCACCCAGCAATGCGTGATCAAGGCCCTGAGCATCAAGGAAGCGTTGCTGGTGGTGCGGCGTGGTGAAGTCCTGCCCCAGGTCCTGGAAAGCGCCGTGCTCGACCTTGAGCAGGGTGAGAACGCCGAAGTCGCACGCCTCAATGGCTACCTGCACGCCATCGTCGCTTTCGAACCCAGGCCGGACAGTGATTGGCTGCAACTGACCTTCCGCTTTATCGACCAGGACGCGCAGAAGCTGGACTACATCTCGCGCCTGATCGCGCGCGGTACGGCGCAGAAGCATTTTGTGCCGGGTGCGTAATCCTCACAGCGGCACCTGACACAAAATGTGGGAGGGGGCTTGCTCCCGATAGCGATGGGTCAGACACCAGATGCAGTGACTGATACTCCGCCATCGGGGGCAAGCCCCCTCCCACATTGAGTCCGCGCACCTGCTGTCAGTCCAGCAGCAGCACTTTGGCCAACACGATCTTCGGCCCTTTCATCTTCTTGATGATGATCCGCAGGCCTTCAACTTCCAGCACTTCTTCCTCTTCCGGTACGCGCTTGAGCGTGTCGTAGATCAGCCCGGCGAGGGTTTCTGCTTCGATATGGTCCAGGTCGACGCCCAACAGGCGTTCTACCTTGAACAACGGCGTGTCGCCACGCACCAGCAGTTTGCCAGGCTGGTAGGCGAGGATGCCCCGCTCGGCCTTGCGGTGTTCGTCCTGGATATCGCCCACCAGCACTTCCAGCACGTCTTCCATGGTCAGGTAGCCGATGATCTTGCCGTCGGCTTCCTCCACCAGGGCGAAGTGCGCGCCGCCTTTGCGGAACTGCTCCAGCAGCTGCGACAACGGCATATGCCGCGAGACGCGCTCAAGCGGGCGGGTCAGCTCGGCCAGGTTGAACGATTCGGGAATATGGTCCAGGGCGGCCAGTTCCAGCAGCAGATCCTTGATGTGCAACAAGCCCACGAACTCATTGCGCACTGCGTCGTACACCGGGTAACGGCTGAACTTGTGGCGACGAAACAGCGCGAGGATTTCCTTGAGCGGGGCGTTGAAGTCCAGGGTTACCAGGTCTTCCCGGGAGTTGGCCCAGTCGACCACTTCCAGCTCGCCCATTTCCACCGCCGAGGCCAGTACGCGCATACCTTGGTCGCTCGGGTCCTGGCCACGGCTGGAGTGCAGGATAAGCTTGAGTTCTTCGCGGCTGTAATGGTGCTCGTGGTGCGGGCCAGGCTCGCCTTGGCCGGCGACGCGCAGGATGGCGTTGGCGCTGGCGTTGAGCAGGTAGATGGCCGGGTACATTGCCCAGTAGAACAGGTACAGCGGTACTGCCGTCCACAGCGACAGCAGTTCGGGCTTGCGAATCGCCCAGGACTTGGGCGCCAGCTCACCGACCACGATGTGCAGGTAGGAAATCACGAAGAAGGCGGCAAAGAACGACACGCCCTTGATCACTTCCGGCGACTGCACGCCGATGGCGCCGAGCATAGGCTCGAGGATGTGCGCAAAGGCCGGCTCACCGACCCAGCCCAGGCCCAGGGAAGCCAGGGTGATACCCAGCTGGCAGGCCGACAGGTAGGCGTCGAGCTGGCTGTGTACGGTGCGCAGGATCTGCCCGCGCCAGCCGTTCTTGTGGGCAATGGCCTCGACCCGGGTGGCGCGCAGCTTGACCATGGCAAATTCCGCCGCAACGAAGAAACCGTTGAGCAGTACCAAGACCAGTGCAAAAAGAATCATGCCGAAATCGGCGAAGAGTGTCGCGAGGGTGATACCAGGGGAAGGGTCCATGATGGGGTTTTGCAGGTTCCGTGTGTTCAATAAGGGATGGCAGGTGGGCCTGAAAGACAGGCGCAAGTCGGCCAATGTAGCGGCTGGCGGGGCGCTTGCCTAGTGCCTGCTGCCAGGTGGGGCCTGGAAGCTGTTCTCCAAAAGCATACAAATCCAATGTGGGAGGGGGCTTGCCCCCGATAGCAGTATGTCAGTGAGCACATCTGATACTGATACACCGCCATCGGGGGCAAGCCCCCTCCCACATTTAGATTTGTGCTGTATTTGAGTTATTCATCATTGTCGATCACTGGCTAACGCGTTACCTGCGTCGCCGGAAAATGGCAGGTAAACGTACTGCCGTGCCCCAGCACGCTGCTGATTTCCAAGCGTGCCCGATGGCGCAACAGCACATGCTTGACGATCGCCAGGCCGAGCCCGGTGCCGCCAGTGTTGGAGTTGCGGCTGGAGTCGACGCGGTAGAAACGTTCGGTCAGGCGCGGCAGGTGCTTGGCGTCGATGCCGATGCCGGAGTCCTGCACACTCAGGTGTGCACCCTGTTCGTCGGCCCACCAGCGGATACGGATATTGCCCTGGTCCTGGGTGTACTTCACCGCGTTGAACACCAGGTTGGAGAACGCACTGCGCAACTCGCCTTCGCTGCCCTTGAGCAACACCCGTGGGTCGGCTTCCAGGGTTATCTGTTGGCCGCGCTCGCCGGAGAGGGCCTGGGCATCGTTCTTGATGGTCTGCAGCAAGCTGTGTACGGCCACCGGCTGGTTATCCGAGGGGTAATCGGTGGCCTCAAGCTTGGCCAGCAACAGCAGGTCGTTGAGCAGGGTCTGCATGCGCGAGCCCTGCTGCTGCATCTGCTGCAGGGCGCGGCTCCAGCGCGGGTTGATCTCGTCGACGTTGTCCAGCAGCGTCTCCAGGTAGCCGCAGATCACCGTCAAGGGCGTGCGCAACTCGTGGGAGACGTTGGCGACGAAGTCCTTGCGCATCTGTTCCAGCTGGTGGATGCGGGTGACGTCGCGCACCAGCATCAGGTGCTCGTTGTTGCCGTAACGCGTCAGGTACAGCTGGATGCGTACGCGGTCATTGGTGGGCGAGGGGATTTCCAGGGCTTCTTCGTAGTTGTCCTGCTCAAAGTATTCCTTGAAGCGCGGGTGGCGTACCAGGTTGGTCACCGGCTGGCCGCTGTCCTGGGGCGTCTTGAGGCCCAGCAGGGTCTCGGCGGCGCGGTTCCACCATTCGAGGTTGCCGTCGCTGTCGAGCATGATCACCGCGTCCTTGAGTGCGGCGGTGGACTCCTGCACCCGGTCGATCACCGCTTGCAGGCGCCCGCGTACCCGTTGGTCGCGGCGCTGCAGGTGGTAGATGCTGTCAAACACTTCGCCCCACAGGCCATAGCCATCGGGCGGTGCTTCGTCGGGTTTGTGCTGGCGCAGCCATTCATGCAGGCGCAGCAATTGTTTGAGGGTCCAGCCCAGGTACAACGCGATGCCGGCGGCCAGGCTCCAGCCGTAATAGCCACTGATCAGCCCGACCAGCAGGCAGGCAGTGATCAACAGAAGCATGTGGCGGATCAGGGTGCCGTGCCAGTTCTGGTTCACTTAAACATGCGTCCTTGTCAGCTGTTAAGGGAGGAAAAAGACTGGCTCAGCCTTTGGTAGAGAACCGATAGCCGGTGCCGCGCACGGTTTGTACCAGATTCTCGTAGGCATCGCCCAAGGCTTTGCGCAGGCGACGGATATGCACGTCAACGGTGCGCTCCTCCACATAGACGTTGCCGCCCCACACCTGGTCCAGCAATTGGCCACGGGTGTAGGCGCGCTCCTGATGGGTCATGAAGAATTGCAGCAGGCGGTATTCGGTTGGGCCCATCTCGGCGGGCTTGCCGTCGATGGTCACGCGGTGGCTGATCGGGTCGAGCAGCAGGCCACCGACTTCGATTGGCGCCTCGCCATCGGTCGGGCCGGCGCGGCGCAACACGGCTTTCAGGCGTGCGACCAGTTCCCGTGGGGAAAACGGCTTGGTGATGTAGTCATCGGCCCCGACTTCCAGGCCCTGGATCTTGTTGTCCTCTTCGCCCTTGGCGGTGAGCATGATGATCGGGATATCCCCGGTCAGCTCGTCACGCTTGAGGCGGCGGGCCAGCTCGATGCCCGAAGTGCCGGGCAACATCCAGTCGAGCAGGATCAGATCGGGCTTGCGGTCGACGATAATGGCATGGGCCTGCTGGGAGTTCTCCGCCTCCAGGCAGTCGTAGCCGGCCATTTCCAACGCAACGGCGATCATCTCGCGGATGGGCGCTTCGTCGTCAACGATCAGAATGCTCCTGCCAACCATGCTCAATCCTCTTGTCATTTAACTGTCTTGCGCCGCATTAGATAACGGAATTATTGCAGTCGTGTGACAGTAATTTAGTCGCCTGGGCAATTTACGGCACTCTGGACTACCCTTTGGGTCCGAATCCTGACAACCACAAAAGGAAGGTTCCGATGACTTACAGCACTGTTTCCTGGAAAGCCCTGCTGGTTACGGCAGTGTTGGCCCTGCCGGGCCTGGCGTTTGCGGCGGAGCCGGCGATGACGAAAGACGGGATGCTGGTGGATCACAAGGGCATGACGCTCTACACCTTCGACAAGGATGCCGACGGCAAGTCAGTGTGCAAAGACCAATGCGCGACCAATTGGCCGCCGTTGAAGGCCGAGTCCACTGACACTGCGACGGGCGACTGGAAGGTCATCACCCGTGACGACCAGACCAGCCAATGGGCTTACAAAGGCAAGCCGGTCTATACCTACAAGGACGACAAGGAGGCCGGTGACAAGACTGGTGATGGCAAAGGTGGCGCCTGGCACATCATCAAGCCTTGAGTCTGCGGCGCTGCTGAATCCATCGGGGGCAGGCCCCTCCCACACTTGAGTGTATTCACAAATCAAAATTTGGGAGGGGGCTTGCCCCCGATGGCGTCAGTCCTGCACTACCGAACCGCGTAATCCACCACAATCCCGACAAAAATCGCCAACCCCGCCCAATGGTTGTGCAAAAACGCCTTGAAGCACTTCATACGGTCCCGATCACGGGTGTACCAGAACTCCCAGGCAAAACAGCCCGCCGCCCCCATCAGGCCGAGGTGGAACCAGCCGCCCAGGTCGAACCGCGCGCCGGCCAGCAACAGACACACCAGCGACAGCCCTTGCAGGGTAATAATGATCACGCGATCAGCATCGCCAAACAGAATGGCGGTGGATTTCACCCCGATTTTCAAGTCGTCGTCGCGGTCGGTCATTGCGTAATAAGTGTCGTAGCCCACCGTCCACAATAGGTTGGCGATATACAGCAACCACGCCGTAGCGGGCAGATGGCCGGTCTCGGCAGTGAACGCCATCGGCATGCCCCAGGAAAACGCCGCGCCCAGCACCACTTGCGGGTAATAGGTGTAGCGCTTCATGAACGGGTAGCTGGCTGCCAATGCCAGGCCGCCCAGGGACAGCAGGATAGTCGTGGCGTTGGTCAGCAGCACCAGTAGGAAACTGATGCCCATCAGCACGGCAAAAAACACCAATGCTTCTTTCGAACTGATCTTGCCGCTTACCAGTGGGCGTTGCTCGGTGCGCTTCACATGGCCGTCAACCTTGCGGTCGGCCCAATCATTGATCACACAGCCGCCGGCGCGGGTCAGTACGACACCGAGTACAAAAATCACAATATTAAGCAGGGATGGCGAGCCTTTGCCGGCGATCCACAGTGCCCATAGTGTCGGCCACAGCAGCAGGTAGATGCCGATGGGCTTGTCCATGCGCGTCAACTGAATGAAATCCCAGGCCCTTGGGTTCAGGCGATTTAAGGACTTGAGCAGACGTTGATACATCAGCAATTCTCCGGATGATCATGCAGCGCGTGCCAGAAACCCGGCAGGAAGACTTCCGCCACCAGCACGCTCAACGACCCACGGTCGAAGCGCGAACGGCGCGCCCATAAACCGTCGGTCTGGTCCTCTGTTGGCAGCCATGGGCGAGGGTAGCGACACACCTCAATGGCCTGGCGGGTAAACGCGTGGTCGCAGAACAGCAACTCGCCCAGCGAACGGCTGCCCAGCTCGTCCATGTGCAGGCCATCGCCCTGCAAGGCACTGCGGGCCGCCACGCTGCGGGCGAACACCCACGGCTGGCCATGCCCACGCAGATACACCTCGCGCACCCAGCCGACACTGGCCTGGGCAAGGCCCAGGGCTGCACATTCATCCTCGCGCAACGGCTGCCAGCCTTCGAACAATGGCGTCACGCTGAAACCGTCGTTGGACAGCCACGTCAACCGTCGCGTCAGCGAGCCCTCATCAAACAGCCAATTAAGGGTCAAGGGCGTGGGCAAGGGGCTCAGAAGGCTCTGGGTCAGCCATTGGCAAGCATCGGGAAGGGCGATTGAGTGCGGCACAGTGAGTCAGTATTGGCAGCAAAAGAGGCGGCGAGCTTACCATGGCACCCTGATCTTTTGCCGCGCCCAACCCGCCGTTTGCGCCGATCGTGCTTGCATCTGCCGGCTCCGATCAGTACAAAACGCCCTGAGCCGCGCGGCAATGCTGGATTCATCGACCGCCGGCCAAGATGCCTGGACCTGAGGAAGTAAGTAATGAAGAAGTGGCAATGTGTAGTCTGCGGCCTGATCTATGACGAAAAGGACGGTTGGCCGGATGATGGGATCGCACCGGGCACCCTCTGGCAGGACGTTCCGGAAGACTGGCTATGCCCTGACTGCGGTGTGGGCAAAATGGATTTCGAAATGATCGAAATCGGCTGATTTTTAGTTTACGAAACGTACTACAAGGAGAAAGGAATGAACGCACCTGTCGTGATCATCGGCACAGGATTGGCCGGTTACAACGTAGCCCGGGAATTTCGCAAGCTCGACAGCGAGACCCCATTGCTGCTGATCACCGCGGATGACGGGCGCTCTTACTCCAAGCCCATGCTCTCCACCGGTTTTGGCAAAAACAAGGAAGCCGACGGCCTGAGCATGGCTGAACCCGGCGCCATGGCCGAGCAGCTCAAGGCCCAAGTGCGCACCCACACACGTGTCAGCGGCATCGACCCGGGCCACAAACGCCTGTGGATCGGCGAGGAAGCGGTGGCCTACCGCGACCTGATCCTGGCCTGGGGTGCAGAAACCGTACGCGTACCGGTCGAAGGCGACGCGGCTGAACTGATTTTCCCGATCAATGATCTCGAAGACTACGCGCGCTTTCGCGCCGCCGCTGCGGGTAAACGTCGCGTGCTGCTGCTCGGCGCCGGCCTGATCGGCTGCGAATTCGCCAACGACCTGATCGTTGGTGGTTATGAAATCGACCTGGTCGCGCCATGCGAGCAAGTCATGCCGACCCTGCTGCACCCGGCGGCAGCCGCAGCAGTGCAGGCTGGATTGGAGGGCATTGGTGCGCGTTTCCACCTGGGCCCGGTGCTCAATCGCCTGCAACGCACCGCTGACGGCCTTGAAGCGCACCTGTCGGACGGTGAAGTGATCCAGTGCGACCTGGTGGTCTCCGCCATCGGCCTGCGCCCTCGCGTAGACCTGGCTGCGGCCGCCGGCCTGCAAATCAATCGCGGGATCATGGTGGACCGCCACCTCAAGACCTCCCATGCCAATATCTACGCCCTGGGCGACTGCGCCGAGGTCGATGGCCTGAACCTGCTGTACGTGATGCCGCTCATGAGCTGCGCCCGCGCCCTGGCGCAAACCCTGGCCGGTAATGCCACGGCCGTGAGCTACGGGCCGATGCCGATCACGGTGAAAACCCCTATCTGCCCGCTGGTAGTATCACCCGCCCCACGGGGCACCGAAGGCGTATGGAGCGTCGAAGGGCAGGGCGGCGATATCAAGGCCCTGTGCCGCGACGCCAGCGGGCGCCTGCTGGGTTACGCGCTGACCGGCAGTGCTGTCATGGAAAAACTGGCCCTGAACAAAGAACTTCCACCGTTGCTGGCGTAAATACCGGTCGTTCTGTCGGAATCAGCACGTTCTAACCCCGAGAAAGGCCGCTGCGAGACTGGCGCGGCGCCCGAGGGCATGCCATCCTCACTCCCGTCTGCCGCAGAGTAGAGCCTGCGGCGCCTTGGGCGCTGCTCCACCAGAGAGCAGCACGGACATAACAACAAAAAACCGTCAAAGAGGCTTCATATGCGTAAACCAGATCTCGCAGCCGCCATCGCTGAAAAAGCAGACCTCACTAAAGAGCAGGCCAACCGCGTGCTCAACGCCGTTCTCGAAGAAATCACCGGCGCCCTGCACCGCAAGGACAGCGTCACCCTGGTGGGCTTCGGCACTTTCCTGCAACGCCACCGTGGCGCCCGCACCGGCAAAAACCCGCAAACCGGTGAGCCAGTGAAAATCAAGGCGAGCAACACCGTAGCGTTCAAGCCGGGCAAGTCGCTCAAAGACAGCGTCAACCCGTAAGTAAGCGAGGCCGCCTCGAAGGGAGGCGGGCGGTAAAAGAATGGGCATGCCGATTGAGTCGGGTGCCCATTTTTGTTGGGTGCGAAAAAGAGTGCCGGCGGAATAAAAGTAGTTGCCTATTGCATTGTTGTGAGCAGTCAATGTAGAGGCTGTATCAAGTCGAAAGTTGGTTGGGTTATGTAAATTGTTCATTCGATTTGGAACCATATCTAAGCAATTGTCACCTATAGCGCGAGACAGCAGGGAACGCTCTCTAAACTCATTTTTAGAGGTGTATGTATGAAAGTTGATCAGCCTATTAATCCCTATTCCAATCTGTTACCCCAGGAAAAAAAGACGGAAGCAGGTGCTTCAGCAGCTCCTGGAAATATTGGAGCAGCCGCAGGCAGTTCGAGCCCCGCATCAGAAGCGGCTAAGGAGAAGGTATTCAGATACCCCGCAGCCACGCCTGAGGAGATCAATGCTAAAGCCAGACGTGAAGATGATGCCGCTGTAAGTAGGATCGAGCCGGGAGAGGCCGGGCAACTGCAAGGCACAAGTCGTCTTCGTCGCGCTGCCGGTTCCTTTAAGCCTAAGACGGCTAAGCAATCTAGTACATTTAAGCAAACTAGTAAATCTAAGCAAACAACTCAATCTAAGCAAACAACTCAATCTAAGCAAACAACTCAGTCTAAGCAAACAACTCAGTCTAAGCAATCTAGTGCATCTGACACGTCGAGCACAGCTAAGTCGACTAGCGCACCTGCACCTAAGCCAAAGGTTGCGCCGAACAGTCCGAGCAGTAACGTGAGTGCCGCGCAAAGTATTGCCAACCAGCCACAGAGCTTACCGGCAGCGCCCCCGTCAGTAGCCGCTAGTATACGCAATGCTTTTATAACCGCCGGGGCAAACAACGTGGTCGCCAGCCCCTTCACTGTGGGAAATCAATTCGCGTCCAGTTACTTCCAGAGCAAACTTGAAGCACAATCTGAAATGCCTGGAGCGCCAGTAGTGAATGCAGATGGCACGATCGGAACCGTGGATCCTAACGCGACGGAGGCGCAAAAAATGGATGCTCGGCTTAAAGGCGCTGAAATAAAAAACGAGGCAACGTCCAACCTGTTTATTTTTCTGGCTTTAGGGAGCGACGCGAAAGGGGTGCAGCCGAGCGATGATGCGCCTACTGATACAGAAGGGCGCTTGAGCAATCTTGAGAAGACGCTGGATGAAATCGAAAAGCAAATGCCAGAGCTCGCCGAGCGGTTCGACATTCTCTACAAGCCGTATGTAACTCCTGAGTCATCAGAAGCGCCGACTGAGCAGTCTCGTATGGACAATATTGAAAAGCGCCAAGCTTATATAGATGAAAAAGTCGACTTGCTGAAAACTATCCAGGAACAAAAGGCAAAGAAAAAAGCAGGCGTTTAAGTAAAGGGACGAATAGGCGGGGAGGTTATTCGATATTGGCAGTTGCTTAGACCGCCGTTATTTATTGAATAAACCTCTCATCCATCTCGTTGAAAAAGCCTTATTTTTTGTCCACTGTATGTTCGGACAGACAGGGACGGATTAATTTAATTTATCTTATGGGTCTTCATTTAAATAAGCTGCCTAATGAATAGGTCTGGGTCACACAAGCATAATAGGGTGAAATTCCAAAAAAGAATGGTCGAAGTCAAGGCTCAGCAATTTATTTTTATACGCTTCGCAAATGACGATGTTGAAAGCTCCGCCCCAGCCCTCTAAGCGAAAAACCTCTGTGTTTTTTGGGATTTTGTCTATGCTTAATGTTGGGTTGAAAAAGAAACGACCTCTTGGGTTTTGCCACTCTTTGACCACGTGTGATTCGGGCCAAGCCTCGTATTCAGACAGCGCCCAATCGACGCAATCGACATGTTTGTAAGCGTGAAGAAGACGATAACGCACGTTTTGTGTTTTGTGGCTGATGGGCACAAATTGCACATGCTCCGTCAGCAAGTTATCCAATCCTTGGAGAGCTTCGTCAAATACAAAAAAGTCAGCCCCGATGGTGTTGACCGGGGCTGTGTTCCCATCTACGAGAATCTCATAGTGCAGAGGTTCGAAGGCACAAGGCATTCTACTATTAGATAGCTCAACATCGTCTACTTCCTCTCCTTTATAAACGAGCCCTCCCAGATTTACATAACCTTCCCACTTTTTACTGGTGACGTTTGGATTAAGTTTGAAGTAATTCATAAGTCTACTTTCCTCAAAATCTTATTAAGCGTGGAGGTAGGGTCCAGTGCCTCCTTCCTAAGCTCTGCGAGCTCGGCCTTGAATTGATCCGGCCCTTTTCGGCTTGCATTTTGCAGTCGTTTATAAATCTCTGCATGCATTCCCTCTGGGTGCGGACCTTTATGCCCGGGCACGTCCACTTTGTTTAACGGGTCATTGAGTACGTCCCTGCGGGATTTTCCGTTTTTAAATTTACCCAACCCATTTTTCTCAAAAAGAACACGGTATTTCGGTGTCCATTTTGCATGTTTATTCGTAGCGATATGGTGTGTCGGGGCGCAGGCGGAGAGCCCCCAAGGATCAAGCCAACCTATCGGGTTTGCTGCGTACTGGTAGAGGTTGAAGCCCCCGGCTAGCCCGATAGGGTCCGTCGTTGTGAAGCGTCCCACATCGGGGTCATAAAATCTAAATATGTTGTAATGCAGTCCAATCTCTCGATCCAGGTATTGCCCCTGGAATCTCAGATTCTGTTGCTCAAGATAATAAGGCTCACTTATTTCCTCGACGGTATTGCCCCATACGCGATATTTGGCTTGCCAGACGATATGACCGTCGGCTTCGGTAAGCTGCTCTGGGAGGCCAATGATATCGTTATGGTAGTAACGGATACTTTGTAGTACGCCGAAGCCGTCGATTCGGGCCAGCGGCTCATAATCTCCTTCTTCGTAGACGTACACGCTTGATTGATTGTTTCGTTGCTCTTGCAGGAGCTGCAGGCCGTCCCATGTAAAATAGCTGCGTCCCAGCGGATAGTCATTGGCACCATGCTCGCTCTTTTCAATGCGTCGCCCCAGCGGGTCGTAGGTCATCCTGACTACACTGCCGTTTTCATTTCGCACTTCTACCAGTCGGCTTTCTGCATCATACGCAAACCGCTGTAAGCCACGCGCGGCGCTACGTTTTTCAATCATCCGGCCAAGAGTGTCGTACTTGTAACGTTTGTCCTGATGAGTCAGCAGCCGGTTATACCGTACCAGCCCGCTCTGTTGCGGCGCATCCAGCAGGTTTGCCGCTGCATCGTATGCGTATGTTTCGCTCCGTCCTATCGAATGGCTGACTAGGATACGCCCGGTACTGTCATAGCCCAGTAGCTCTTGACGGTCGTATTGTCGGCTTATCCGACGTCGCCCGATCAGGTTGTCACTGGGATCGTAGGTGTAGTCCGTCTCGACTAACGGGGGCAGTTGCCACGGCTGGTCAATACTGCGGCGTTGGCGTGAGCGAACTCTACCGCTTCGGTCATATGCGGTACTCGTCTTGAATTGGCCCTGGGTACGCTGCACTTCGCGATGCACGCGATCACGCTCGAAGTCGCTGATGACTTTTCCATCGATGTTCAACTGATGCAGGTGGCCGCTACCGTAGTACAGCCTGTTCAACCATCGACCGTCGGGCAAGCCGGTTTGGATCAGATTTCCCAGTTCGTCGTAACGATGCTGCACAGACCCTGCCGCGCTTTGCTCTTCAAGCAACTGACCCAACGCGTCATAGCTAAAGGCGAGGGCCTGCTGGCGACCGTCCAGAGCGGTGAAACTGACACCCACCAGATGATCGTTCAGATCATGTTCATAAACGGTGGTACCGTCTGAAGTAACTTTGCTGATCAGGCGTCCTAGAGGATCCCGCTGAAACTGGTGGGACAGTGGAGCAACTGGCTCGCCTTCGATTCCCGGCAGGTAGTCTACGGCGATAACGTCGTCCAACTGATCGTAGGTGTAGCAGCGCCGGCTTTGGTCTAGGTCTTGCTGCTGCACCAGACGATCTGCTGCATCCCACTCGAAGCGATAGCTTTCACCATTTTCATTCGTCAGTCTGCGCAGTCGCCCATAGGCGTCGTGATCGAACATGATCGTCCGGTTGTGTGCATCCCAGCGTTGTTTGACCAGGCCGCGTACGTCATAGGCATAGCGCGTGGTGCTGCCGGCCGGGTCGATATAGGCCGTCAAATAGCCGCTGGTGCTACGTTGAAGTTGTTCCACGCGGCCATCCGGAAGCCTGCATTCCAAAAGCAGTCCCTGCGGGCTATACCGATAGCGCACCGATTCACCCTCGGCATTGGTCTGCACCACCAAATTGCCGAAGGCGTCGTACTGATAGCGAGTGGGATAACCCGAGCAGTCCACTTCTTCGACCAGTTGGCTCCATTCGTTCCAATGCAATGTTCTGGCTTTTTCCGTCGCATCGAAGATGCGCACCGGCTGGCCGAAACCGTCGTAGACATAGCGCGTACGGTTGCCAAGAGGGTCGACTTCCTCGATGCAGTTGCCACGCTGATCGTAGCGGTAATGCCAACTGTGGCCCGCAGTGTCGGTTTCTACCTCGGGCAATGCCCAGTGTGCCAGCCATCGCGTAGCACTGGTCCTGCCCAGCGGGTCGATCACCGCGCTCAAGTTACCTGACTCGTCGTAGTTGAAGCTCCACTGGCCGCCTTGCGGGTCAATTGCGGCCAGCAGTTGGCGGTCGTCGCTCCACTCGAACTGCCAGATATGGCCTAGGTTGTTCACGTAGCGAGTGATTTGGAACTGTGGGTTCCAATGCCGGGTGCTGACGCGCATCAGGCCATCGGTCACGCGGGTAATGCCGGCATCGAGATCGTATTCGAAGGTGTATTCGTCTCCAGCGTCTGTCCAGTGCCGACTCACGCGCCATTCCGGGCCGCCTGGCCCCTCCACTTCAGCCCATTGGTAGAAACAGCGCAGGCCACTCGGCAATTGGTGTTCGATCAAGCGCCGACTGGCGTCGTAAGCGAAGCGTCGTTGGGTTGTACTTTGTGCGTCCAAGACCTCGGCAAGATCGCCATTGCTGTCATAGCGATAACTGACGAGCATGTCGCTGCGCGCATCGAAATGGTCCTGGCGCAGGTAACGTCGTTCGATATGGCTCACGCGCCCAGGATGCTCTACGGAGTAGATCAGGTCGACGTGCATCAAGTCATGGGTGTCGCGTAACCGGCACAATCGGCCCTGAGCGTTGTAGTCGAGGAAGATCCGCCCTTCGTTACGATCACCCAGAAGGTGCAAGCGCATCCGCGTGCTGTTCAACGGGTCGGTTTCGAAGAGCCGGTACAAGCCTTCCGTACTCTCGATCAGTACCGCCCCCTCTGCGCTGCGCCTGACGGCCAAGCCCTCGCCAGGGCTGAAAGCGCCGCCAGACAACGGGATATAGCCAATTTCCAGGCGGCGCCCTTGCTCATCGATATAGGTCAGGTTTTCATCGGCATCAATCTCTACGGCTACCTCATAGCCGACACTCCAACCCGCACCGAAAAGGCTGCCCTGGCGTGTGTCGAGGCTACTGTAAAAACGCTGCCATACGATGTTGAGCAGGCCTGGCAGGATGAAATCCAGCTCCTCTTCCCCGCCCAGTACCTTGGCCCCCGTTGCGCTGTGCACCGGATTGGGCGAACCATTCATGGCGCTCTTGAGTGCCGAGGTGACCTTGGCGGTCCCGTAAGAGATCGCGCCGCCCACCAACGCACCTCCGATCATGCACGGCAGCTTGGTCCAGAAACATTTCAGATTGCCCCGCAACGCCATCACCACGGCAATCGCCAGCCCCACCCCCGGCGTTTTCCCGCTACGAATCTCCTGTACCACAATGGTCTCGCCGCCAATGCGCACATCCGGCGAAATCAAGCCCTGGGCGGTGCCAATCTTGGCGTCACAGGTACTGCGATCACCGCTGCGTGCCGCAGGCTGCCCGTTGATGAACACCGAGCTGGAACCTTCGGCAATAAACTGCAGGGGCATGGGCGGGTGCTTGTTGCACGCCACGGTGTCCAGCGGGCACGGCTCGGTACCGGGGGCGGGCGAGGCGACGGTCGGGCGCCACATCTGCGAGAAAAACTCCCCGGCCATATCCAGAAAGCTTGGCGCTGGCGGCTCGCTGGGCGCGACCGGCACGGCGGTCATTTTGCCGGCTGCACGGGCAGCTTTTTTGCCATTGATGAACACGTTGTGCGAGCCGCTGGTGATGAACGCATCGATCACCGGCGGGAACACCCAGTTGGCGGCGGACTCGCACCAACTGGATATCTTCAAGTCCGCACCCGTGAGGCCTGCGGTAATGCCGACGACAGCGCCGACCACCAACACCAATGCCACACCGCCTGTGGCAATGGTCGCACCGGTCGCGAGGAAAACCGCTCCGGCAACGGCCAGGCAGCCCACAGTAGTGATCGCCGCATAGGCGGCCACTTCCAGCACACCGCCGAGAATATCGGCCATCACCGAGGTGTGCAGCAGTGCGTCGCCTTCGCGGGCAGCCCAAAGATCGTCACTCATCGCTCAGGCTCGACTCAGGGCGTAGCAGTAAAATTGAGCGTGTTTTTGAGTGTCGCCCAATGAGCTGCCTCGGCAGGGCCCAGGGGATGGGTCTTGACGTAGCTCAGCGCAATCAGTTGGCGGGTGCCGGGTATCTGCATTGCCAGCTGATATTGGTAAATGTTGTCGCTGCCTTTGTTGAAACGGTTCTGTACTTCAAAGGCGTCGATGTCCTGCGTCGGTCCGACCTTGACCGCTTGGGCGGGGGAATAGCGCAGATCCTTGACCTGCTGCTCGAGCTTTTTCAGCTGGCCCTCGAAGTTGCTTTGCAGGCTTTCGCCGTCCGCCAACGGGCTGCGGCTTACCACCAGGGTGGTGCCCAGCTTGGCGAACTTGAGGATATTGATCGAAGTGTCCTGTACCTCGGCATCAGGCAGGGTGAACTGTGCTTCGTTGATCAGGTAATTCATGGTGAAGAAATCTCGTTATTGACCAGCGCCGGGCTTGCCGGGGAATTTTGATTCGACGGCGGACTTGATCGTGTCTTGCACGCCTTGGGCGCCGGGCGATGTGCCCTTGTCACTGCCCAGGTTGATATCCAGCTTGCCCTTCGTCTGGATCTTGCTGCTGCCGGTGGAAAACAGGTTGAACGAGCCACAGGTCAGGTTGATGTCCCCGCCTGCCTTGAGCTCGATCACACTGTCCCCGCACACCAGGCGAAGACACTCTCCGGCTTCGATGGTGTAGTGGGTGGCGGCGCTGTCCGACTTGGCCCCACCCACAATCACGGTATCGTTGTTGCGCACCACCCGCAGGCGGTTACTCCCGATGGTCACCGTCTCGTTGTGGCCAATGCTCTTGTTGCGGTCATGCCCCACCGAGTGGCTTTCATCCACCTCTACCACGATGTCCTGGTTGCGTTCGGCATGGATGTACAACTGCTCCAGCCCCTTCTTGTCCTCCATACGGATTTCATTGAAGTTGGCCGGTGTGCCGCCTTTGCTCGAGCGGCTTTTCATGCCGCTCTGGGTCGCGTTTTCCGGCAGATCGTAGGGCACGGTCTGCTCGGCGTTGTAGACGCGGCCTGTGATGATCGGACGGTCGGGGTCGCCTTCGAGGAAGCTGACGATCACTTCCTGGCCGATCCGTGGAATCTGCATCGAACCCCAGTTCTTGCCGGCCCAGGATTGCGATACGCGAATCCAGCAGGAGCTGTTCTCGTTGGACTGGTCGTGACGGTCCCAGTAGAAGTGCACCTTTACGCGGCCGTATTGGTCGGTCCAGATTTCTTCGCCCTTGGGGCCGACCACCAGGGCGGTCTGCGGGCCTTTGACGATGGGGCGGTGGGTGTTGGCCAGCGGGCGGAAACTCTGTTGGGCGTCGATGCAGGTCAGGCTGCTTTCGAACTGCGCCGAGCCCGAGCCACCGCCGCTTTCCAGGCTTTCCTGGACGATGTAGTAGCGGCAGCCGACGATCAGGTATTCGCGGTTCTGGTCCTGGCGGCTGAAGCCGGTGAGGCTGAACAGATGGCCGGAGCCCAGGCCCCGCGCATTGCCGGCGAACTCGATCTGTTCATGCAGCGTTTGCAGCGCTTCGATGCGGGTGCGGGCGTAGTGTTCGCCGTCTGCGCTTTGCACATAGGTGCCCGGGTAGTCGTACAGCGGGTAGTCGCCTGCGGTGTGCGGGCGTGGCATGGCCGAGCGCACGTCGATGCTGGCGCTGGGGCGCTGAAAGTCGTAGTCGTTAAGCTCCAGCGACCCGGGCTGCACCTCCTGCGCCAGGTGCCAGTTGTGCATATGGTCGCGTTCGCGCTGCTGCTCGTCCTTGGGGTAGTAAGGGATCGACGCGTAGCCTGGTACGGTGGTGTGGGCGCCGTAAGCGTCGGCCAGCACCAGCACATGGCGGTCCTGTTCATGGCGGAAGAAGTAGTAGATGCCTTCCTGTTCCATCAGACGGCTGACGAAATCGAAACTGGTCTCGCGGTACTGCACGCAGTATTCCCACTCGCGATACGGTCGGCTCAGGGCATCTTCGAAGTCGGAAAAGCCCAGGTCGCGGAATACCTGCTTGATGATCTGCGGGATGCTCAGGTTCTGGAAAATCCGGCAGTCGGAGGTGCGGCTGAGCAACCACAGCCATGGGCGTAGGGTCACCTGGTAACTGGCGAACTGGCCCTGGTCGATGTTCTGGCTGCAACGGGCAACGATGCCGTGGAAATGCCGCTCGCCGCCGTCTGCCAGTTGCAAGCCCACGCTCATGGGCTTACCGAGCAACTGGTTGAGGTCGATGTTGGCGTCCAGGGACGTCAGTTGCAGCTCATAGTTGAACAGCCTGCCCAGCTCTTCACCGCCGCCCATTTCATTGAGCAACAGCACATCCGGCCCGAGGGGGCTGGTGATCTTGGCCAGGCGTGAGGCTTGGTTGAATAGCATCGGTTAACCCGTAAGTGTCGTAATAACTGAAGAAACCGAGTCCAAGTGTGGGAGGGGGCTTGCCCCCGATAGCAGTGTGTCAGTTGATGCATTGGGTGACTGATCCACCGCAATCGGGGGCAAGCCCCCTCCCACAATTTTTATCGCATTCCGTCAGGTCAATCGCTGAAGTCGTAGTGCAATTCATTATCCCGGCTGCTGATCCGCACCCCCGCCAGCGCCTTGCCTTCGAGCATGCGCGTGAGGAATTCGCGGCTCATGTCCGGCAGCAGGCTGTTGGTGAGGATGGTGTCGATCATGCGCCCACCGCTTTCGGTTTCGGTGCAGCGCGAGACAATCAGGTCGACCACTGCGTCGTCGTAGTCGAAGGCGACTTTGTGGGTGCTCTCCACGCGCTTCTTGATGCGGTTCAGTTGCAGGCGGGTGATCGCCTTGAGCATCTCGTCGCTCAGCGGATAGTACGGAATGGTCACCAGGCGCCCGAGCAGGGCCGGCGGGAAAATCTCCAACAGCGGCTGGCGCAGGGCCTTGGCGATCTCTTCCGGCTCGGGGATGTTCGCCGGGTCTTTGCACACCTGGGAGATCAGCTCTGTCCCGGCGTTGGTGGTCAGCAGGATCAGGGTGTTCTTGAAGTCGATCACCCGGCCTTCGCCGTCTTCCATCACGCCCTTGTCGAACACCTGGAAGAATATCTCGTGCACGTCCGGGTGGGCTTTTTCCACCTCGTCCAACAGCACCACGCTGTAGGGTTTGCGCCGTACCGCTTCGGTGAGCACGCCGCCTTCGCCGTAGCCGATATAGCCCGGTGGCGCGCCCTTGAGGGTGGACACGGTGTGGGCTTCCTGGAATTCGCTCATGTTGATGGTGATCACGTTCTGCTCGCCGCCGTACATGGCTTCAGCCAGGGCAAGGGCGGTTTCGGTCTTGCCCACGCCCGAGGTGCCGGCGAGCATGAACACGCCAATCGGCTTGCTCGGGTTGTCGAGGCCGGCGCGGGAAGTCTGGATGCGCTTGGCGATCATTTGCAGGGCGTGGTCCTGGCCGATGATGCGTTTTTTCAGGTGCTGGTCGAGGTTAAGCACGGTCTCCAGTTCGTTGCGGGCCATGCGGCCCACCGGGATGCCGGTCCAGTCGGCGACCACCGAGGCCACCGCCTGGTAATCCACGGTCGGCAGGATCAGTGGGGTTTCACCTTGCAGGGTGGTGAGGCGCTGTTGCAGGTCGACCAGTTGCGCACGCAATTCATCGTTGCCGCTGTCCACCATGCCGGCTTTTTCGCGCAAAGTCGCTCGGGTGGCGAGCAGCTCATCCACCAGGGCTTTCTCGTCGGCCCAACGGCTTTCCAGGGTCGCCAGGCGTTCACGTTCGGCGCTTAACAGGGCTTCGCTGTTGCTCTGGCGCGCACCAATGGCAATGCCGATGGCGTGTTCGCGGGCGATGATCTGCAGCTCGGTCTCCAGCGCTTCGATACGGCGGCGGCTGTCGTCCACTTCGGCGGGCACCGCGTGCAGGCTGATGGCGACGCGGGCGCAGGCGGTATCCAGCAGGCTCACGGATTTGTCCGGCAACTGGCGCGCCGGGATGTAGCGGTGCGACAGCTTCACCGAGGCTTCCAGGGCTTCATCGAGGATCTGCACCTGGTGGTGTTTTTCCATGGTCGAGGCCACGCCGCGCATCATCAGCAGCGCCTTGTCTTCCGACGGCTCGGCAACCTGCACCACCTGGAAGCGGCGGGTCAGGGCCGGGTCTTTCTCGATGTGCTTCTTGTACTCGGCCCAGGTGGTGGCGGCCACGGTACGCAAGGTGCCACGGGCGAGGGCGGGCTTGAGCAGGTTGGCGGCGTCACCTGTACCGGCAGCACCACCGGCACCCACCAGGGTATGGGCTTCGTCGATAAACAGGATGATCGGCTTGGGCGACGCCTGCACGTCTTCGATGACCTGGCGCAGACGCTGTTCGAACTCGCCTTTCATGCTGGCGCCGGCTTGCAGCAGGCCCACGTCGAGGCAGCGCAGTTCTACATCCTTCAGGGCCGGTGGCACATCACCGGCGACAATGCGCAGGGCGAAACCCTCGACCACGGCAGTCTTGCCCACCCCGGCTTCACCGGTGA
This sequence comes from Pseudomonas synxantha, assembly GCF_900105675.1. Lineage (NCBI taxonomy): Bacteria > Pseudomonadati > Pseudomonadota > Gammaproteobacteria > Pseudomonadales > Pseudomonadaceae > Pseudomonas > Pseudomonas synxantha. Next base: position 6,015,389 of record NZ_LT629786.1, on the reverse strand, counting down.
GGATCGGGTTGTTCTGGCGCCGACGCATGAGGATATCCACCAGTTGGCGGATCTCTTCGTCACGGCCGACGATAGGGTCGAGCTTGCCGCTGCGGGCCTGTTCGGTCAGGTCGACAGTGAAGCGCTTGAGGGCTTCCTGCTTGCCCATCGCACTTGGCGCCATCGCGCCACTGGCTTCGCCCGGCACGGCGCCGGCATTGAAACCGTCGCTGGCAGTCAGTGCGTTTTCCGGCGAGTCACCGACGTATTCGTCAAAGCGCTCGCTCAAGGCTTCGACCTTGATCTTGTCGAACTCGGCCGACAACCCCAGCAGCGCATGGCGCAGGCTCGGCGTCTTGAGAATACCCAGCACCAGATAGCCGGTGCGCACCTGGCTTTCACCGAACATCAGGCTTCCATACACCCAGCCGCGCTCCACGGCTTCTTCCACATGGGAGGACAGGTCGGTGATCGAGGTCGAGCCGCGTGGCAGGCGGTCCAGGGCTTCGGTCAGGTCTCGGGCCAGGCGCGCCGGTTCGACGTTGAACTGGCGGATGATGCGGTGCAGGTCCGAGTCCTGCAGTTGCAGCAACTGGTGAAACCAATGGGCCAGTTCCACATACGGATTACCGCGCAACTTGCAGAACACGGTGGCGGCTTCGATGGCCTTGTAGGCCACGCTGTTGAGTTTGCCGAACAGTGCGGCGCGACTGATTTCACCCATGCTCTGGATTCCTTGAGGTGGTGGCGTGATCGGCGTAATGCCGGGCCAGGATTAGGTCGTTGGCGTCATGCGCAGGGCGGCCGAGCCAGGTGTTGAAGCCCAGGCGGAACTGGCCGTTGAGTTGCAGCGCCGGTATTTCGGGTTGTTGCAAAACCAGGTTCAAGTCCCAGTCCAATTCATGGCCCAGGTACTCGGCCACCCACGCCACCAGTTCGTTGAACGGCTGGCTGCCGGGCAGCATGCCCATGTAGTCATTGAGTTTCAGCGGGCCGAGGCGAATACGGAATTTGTGCTGGCGGTCCCACACAAAGCGGCCCAGGCAAAAGTCCACGCCCAGCCTATTGGCGCTCACGCCCACGCGGCTACGTTCGGGCAGCTCCAGCCATTGGCCGACGTACTCTTCGATCTCCACCGGCAGGCCGAAGTATTCGCTGAGAATGGCTTTCAAGCCGTCCGGGTAGCGGGTCTGTGCCGACAGGTGGCCGCTGTAGTGCAGCTTGGCGGTATCCGGGATAAGCCCCTGATTCTGCAGGCTTGGCATGCCACGGCCACTCAAGGCGGCGAGGCGTGCAGACCAGTAGTCATCATCCGGGCGGTCGTGGCTGACCGTCGGCCGCGCCTCGGCCCAGGCCCGGTAGAACAGGCTCAGCAAGCGGTGGTGGAACACATCCAGGAACTGCTTGCTGGTGCTGTCGGCATTGTTGCGCTGGCGTTCGCGTACGTATTCGGTGATGTGCAACGGCAGCGGGCCGTTGGGGCCGCCCAGGCCGAAGAAGAATTGCTCGAGCCGCGCCGGCTTGCCGTCGCCACCGGGGTCGACTGACGCCAGCGTGGCCGGGGCGAAGGTGCAATCGGCTTGTTGCCCCAGGCGCAACGGGTCATCCGCCAGGCGCAGGGAATGGCCCAGGCGCGGCAGGTCCGGCGATTCGCACTCGATACGCCGCAGCGCCTGGAAGAAGTCATATTCCCAGGGCTCCTGGTGCATCGCATCCAGGGTACTCACAGGGTCGGACGCCGTCCGGGCTTGGCTTTCCATCGCATGATCTCGCCGCGTTCGGTGGTACGGATCACCGTCTCGGTAAAACTGTTGATCGACACATAACGTGCCAGGAAGCGCTCCAGCACCGCACCGAGCAGGAATACGCCGGTGCCGCGAAACGCGTTTTCATCGAACTCCAAGGTGATTTCCAAGCCACGGCCAAACACAATCGGGCCAGGCATCGGCAGGCGCCGGGTCACGGCCTTGCTGCTGACTTCGCGCAGGCCCTCGATCTGCAATTGCAGGGCCGCATCGTTGTTGTCGCCGTACAGGCGCAGCAGTTCACGCAAGGCCCCGGCACCCTGGCCCTGTTCGCTCAGGGACAGGTAGTTGAGCGACAACTGGCTGATCAGGCGCCAGGCCTTGGCGTCATGGGCATGGCTGGCGCGCGGCCGGCTTGGCCCGGCGACGCAGCGCACAGACAGCACCGGGGCGCTGTCGGCCAGGGTGAAGTCGGTCTTGCCGTTACCCACGCTCATGAACAGCGGCAAGTCGCGGTTGGTGCACAACGCGGTGACACCCAACTGGCGCAGGTCATGGCCGTAGGGCGCCTGGCGGCTGTCCACCAGGCTGACGAAGGTTTCGCTGCCCACATAGGTGGAGCGCGGGCCGTTGCGGCGCTGGTCGCTGGATAACACCCGTGGCTCGCGGCGCACGGTGTAGTAAGCCAGGTCACGGCCATAGCGCGACGGGTCACGCACCGCGTAGAACGGCAAGAACGGCTGTTCCGGCCCAGTGCCATGGCCGGTGATGCCGCTCAATGAGTGAATCTCGAAATCCATCGGCCGCGTGCGGTCGGCGATCACATGGTGTTCGTTGACCCGGTCGGACAAGTGGATGCGGTCTACGCGCTTGGGAAACAGGTTGATCGCCGGGGTGCAGAACGGCAGGAACTGTGCCGCACCGACACTGCCCTCCAGGCTCGGCTCATGACGGTCAAACAGCACGATCAGCTCCAGTTCCTGGCCGTCGCAACGCTTGACTGCACGGCTCAGTTCGGCGAACTCGACGAACAGGAAGCGATGGGGCAGGGCGAAGTATTCCTGCAACAAGCGATAGCCCTGGAATGCCCGCGCCACCACCGGCATGGCTGCGTCGGCATCGTCGAAACCCCGCGAGCGCAACGCGCCCTGGGGCAGGCGCTCGACCCAATCGCCACCGGGTTTGCGTGCAAACACTGCGCAGGCGTTGCCTAACAGTTGTTCGTAGAGGCGGAACGGCTGCTCATCGGCGCCACTGAGGTACAGCGGCAGGTTTTCCAGCTCGAGGCTGTTGAATGGCAGTTCGGCGCCGGTGCGCAAGGTCAAGCGCAAGCCCGCCTTGGCTTTTGGCTCGCTGGCGGCCAGGCGCCCGAGCACGGCGGCGGGGTTGCCGAAGTATTCGGCGGCGCTGACCTGCAGCGGCCACAACGTCACCGGGTGGGCGGTGCGGTACTCGCAGCAGGTCTGGGTTTCGCGGCCCAGGGCAGCACGTAATACGGTGTCGCGGGGCAGCGGGAAACCGCTGGCCAGGGAGCCTTCATCCGGGTCGGTCTGCAGCTGCACCACGGTCATCGACGGCGTCGGCGCCAGGTAATGCGGGTAGGCGATTTCCAGCAGGTTGTGGGTGAAGGTCGGGTACTCGGCGTCGAGCTTGAGCTGCACCCGGGCCGTCAGGTAGGCAAAGCCTTCGAGCAAGCGTTCGACGTAGGGGTCGGCGCAGTCCATACCGGACAGGGTCAGCCGACTGGCAATCTTCGGGTATTCCTTGGCGAACTCGGCGGCGCTTTCGCGCACGTGGTGCAGTTCCTGGTTGTACAGCTCCAGCAGGCGCGGGTTCATGGGCGCCTCCGCTGGTCGGCGTTGACCACGCGTACATGGCCCGACTCCAGGTCGAGGTCGGTTTGCAGCAACAGGCGCAAAGGCACTGGCTGTGCCCACAGGTCGCCTTCGATCTCGAAGCTCAGGGCGTTGTGGTTCATTTCGCCATGGCCGACTCGGGCTTTGACCCGCAAGGTGTGACGCAGGATGCGCGGCTCGAAGGTGGCGATGGCTTGGTAGATCAGGGCTTCCAGTGCCTTGATATCGACGCTGGAAACACTGTTGCCCGCCAGCGCCGGCAGGCCGTAATTGACCACCGAGGTACCGGCTGGGGTGTGCAGCGTGGCATCGGCATCGAGCAACGACGTGGTGTTGAGCAGCCACGCCAGGTCACGCAGCACCGAGGCTTTCAATTGGGTCAGGGACAGCACACGCTTGTCGGCGCTTTCCTTGGGGTTGGTCGGGTCGTCATCGGTCAACCGGTCCAGCAGGGACGGTTGCAGACGGTCGCGGGAAGCGATTTCAGTTACCACCAAAGCAGCTCCACGGACGGGTTGCGAGAGGGACAAGGTATCTGTGGCCGTGACGCGAGGCCACGGCCACAGGGGCTATCAGCGCTTGGTATTGGAGCGGATGTTCCAGCCAAACTTGATCGCGCCGCCATCTTTGGTGCCGTCGGCTTTCTGCGGCTGGTAGTCGACCATCACTTGGGCGAAGTTCAGGGTGACGTTCTCGGTCAGGCGATCATCGGTGCCCGAGCCGCCGGTGCTCAGGGACGTGACCAGCACTTCTTCCAGGTTGATCACCATGTACTCGACCTGGCTTTCGCCACCGGCCTTGCGCACGGTCAGCTTGACCTTGTCGATGTGCTTGCCGCTGGCGCAGTGCATCATCAGGTTGGGCGAAGCCTTGTCGACGTACTTGGTCAGCGACAGGTCCTGGATATTCACCTTGCCCGCACCGCCGCCACCGCCGACGTGCATGTTGCCGGACTGGGCCATGCCCCAGCTCCAGTTCAATACGTCGATTTCGTCCTTGTGGGCCTTGTCCATGGACTCGCCCTTGATGTCGCCGATCTTGATGAAAATATCAACAGCCATGTTTTCTCCCTGTGTGGACTCTGCCACTGAATTTGGTTATGCCCCAAAAGGGGCAATGCTTTTGTGTGGGAGGGGGCTTGCCCCCGATAGCATCACCTCGGTCTGACTGACAGGCCGAGTTGCCTGCATCGGGGGCAAGCCCCCTCCCACAGAAGAGCGAGAGCGAGTTACTTAAGCGCTTTTCGCCGAAGGCAGCTTCGATACCAGGCGCAGCGACACCGTCAGCCCTTCCAGCTGGTAGTGCGGGCGCAGGTAGAACTTGGAGTTGTAGTACCCCGGGTTGCCTTCGACTTCTTCCACGATCACTTCGGCAGCCGCCAACGGGTGCTGGGCCTTGGTGGTTTCGGTGGAGTGCGCCGGGTCGCCGTCGACGTAGTTGAGGATCCAGTCCTGCAACCAGCGCTGCATCTCGTCCTTCTCTTTGAAGGAACCGATCTTGTCGCGCACGATGCACTTCAGGTAATGGGCGAAACGGCAGGTGGCGAACAGGTACGGCAGGCGTGCGGCCAGGTTGGCGTTGGCGGTGGCGTCCGGGTCGTCGTATTCGGCCGGTTTCTGCAACGACTGCGCACCGATGAACGCGGCGAAGTCGGTGTTTTTCTTGTGCAGCAGCGGCATGAAACCGTTCTTCGCCAGTTCCGCTTCACGGCGGTCGCTGATGGCGATTTCGGTCGGGCACTTCATGTCCACGCCGCCGTCATCGGTCGGGAAGGTGTGGGCCGGCAGGTTTTCCACTTCACCGCCGGACTCGATGCCACGGATGCGCGAGCACCAGCCGTAGTGCTTGAACGAACGGTTGATGTTCACCGCCATCGCGTACGCGGCGTTGGCCCAGGTGTACTTGGAGCTGTCGGCGCCGTCGGTGTTTTCTTCGAAGGCAAAGGCTTCCACCGGATCGGTCTTGGCGCCATACGGCAGGCGCGCCAGGAAGCGTGGCATGGTCAGGCCGATGTAGCGCGAGTCTTCCGATTCACGCAGCGAGCGCCAGCCGGCGTATTCCGGGGTGGTGAAGATCTTGGTCAGGTCACGGGGGTTCGACAGCTCCTGCCAGGAGCCCATGCCCATTACGGTTGGCGAAGCTGCAGCGATGAAAGGCGAGTGCATGGCTGCGCAGACTTTCGACAGTTCGCCCAGCAATTCCACATCGGGTGGCGACTGGTCGAAGTAGTAATCGCCTACCAGGCAACCATAAGGTTCGCCGCCGAACTGGCCGTATTCTTCTTCGTACATCTTCTTGAAGATCGGGCTCTGGTCCCATGCGGTGCCCTTGAATTTCTTCAAGGTCTTGTGCAGGTCCGGCTTGGAGATGTTGAGCACGCGAATCTTCAGCTGCTCATCGCTCTCGGTGTTGTTGACCAGGTAGTGCAGGCCACGCCAGGCGCTTTCCAGCTGCTGGAAATCCTGGTGGTGGATGATCTGGTTGACCTGGGCGGTGAGCTTGGCGTCGATGGCGGCGATGATCGATTCGATCGACTTGATTGCGTCGTTGGACACCAGGTCGGTTTGCGCCAGGGCCTGTTCGGCCAGGGTGCGCACCGCAGTTTCCACGGCCTCGCGGGCACGTTCGGTCTTGGGCTTGAACTCTTGCATCAACAGCGAGGCGAACTCGCTGGTTTCTTCGGTGGCGCCCAGGCTGGATGCGCCTTCGCGTACGGTATTGTCAGTCATGCTTACTGCTCCCCTGCAGGCTTGGGCGCGCTGGCAAGTGCCTGAAGCAGTGCCGGGTCCTTGATCGCCTTCATGATGATTTCTTCAGCGCCGGTCTTGCCGTCCATGTAGGTCAGCAGGTTGGCCAACTGGGTGCGGGCTTCGAGCAGCTGGTTCAGGGAGTCGACCTTGCGCGCCACGGCGGCCGGGCTGAAGTCGTCCATGCTTTCGAAGGTGATGTCCAGGCTCAGGTTGCCTTCGCCGGTCAACTCGTTGGGTACGTGGAACGCCACGCGCGGCTGCATGGCCTTGAGGCGCGAGTCGAAGTTATCGACATCCACTTCAAGGAACTTGCGGTCGGCCACGGGAGCCAGAGGCTCGGCAGGCTTGCCGGCGAGATCGGCCATCACACCCATCACAAAAGGCAGCTGGACCTTTTTCTCGGCGCCGTAAAGCTCGACGTCGTACTCGATCTGCACTCGAGGCGCACGGTTGCGCGCGATGAATTTCTGAGAACTTTGCTTCGCCACGTTGCTGCTCCTGGTCGCTTGAGCGACGGTGTTGTTACTGCACGGTCCGGCGGCTTAGTCGCTGTCCGGGCCGCGCAGGTTTTCAAATTGGGACATGCCGTCGGGAATCAGATTGCGCACGATGGCCGCGAAGTCGGCGTGCACCAGGTTCTTGGCCCGGTTCAACAACACCGGCAGCGGGCTCGATGGCTCGTGCCGGGTGTAGTACGCAAGGATCTTGTCGAGGCTGCGCAGCACGTCATCGCGGGTGGCGATATCGCCCGTCGGGCGTGGGGCTGCGGGCGCAGCGGCGCAATCGACCGAGGGGGCATTGTCGTCACTGACGGCCTCGGGATCGCTGCTGCTGTCGGTGCCGGGCACCGCTTGATTGAGGATTTGCAGGGCCTGCTTGAGCGGTTGCTTCAAGGCGCTGAGGTCCACGCCCTGGGCGGAACCGACCTGGTCATTGACCTGTTGTTCGATGGCTTCGCAGGCCGTACGTGCTGCGCTCAAGGCGTCACGAGTGGCTTGCAGGAGTTCGGGGTCGCTGTCGAGGAACGCGGCATTGAGCTGCTGGCTGCCCAGTTGCTCATCGGGGAAGCTCAGCAGGCCGCTGGCGTTGAGCGCGGCGCGCAGACTCACGGGGCCGAAGGTGCGCGAGCGCGTGAGAATACTCTCGCGCAGCAGGCGAATCGTCGTGTCGCTGGTCAAGCCGGACAGGGCATTGATGCGCACGGTGGGGTCGTTATCGTCGTCGGCATCCAGGCGCGGATGCAGGTCCGCCCAGTATTCGCGCAGCAGGGCGTTGATCAGCGTAAGGACTTCGGCCAGCCCGGCCACACCTTGGAGGGCGAGGGAGCTTTGCAGCAGGAAGTGGGTGATGCGCAGGTCTTTGCTGCGCTGCAACAGGTCGAGGCTTTGCTGCTGGATGCTGCGCCATTCCGGGGGTTCAGCGGGCAGGATCGAGTCGCCCATGCTGCGCTCGGGCTGGCCCTTGGCATCACGCTCCAGTTGCAAGAATTGCGCGTCATACTCCATGTCTTCGCCACAAGGCGAAGTCGCAGAAACGGCGGTGAGCAACAACGGCACATCCACTGAATTCGATCTCCTTATCAGCCCGCTGAACGGCGAGCAACGCATGCACGAGTTACGCGATGAACTTTGCATGTTTTCTTGGTCATAACATCAGAGCGCCACTATTGCGCCATCACTGATGTTCAAGAAGTTGTGCATTTTTGGTGTAGTACTTATGCCTTGTCAAGGTAAGCTATTCGCCCTCTGTGACAGATGTGCGGTGTTTAACAACCTGCGCGACTGACGGGTCGAAAGGCGTGCCCGTAGAGGATTTTTGTCATGCAAGCCAGTTAAGATCATCGATCATGCTGGTAAAGACAGTTTTGGCGGTCGTTTTTGCGCGACCGTGGGCAAGTCTTCAGGGAAGCGTGTCCCTTTGGATAGACCGCGCGCGATGTATCAGCAAGGAGGCAAGATGGCGCTGTGTTTGACTATCACTAGTTATCACAAGATTACCCCTGGGCAGTGCCCCGAGAAGTCCATGGATCAGGGCGTGATGGCTATCGGCCGCAGTTCAGAGAATGACTGGGTATTGCCTGACCCGGAACGTCTCGTTTCCTCCCAACATTGCGTTATTCAATACAAAGATGGTCGTTATTACTTAACTGATAACAGTACCAACGGTGTGGAACTGGTAAACGCCGGTATTCGTTTGCGCAGGGGTAATAGCGAGCCGCTGCATGATGGCGAGCTGATCCGCATTGGCGATTACGAAATCCAGGCGCGTATCGACTTCAACGTGCAGGCCGTTGGCAGCCAGCCATTTGCCGGTGATTCGCCGAACAGCTTTGAAGCGCTGATGGGCGCTGTGGCGAGCCCGCCCGCGCCAACGCCGATGATCGCACCGCAGTTCCACGGCGCCTCGTCGATGGAAACCTTGCCCGATCTGTTCGACTTCCTCAGCCCCAGCGCCGTGCCGCCGCCCACCGTGGCCGACCATGTGCCGTCCGAGCAGCACGATTTCCGCCCGCCGGCGCCGGTTGCTGTGCCTGCGCCCGAGCCTGAAAAAGCTCAGGTGCAGGGCTCGGTTATTCCCGAAGACTGGGACCTGTTCGGCGACGCACCCGCGGCGGTGGTCAATACTGCGCCGCCTCCTGCACCTATTGCCCCACCGCCACCTGTGGTCGAGCCTGTTGCGCTCCCCGTGGCCGGCGCCGAGCCACAACCCGACCTGTTGCAAGCCTTCCTGCGCGGTGCCGGCCTTGACCAGCTACGCCTGGATAAAGCCGACGCCTGCGCCCAGATGGAAAGCATTGGCCGCAGCTACCGGCTGATGGTCGAGGGCCTGATTGACGTATTGCGTGCCCGGGCCAGCCTCAAGGGCGAGTTCCGCATGCAGCAGACGATGATCCGTCCTGCCGAAAACAACCCGTTGAAATTCGCCCCGAATGCCGATGAAGCCTTACTGCTGTTGCTTCGTCACGGCAACCAAGCGTTTATGGCGCCGGACGTTGCGGTGCGTGACAGCTTCGACGACTTGCGGGCCCACCAATTGGCGGTGATGGCCGGAGTGGAAGCGGCGATCAAGCACCTGCTCATGCGCTTTGAGCCGGCGCAGCTGGAAGAGCGCATGGGCAAGCCCGGTGGCCTTTCGAGTATTTTCAACGGCTCGCGTCAGGCCCAGTACTGGCAGCAGTTCACCGAGCTCTACAGCAATATTTCCCGCGAGGCCCAGGAGGATTTCCAGGACCTGTTCGGCCGCGAATTCAGTCGGGCCTACGAAGAACACAGCGCACGACAGCGACGCTAAAAACGCGTTGTACGAATGGATCAAACGGATAGCTAAGTACGTCATTGAGGACGCAGGATGATTCCCAGGTTTTTACTCGCAGCCGCTACCGCGCTGCTGCTGACGGCGTGTGCCAACGACGCGGTCAAACCCGAAGCGGTTGCCGGCGCGCAAGCCAGTACCACCACTGTCGAGTTGCACTTCCACGCGATTGCCGGGCTTAACCCCGGCGCCAACGGCCAGGCCGCGCCGGTGCGGGTGCGCATTTTCGAACTGAAAAACGCCGCGACCTTTTCCCGCTCCGATTACTTCGCCCTGGCGGACCGTGCGCAATCGACCCTCGGCCTCGACCTGTTGGACCAGGATGAAGTGATGGTGCAACCCGGCCAGCAACTGAGCATCCAGCGCGACCTCGACCCGGCCACGCGTCAGATCGGCGTGCTGGTGGGCTATCGCGAGCTGGACCGTGCGCAATGGCGCACCGTCATCAACGTGCCGCCGCGCCAATCCAGTGAATACCAGATCAGCCTCGATGTGCGTGCCGTGCGCGCCGATGTCGTGGCTCCCCCATCCAGCCCTGCCCAATAACAAGCAATCGGAGCCCCCATGTCCTGGAACAATCGCGTGGTCTGGTCGGAAGGCATGTTCATCGGAACGCAGCACTTCCAGCAGCATGACCGTTACCTGGAAAACCTGATCGACGCCCGCAGCCGCCCGTTGTCGGCCGGGGCCTGGGGCTTTTCCGAATTGCTGATCGACCAGGGCCTGCTGGCCCAGGGCAAACTGGCGATTGTGTCGGCCCGTGGCCTGTTGCCGGACGGCACGCCGTTCAATATCCCCCAGGATGACCTGGCGCCGAGCCCGTTGAATATCGACGACAATCTGCGCGACGGCCTGGTGTACCTGGCCCTGCCGCTCAAGCGTGCGGGTGCCCGCGACACTGTCGACGAGGGCGAAGCCCTGGAGGCCGCACGTTATGTGAGCCAGGTACGCGAAGTGCGCGACGACAACGCGCCTTTCGAAAACCGCGCACCAGTGGCAGTGGGTTCGCGAGCGTTACGCCTGCTGACGGCGCAGGACGGTATCAGCGACTACGCCGCCATCGGCCTGGTACGCATCAAGGAAAAACGCGCCGACCGTGCGTTGGTGCTGGATGACACCTATATCCCGCCGGTGCTGGATGTGGCCGCAAGCAAACCGTTGACGGCCTTTCGCAGCGAACTGCTCGGCCTGTTGCACCAGCGTGGCGAAGCCCTGGCCGGCCGCGTTGTGGCTTCCGGCGCTGGCGGCGCCTCGGAGATTGCCGACTTCATGCTGTTGCAACTGGTCAATCGCGCCCAGCCGCTGATCCAGCATTTCAACCAGTTGAGCCCGCTGCACCCGGAACGCTTCTTCAGTGAATTGGTGAGCCTGGCCGGTGAGTTTTCCACCTTCTCAACTTCAGGTCGGCGCCCCCAGGAATACCCGCAATACCAGCACGACGACCTGGCCCTGAGCTTCACGCCGGTCATGGCCGCCTTGCGTGAGGCGCTGTCGATGCTGATCGACAGCAAGGCCACGCCAATCCCGATTGTCGAGAAAGCCTACGGCATCCACGTGGCCATGTTGGCCGACAAGACCTTGCTCGACAACGCCAGTTTCATCCTCGTGGTGCGTGCCGATGTGCCCGGCGAAACCCTGCGTGCGCGCTTTGGCCAGCAGAGCAAGGTCGGCTCGGTGGAGCACATCCGCGACATGGTCAACCTGCAACTGCCGGGCATTGGCCTGCTGCCGTTGCCGGTAGCGCCGCGCCAACTGCCGTACCACGCCGGCAGCACCTATTACGAACTGGACCGGGGCAGCGAGCACTGGCAGCAGTTGAGCAATTCCGGCGGTTTTGCCTTCCATATCGCCGGGCAGTTCCCGGGCTTGAACCTGGCCTTCTGGGCGATCCGAGGATAATCCGCGATGCATCCCAATGATGATGACCGCACCCAGTTCATGCCGCGCCCGGGTGGCCGTGCGCCAGAACCTGCACGTGCAGAGCCGGCACCTTTGTCGATGCCGGCCGCGCCGATCCTCACTGGCAAGAGCCACGGCCTGAACCCACTGGAAAGCGCCGCCGGCCCGCTGTTGGCACTGCTGACGCGGCTGCGCAACACCATCGCCCACCCGGCGCCAGCCAGCCTGCGTGCGCAGTTGCTGGCCTACCTGCGCCAGTTCGAAGAGCGCGCCGAGGCCGCCGGCGTAGCGCGCAATGAAGTGCTGCTGGCCCGTTACGCGCTGTGCACTGCATTGGACGAAGCGGTACTGAGTACGCCGTGGGGCAGCACCAGCGACTGGGGTAAACAAAGCCTGCTGATCACTGTGCACAACGAAGCCTGGGGCGGTGAAAAGGTCTTCCAGTTGCTCGACCATTGCCTGCAAAGCCCACGGGAACGCCTGTACCTGCTGGAGCTGCTGTACCTGTGCATGTGCCTGGGTTTCGAAGGCCGCTACCGCGTGATGACCGATGGGCGCAGCCAATTGGAGGCTTTGCGCGAGCGCACCGCCGCAGCGATTCGCAGCGCCCGTGGCGAACTCGAGCGTGAGCTGTCGCCACATTGGCGCGGCGTGACCGTGGCCCGTGACCGCCTGGCGCAATTCATGCCGCCGTGGATCGCCGTAGCGATTGGCCTGGCGCTATTGCTGGCGTTGCTGTTCGGCCTGCGCATGAAGCTGGCCTCGGATGCCGAGCCGGTATTCAAGAATATCCATGCCCTGGGTGAGATCCCGGTGCAGGCCATCGACCGTCCGGTGGCGCAACCGAAAGTCATCGAGCGGCCGCGCCTGGCCGGCTTCCTGGCCGAAGACATCAAGGCCGGTCGCGTGGCCGTGGAAGACAAGGTGGACCGCTCGGTGGTGACCATTCGTGGCGATGAGCTGTTCGCGTCCGCCAGCTCCAGCATCGTCGATGACTACCAGCCGCTGATGCTGCGTATCGCTGACGCCATTCGCAAGGTCAAGGGCCAGGTACGCGTCACCGGTCACAGCGACAACCGCCCGATTGCCACGTTGCGCTTTCCGTCGAACTGGGCGCTGTCCGAAGCCCGAGCCAAGTCGGTGCTGGAGATTCTCGCGGCCAAGACCGGCCAGGGTGATCGCTTCAGCGCCGAAGGCCGCAGCGACACCGAGCCGTTGGCGACCAACAGTACTGCCGAAGGACGTGCCCGCAATCGTCGGGTTGAAATCACCGTATTGGCGGGGGGCGTCGAGTGAAGGCGTTTTTCAGTTTCATGATTCGCTGGGTGATCCCCGTGCTGGGCCTGATTGCCCTGAGCCTGATCATCTGGTTTGTCGGGCCGTTGCTCGATGTGCTGATGCCCGAGGGGCGACGTTGGGCGCTGATCATCCTGGTATTTGCGCTGTGGATCGCCTACCGCGTGTTCCGCATTATCCAGGCCCGCCGCCAGGCCGCCGAAGTGATGCGCAGCCTGGCCGCCGAAACCCCGGCCGACCCCAACAGCGTCGCCACTGCCGAAGAATTGTCGACCCTGCGCCAGCGCATGGACGAAGCCCTGACGCTGCTGAAAAAAGCCAAGCTTGGTGGCGATGAGCGGCGCAACCTCTACGAGCTGCCCTGGTACGTGATCATCGGCCCGCCGGGTTCGGGCAAGACCACCGCGCTGGTCAATTCCGGGCTGCATTTCCCGCTGGCGGCACAATTGGGCGCCGGTGCGGTGCGCGGCGTCGGGGGCACGCGCAACTGCGACTGGTGGTTTACCGATCAAGCGGTAATGCTCGACACCGCTGGCCGCTACACCACCCAGGACAGCAACTCCACGGTGGACAAAGCCGCGTGGCTGGGCTTCCTCGACCTGCTGAAAAAACAGCGCTCGCGCCGGCCCATCGACGGTGCGTTCATCGCCATCAGCCTGTCGGATCTGCTGTTGGGTACAGACGCCGAGCGCGCTGCCCATGCCGCCGCGATACGCCTACGCATCCAGGAGCTGTACACCCAACTGGGCGTGCGTTTCCCGATCTACCTGATGCTCACCAAGCTCGACCTGGTGCCGGGCTTCATGGAGTTCTTCGATAACCTGAGCAAGGAAGAGCGCGCCCAGGTATGGGGAATGACCTTTGCCCTTGATGACGGCAAGCACAGCGACAGTCCGTTGGCGCACCTGCAAAGTGAATTTGCCGGGCTGGAACAGCGCCTGAACGAACGCTTGGTCGAGCGCCTGCAACAGGAGCGCGACCCGGCGCGGCGCGACCTGATCTACGGTTTCCCGCAGCAGTTCGGCGCATTGAAGGACTGCCTGCAAAGCTTCCTCGAAGCTGTGTTCAAACCCAACGCCTTTGAAGAGCGCGTGTTGCTGCGCGGCGTGTATTTCACCAGCGGCACCCAGGAAGGCAGCCCGATTGACCGCTTGATCGGCGCCATGGCCCAGAGCATGAATCTGGACCGCCAGCACCTGGCGCGCCAGAGCGGCACCGGGCGCAGTTACTTCATCGAGAAACTCTTCACCGCCGTGGCCTTCGCCGAGCGTGGCTTGGTTGGGGTGAACCCGAAAGTCGAACGGCGCCGCAAGTGGATCGCCCGTGGCGTACTGGCCGCCACCGTCGCCTTGGTCGTGGTGGTCAGCAGCCTGTGGTGGGTGAGTTATCGCGCCAACCAGGCGTACATCGCCCAGGTCGACCAGAAGGTCGCGCCCCTGGGGCAGACGGTACAAAACCTGAGCCCGGCACAGCGGGAAGTGCTTGCCGTGCTGCCGTTGCTCGATGCGGTCAAGAACCTGGCGGCGGACTCGCCAAGCTGGTCCGAAGGGCTGGGGTTGTATCAAGGCGATATGCTCGAAGCCGAGTCTGCCAGCGTGTACCGCAAGCTGTTGATCGCCGTCTTTGCGCCGCGCCTGGTGACGCGTATCGAAGAGCAACTGCACGGCGGCGGTAACTCGGACTTCCTCTATGAGGGCCTCAAGGCTTACCTGATGCTCGCCGACACCGAGCATTACGACGCGGACTTTATCAAGGCCTGGATCGCCCTGGACTGGGACCGCAACCTGCCCCGCGACCTGCCGGCCGACCAACGCCAGGCACTGGCTGGGCATTTGCAGGCACTGTTCGAGCGGCACCCGCCGAGTGCCCGCCTGGACCCGCGCCTGATCGATGACCTGCGTCGCCAGTTGCAGCAACTGCCGGTAGCGCAGCGGGTGTATGACCGGGTCAAGCGTCAGAAACTGCCCGAAGGTATCCCGGACTTTCGCCTCAACGAGGCCGCCGGGCGTGACGCGGCGTTGGTGTTCAGCCGCAAAAGCGGCAAGCCCTTGGGCGAGCCGTTGAGTGGTTTCTTCACCGCCAAGGGCTATCGCCAGGCATTCCTGCTGAGCAGCCTGAACCAGACCGGCACCCTGGCCGAAGAACAATGGGTGTTGGGCCACGAACAGGCCGATCAGCAGAACGTGGTGAGCCTGGCCGCCGATGTGCGCCGCCTGTACTTCCAGGACTACCAGCGCCAGTGGGATGCGCTGCTCGCCGACATCGACTTCGTGCCGATCACCAGCGTGGCCCAGGCCGCCGATGTGCTGCGGGTGATCTCCGGCCCGACCTCGCCACTGAAAAAATTGTTGGTGGCGGTGGCCAAGGAAACCGATCTGCAAGCTGAAGAACGTCAATTGGCCGCCAAAGGTGTGGCGGTGGAGGGCGGTGTCGACAAACTCAAGGAGCGCCTGGGCAGCTTGCTCGGCCAGGAACAAACCACGGCGAATGCCCCGGTGGTTGCGGACGATCCAGTGACCGCGCACTTTGCCGAACTCAACAGCATCGTCAGTAAAAACGAAGGTGAGCCGGCGGCCATCGACGGCCTGCTCTCGGACATGAATGCGCTGTATGTGCAAGTCAGCGCCATGGTCGGCGCCAGCGGCGATGCGCTGCTCGGTGAGGCCAAGAACCAGGCAGCGGCTGCGGCCACGCGGGTCAGCCTGAATGCCGAGCGCCAGCCGCCGCTGGTGCAGGGCATGGTCAAGTCGGTGGTCAATTCCACCACCAACAGCATGATGGGCGGGGTGCGCAACCAGTTGAACGCGGCCTGGGTCAGCGAGGTGGTCAACGTGTATCGCCAGTCGTTGGCTGGTCGCTATCCGATGTCGCCGGGCAGTGCGCGGGACGCGACCCTGGATGACTTCGGCCAGTTCTTTGGCGTGGGCGGAGTGATGGATAACTACTTCCGCAAATACCTGCAGCCCTATGTGGACACATCGGCACAGACCTGGCGCTGGCAGCCGGGTGCGGCGCAGAAGCTTGGGATTGCCCCGGGCGTGCTGCAAACCTTCCAGCGTGCAGCGACTATCCGGGATGCGTTTTTCAGATCCGGGGGCACCCAGCCCATCGTGCGTTTCGAACTCAAGCCAGTGTCTATGGACCCGACCATCACTCAGTTCCTGCTCGATCTGGACGGTCAACAATTGAGCTACGACCACGGCCCGAGCCGCCCGGTGGCGATGCAATGGCCTAACCCCGGCAGTATTGGCGTGGTGCGCATTTCCATCATGCCGCCGTCGGCCAGTGGTCGCTCCGGCATCACCCTGGATGGCCCATGGGCCTGGTTCCGCCTGCTGGAGCAATCGGATCTTACCGCCGGCAACTCGCCGGATCGCTTCAACCTGCGCTTGCGGGTCGACGGCGCCAGCATCGCCTACGAATTGCGTGCCAATAGTGCCTTCAACCCGTTCAAGAGCCGGGTACTCAGCGGCTTCAGCCTGCCGGAGCGTCTATGACGACCCTGGGTTTCTACGGCAAGCTGGCCAGCCGCGGGGACTTTGTCAGCCGCGCCTTGCCCCAGAGTTTTATCGGCCCCTGGGACAGTTGGCTGGCGGCGGGGTTGCTCGCCAGCCAGAACAGCCTGGGCGGTGACTGGCTCAAGGCATACCTGGTCAGCCCGTTATGGCGTTTTGTGCTGGCACCGGACGTGTGCGGGCCGGATGCGGCGGCCGGGGTGGTGATGCCGAGCATTGACCGGGTCGGGCGGTATTTTCCGTTGACGGTGGTCAGCTTGCTGGATCGCGACACCAACCCCGCCTCTCTGGTGGGCGGCCCGGACATTTGGTTCGAGCAGGCCGAAGCGCTATTGCTCGGCACCTTGGACAGCGGCGCCACCTTCGAAAACTTCAACGCTGGCCTCGACACCCTGGGCGTGCCGGCGACTGAGCCGCGTGCAGTGGATAGCCGTTTCGCCGGCCTGCAACGGGTGGCAGCCAGCGAGCCCCATCAGCGCATGACCGCACTGGCCGAACAGGCATGCGAGGGCGCGAGCCTGTGGTGGGGCCGGGGTTCGCAGCATATTTCCCCAGGTTTATTACGGTGCCAGGGTTTGCCTGCCGCCGACGATTTTGCGCAGTTTTTGCTCGGACAAGAAGGTGTGGTGTAGATGGGGGCGACGTACAAATCCGCGAGCAAAAGCCATGTGGGCATGGTTCGCCAAGTCAACGAAGATGCCTGCCTGGACCTGCCGGAACACCGCCTGTGGGTGGTGGCCGATGGCATGGGCGGGCACGCGGCGGGGGACTATGTCAGCAGCTTGATCGTCGACAGTTTGCGTAACGTGCCGCTGGGCCGCTCCCTCGACGAATACGCGGCGGCGCTGCGCAACGACCTGATGCGCATCAACACCACTGTGCGCGAAGAAACCGCCAACCGTGGCGTGACCATGATGGGCAGCACCGTGGTGGTGTTCGTTGCACGCGGCTTGCGCGGCGTGTGCCTGTGGGCCGGCGACAGTCGTTTGTATCGCCTGCGCGACGGTGTGCTGGAAAGCATTTCCCGCGACCACAGCTACGTCCAGGATTTGCAAGACAGCGGCTTGCTCAGTGAAGCCGACGCCCGCACACATCCACGCGCCAATATCGTCACCCGCGCTGTTGGCGTGGAAGCCCAGTTGGATGTCGCCTCGGTGGACCTGTTGATCGCCCCCGGCGACAGCTACCTGTTGTGCAGCGATGGACTGAACAAGACCGTCGAAGACCATGAAATCCGCGAAGTGCTCAGCCATGACGCGCCGGATGAAATCGTGCGCAGCCTGGTGCACCTGGGGCTCAATCGCGGCGCACCGGACAACATCACCGCCATTGTCGTGAAGGTCTCGTCATGAACATCGTCATCCCGGGTTATGACATCGAAGGCGAGATCGGCGAAGGCGCCATGGCCAGCGTGTACCTGGCAACCCAGCGTTCGCTGGAGCGCAAGGTGGCGTTGAAGGTGATGGCGGCAGCGCTGGCGGCCGACCCGACGTTCTGCGAACGCTTCCTGCGCGAGGGCAAGACCCTGGCGCGCTTGTCGCATCCGCACACGGTGACCATCCATGACATCGGCAACGTCGGTGAGCTGTATTACATGGCCATGGAATACCTGCCCAACGGCACGCTCAAGGAGCGCATTGCCGCCGGCCTGACGCCGGAGCAGGGCGTGACGCTGATCCGCCAGATTGCCTCGGCGCTGGGTTATGCCCATGCCCAAGGCCTGGTGCACCGCGACGTCAAGCCGGCGAACATCCTGTTCCGCGCCGACGGCACCGCAGTGCTCTCGGACTTTGGCATCGCCAAGTCACTGGACGACCGCACCCAATTCACCCAGGCCGGGTTTGCCGTGGGCACGCCAAGCTACATGAGCCCGGAGCAGGCGCGAGGCCAGGAGATCGATGGTCGTGCCGACCTCTACGCGCTCGGCGTGGTGTTGTACGAGATCCTCGTCGGCAAGCTGCCCTACAGCGGCACCGATGCGCTCTCTACCGCACTGGCGCACCTGACCGAGCCGTTACCGGAGCTGCCGGTGCACCACGGGCGTTATCAGGGCGTGCTGCGCAAGTTGCTGGCCAAGGACCCGGCGGAGCGCTTCCCGAATGCGGCGGCGTTGCTGGAGGCACTGGAGCAACTGCCGGCGGACTCGGCAGAAGCCACCTTGGTGCGGCCGCTGCCGATTCCATTGAGTTTCGACCTGGCGGGCATGACGCCCGTCACCATCGATATCCCGACCGATAAACCACAGCCGCAGCCGATAGTGCGCCAGCCGGTGGTGACTCCGACGCAGCACAACGCGCCGTCCGAGCAGCGCCGTGGACCGGTGTTGGCGTTGGCCGCCGTGGCGGTGGCGGTTGCCTTGGCCATTGGCGGCGCTAGCTACTGGTGGTTGAGTGGCAGCGATGAACCGACCCAGCCGCCGTCTGCCGTAGTGCCGAAGGTGACGCCACCCGTGGCGGCCGCCGAAGTCGACGGCGGCCAAAGGCCTCTGCTGATGGCGGGCAAGAAGACCCTGTTCCAGCGCGTGCTCAGCAAGCCCGGCGCCAAGCTTTCAACAGATGCGGGCAGTGCGCCAGGCAAAACCTTGCCGGCGTTCTCGGTGCTCTACGTGTACCAGCGCAAGGATGTCGATGGCAGCCCGTGGGTACGCGTCGGCGCTGCCACTGATGGTCGCAGCGACGGTTGGCTGCCGGCCTCCCAGGTCAGCGATTGGAAGCAGAGCCTGGTGCTCAAGTTCACCGAACGCTCCGGTCGGGCGCCGGTGATGTTCCTGCGTCAATCGACCGAAGTGGAAAAACTGCTGGCCGATCCCGCCGCGGCGAAAAGCGTGCTGGCCAAGGCGCAGAGCAACCGTGAAGACAACCAGCAGGTGCTGGCTCTGGAGCCGACGGCCAGCGCGGTGCCACAGGACCAGTTCTACCTGCTGCCGATCTTCGACGCCAAAGAAAGCTTCGATGAACACGGCCAGCCGGTGCAGTTGCTTAACATCGCCTCCATCGACCCGGGCAGCAGCGCGCAGGCCAAACCGGCCACGCCGCTGATCAGCGCAAACGCCGACGCCTTCCGCACCGCCGTGGTGCTGGTGGTGGACACCACCGTGTCGATGCAGCCGTATATCGATCAGGTGCGCGATGTGGTTCACGAACTGCAAACCCGCATTGCCGAACGTGGCGAGCTGGACAGTGTCAGCTTCGGCCTGGTGGGTTTCCGCAGCAGCATCAAGAAAACCCCGGGCCTGGAATATGTCGCCAAAACCCTGATCAGCCTCGACCAAGGCCGTGACCCGCAACGCTTCCTCGATATGGCGCGTCAGGTCAAGGCTTCTACGGTGTCCAGCCATTCCTTCAACGAAGATGCGTTTGCCGGCGTGATGCAGGCGGTGGATGGAATGGATTGGTCGGGCTACGGCGGTCGCATCATCCTGCTGGTTACCGACGCGGGCGCGTTGCGCAAGAACGACCCGTTCGCCGCCACCCAGATGAACGAAGCCGAAGTGCGCCAGGCGGCGCTGGGCAAGCAGATCAAGATCTATGCGCTGCACCTGCGCACCGACGCCGGCAAGAAAACCCACGCCGGTGCCGAGAGCCAATACCGGATCCTTACCGCCGATGCCAACCCGCAGATCGGCGACCTCTATACGCCGGTGCCGGGTGGTGATGTGCGCAAACTGGGTGAGCGCGTGGATGAGATCGGCACGGTGTTCGCCAACCTGGTGCATCAGGTGCGCAGTAACACGCCACAACCGGTGCCGCTGCTGAGTTCGGCGCCAAGCCTGGCGGATAAATCCGCAGCCGTCGGTTATGCCATGCACATGGATTTCCTCGGGCGCAAAACCGCCAGCCAGGCGCCGCAGCTGGTCAACGCCTGGACCGCCGACCGCGACCTGACCAACCCGGCGCTGCCGGCGTTCCAGGTGTGCGTGATGCTGACCAAGCTGCAACTCAACGATCTGCAGCAGTCGCTGAAGTTGATCGTGGATGCGGCGCGCAAGACCCAACGCTCACCCAAGGATTTCTTCCAGGAAATTGCCAGCGCCTCGGCCTATATGAGCCGTGACCCCCAAGCCTTGCGCAAGGGCGGCAACCTGGCCGATGGCGGTTTGCTCGGCGAATACCTGGAGGGCCTGCCGTATCGCAGCAAGTCGCTGAACATGACCCAGGATTTGTGGTTGTCGTTGAGCGTGGCCGAGCAGGAAGACTTTATCGACGAGCTGGATTCGAAGATCCGCCTGTATGAAACCTTCCATAACGACGTGGCCAACTGGGTCCGTTTCGGCGATGCCGAACCGGGCGACGCGTTGTACCGCGTGCCGCTGTCGACGCTGCCTTAATGCTGAGCCTGAACGCGGTACACAAGAGCCGGGGAGTCGGCAGCCAGCGCTATAGCCTGGTGATTGCGGCGCTGCACCTGGACGCAGGTGAACAACTGGCGATTGTCGGGCCCAGCGGTTGCGGCAAAAGCACTTTGCTGGACCTGCTGGCGCTGGTCTTGGCGCCGGATCAGGCCGAGCAGTTTGACTTCAACCAGCAGGACATCGGCGCGCTGTGGCGTGCCGACCGGCAATCCGACCTGGCTGCATTGCGCAGCCAGCACCTGGGCTATGTGCCGCAAACCGGTGGTTTGTTGGGGTTTCTCGATGTGCGCGGCAATATCGCCTTGTCCCGGCAATTGCTGGGCTTGAAAGACGACGGCCGCGTGGCGCGCCTGGCCGAGCAGTTGCAGATCAGCGACCAGTTGGGTAAGCGCCCGGCCGCGTTATCGGTGGGCCAGCGCCAGCGTGTGAGCTGTGCCCGGGCCTTGGCCCATGGGCCGCAACTGGTGCTGGCGGATGAACCGACTGCGTCCCTCGACCCGCTCAACGCCGAACGTGTGATGCAGGCGTTGCTGGCCCAGGCCCGCGAGCACCGCACTGCCTGTGTGATCGCCACCCATGACGAGCCTCTGGCCCGTGCCAGTGGCTTGCAGGTGCGGCGTATCAGTTGCCGTCGCGATGCTGACGGCGGCGTCACTGCGACCCTCGGGGAGGTGTGCTGATGCGCATCGGCCTGATCACATCGCTCGCCTGGCAGGACTACCGCAACGATCGCTGGCTGTCGGCCTGTTCGGTGCTGGCGCTGGTGGCGGTCATCGCGCCGTTGCTGGTGTTATTCGGCCTGAAATTTGGACTGGTCAGCAGTTTGACCGAACGCTTGGAGACTGACCCCGCCACCCGTGAAATCATCCCGTTGGGTGGTGGACGGTTCAGCGCGGCGTTTATCGAGCAGCTGGGGCAGCGCAGCGATGTGGCGTTCGCCTTGCCGCGTACACGGCAGATTGCGGCAACGGCCCAGGTGGGTGCGCTGACTCTGGAAATGCTGCCGACCGCCGCGGGTGATCCGTTGTTGACCGGCTTGCCGATACCCCATGGTCTGGACCAGATCGTGCTGAGCCATACCGCCGCCGAAAAGCTCGCGGCCAGGCCTGGCGACTGGCTGCAGACCAGCTTTGCGCGGCAGGTGGCCGGGCAGGTCCAAGCCCAGCACACGCGATTGCAGGTGTTGGCCGTGTTGCCGTTGGAAGCGTTCGCCCGTGACGGTTTGTTTGCAGGCCTGGGCTTGTTGGAAGCGGCGGAAGATTACCGCGATGGCCGTGCAGTAGCGGCGTTGGGCTGGGCGGGGGATGCGGTGGCGGTAAGCGAACAGCGGGTGTATCCGGCGTTTCGCTTGTATGCGCGCAACCTCACCGATGTAGAGCCGTTGCGGGTGTTCTTCGCCGGGCAGAATCTACTGGTGTCGACCCAGGCGAACACCATCGCCCAGGTGCAGTCGTTGAGTCGCAACCTGTCGATTGTGTTCTGGGTCATCGCCGGGTTGGCCCTGGCCGGGGCGTTTGCGGCGATCTTCGCCGCAACCCTGGCGGCGGTGGCGCGCAAGCGCCGGGAATTATCGGTGTTGCGTCTGCTGGGGTTTTCCACCGGGGCGCTGTTGTTATTTGTGCTGCTGCAGGCGCTGTACAGCGCGGGCTTTGCCGCCGTGCTCAGTGGTGGGCTGTATGGCCTGGCCGAGGCCGCGCTGAATAAGCTTTTTGTGCAGGTGCCGGGCGAATACGCCAGCCACCTGTTGGCGCGTCATTACGGTCTGGCCCTGGCTGCTGTGTTCGGCGTCAGCGCCGTGGCGGCCGCCTGTGGTGGTTGGCGAGTGGCGCGTATTCAGGCTTCTGAGGGAATCAGAGATGTATAAGTTATTGGGCGTCTGTGTGGCGCTGAGCCTGGCCTCTCTGGCCTGGGCGGATGAGGCAAGCGACAAGCTCGACAACCCCAAGCCGTTGCCGGATGACGTCAGCCTGCCGCTGCCCTGCGACGGCAACATGGTGTTCCGCTACGCCTATGTATTGGCCCAGGGCACCCTGGATGACCGCGAAATCAGCCTCGGCTACCCCTTTGCCGAAGGCGAGGCCGGTTATCAGCAGTCGTTTATTTCCGGCTATCGCCGCGACTTCATCAATGGCCAGTTCACCCTCAAGGACTTGCCCAAGGACTGGAATAAAGTCATCGCGCCGCTGATGCCGAAGACCGACGCCAAGACCCCGCTCAAGCCCATGCTGTATTTCATCGGCAAATACGAAGTGACCGCGCGCCAGTACGCCCAGGTGATGGCCCAGGCGCAGTCCCTGGCCAGCGGCGAGCCGGCCCCGGCCTGTGACGCGCCTGCCGGTATGGCCGGGCGTTTGCCCAAGGTGAAACTGTCGCGCTTTGAAGCCGAGCGGTTTTCGGCGGTCTACAGCGCCTGGCTGATGAAGTACCACCGTGAATTGCTGCCGGTGAGTGGGCGTGGATCGTCGGCCGAAGACGGCGGCCTGGGCTTTGTGCGCCTGCCCACCGAAGTGGAGTGGGAGTACGCCGCACGCGGTGGCCAGGCGGTCAGCCGCCAGGACCTGGAAGGGCGCCTGTACCCACGCCGCGCCGAGGGCAGCGAAAGCGATGGCCCGTTGGCCGACTACGCGGTGTTCAACCAGGTGGCTGGTGGCACTGGGCAGGCAGCACGGCTGATGCCCATCGGTACCAAGTTGCCCAACCCCATCGGCCTGTTTGACGTGATCGGCAACGCTGCGGAAATGGTCCAGGAATCCTTCCAGCTGGTCCACGCCGGCCGGCGCCAGGGCACCTATGGTGGCTTTGTGGTCAAGGGCGGCAACTACCTGGAAGGCGAGGGCACGCTGTTCACCGGCATGCGCCGCGAATACCCGCTGTTTGCTGCCGATGGCACCGAACAAAGCAACGAGACCACCGGCTTTCGCGTGGCGATTGGCGCATTGTCGGCGCCGCGTTCGCGCTACAAGGAATTGTTTGCCCAATGGCAGAAGGAAGGGCGCCTGGCCTCATTGACTGACGCCATCGACGACGCCCAGGACCCGACCAAGCGCCTGGACAGCATCATCGCCGCCAGCGTCGACCCCAAGCTGCAAGCCGAGCTGGGCCTGGTCAACGAAGAGCTCAAGCGCAACGTTTCGCTGATCGCCCAGCAACGTGAAGAAGCGGCGGGCAACCTGATTCAGTCGGCGGCGTTGGTGGCCGAGACCATCAGCAACTACAACATCCGCCTGGCCAACCTGCAGAAGAGTCGCCAGCAGGCCGTGGACAGCAAGGACGAGGCCAGCGCGCAGCTGTTCGCCACGGCCATTACCAATGGACGCAGCGCCCTCGACGGTGCGGTGGCTATCTATATCGACAACCTGGCCACCGGCACGCGCTATACCGATGCGGTGATCCAGGCGCAGTTTCAACGAATCAAGGAAGAGTTGGATCGCAAGCCAGTGCTCGGCAAGAGCCTGGTGACGCGCGCGACACTGTTCGTTCGCCATGTCGGCAACTACCGCAAGCAACAGCGGGCCGACCCGGCAACGATCTTGAAGGAATTGCTCGCAGCGAGCGGTCAGCGGTCTTGATCGTTGGCTGTCTAGCGAGCTTGGAAAGGACTCAGGCGGCGGTGGGCCGTGCTGGGCAAGTCAAACTTAATAGAGATCACACCTATGCTTTTTTCCCGTAAGGCGGTTTCCAAGCGTCACCTGCTGCTGATCGCAGCCGGTTTCAGCACCGTGTTGACTGGTTGCGCTACGTCGCCAGCCTCCAAGGTCGCATCGAGCACCAAGGTCGAGTACTACCCCAACTGCTACGAGCCGGTGCAGCACCTGCGCGCTACCGATTCGAACATGACCAAGTCGGTGGTGACCGGTGCCGCCATCGGCGCGGCCGGCGGTGCGTTGTTGGGCGCCCTGACCGGCGACAAGGAAAAGCGTGGCCGTAACGCCGCCATCGGCGCTGCGGGCGGCGCTCTGGCCGGCGGCGCGGCGGGTTACTACACCGAGCGTCAGAAGCAGATTGCCGATGACAACCAGCGCATTGCCTCCTATGCCGCTGACGTGAACAAAAGCGTTTCCGACATCGACCGCAGCACCGCCTACGCCAAGGCCTCGCAACAGTGCTACCAGAGCGCGTTCACCAAGCTGGTGGCCGACCGCAAGGCCAAGACTGTCAACGACACCGAAGGCCGCAAGCGCCTGGCGGAAATCGTTGCGGGCCTGAAGGAATCCAATGACCTGATCGTCGCGGTCAACGGCAAAGCCAGCGAAGATCTGAACAACTACACCCAGGCCTACGAAAAAGACCTGCAACAAGTCGGCGTACAGCGTGCCGACGTGGTCACCGTGGCCCAGGCCGATGCAGCCCCCGTTGTGACGTCGACGAAGAAGAAAGGCGGCACCAAGCCACCGAAAAAGCCAGTGCTGCCAACCGTGCCGAAAGAAGCGGTCACCACCGAGAAGACCTTGCAAACGGCCCAGGCCAAGCAGGCTGAAAGCAAGCAGGTGGCCAACGCGGGTGATTCCCAGCTCAAGCTCAACTGCACCAACCCGAACCTGGTCGACTGGGCACCGGTGCCTTGCCCTAACGTCTAAGCACTTGTTGCTATAAGCGTTAAACGCCCGCCGATCTGCGTCTAAAGCGCGAGATCGGTGGCGTTCTTTTTGCAAATCGTTACACTGCTGCGGCCACTCCAATAAATACACCGAGGCCGTGTGCATGAAATTTCGTCTTCTCCTGTGGGTGCTGGGCCTGATGATGGGCAAAGCCAGCCGCACCAACCCCGCGTTCCAGCAGCAACTGGGTGACAAAGACCTGGCCTTCCAGCTGCAGACCCTCGACGGCAAGGTTGCCCGTCACTTCATTGTCAAAGACCAGCGCATCACCAGCCGTTCAGGTGTTCACCCTGAGCCTGCTTTTGCGATTGCCTTCAAGGATGCCGCCTACGGTTTTGCCACGATGCAGGCGAAGAACAAGCAACTGGCGTTCATGACGGGGATTCAGGATAAGTCGATCCAGATCAAGGGCAACCCGGCGCTGGTGATCTGGTTCCAGGGGTTGACCAAGTATTTGAAACCGAAGAAAAAGAAGAGCTGAGGTTTTCAGTAAAACCGAGGTGGATTCATCGGGAGCAAGCCCCCTCCCACACTTGGAATGCATTCCATAGCTGGAATTCGGTCAAATGTGGGAAGTGACTTGCTCTCAAAAGGGGTCAGTCCGTCATCTCACGGGCTTACCTGTCCTGAGACAGTGAGTACTCGATCAGCCAACAACTGTGCCAGCTCAATCAATTGCGCAACGCCCAGCAGTTCCTCTCGTGGTGAACCTTCTAAGTTAAAGGCCAGGTCGCAGCTCAGCGCGTTGGCCGAAGCAAGTGTTTCGCTGAGGTTGATCAACAGGTCTTCGGTGCTGATGCTGTCGGCAACGGTGAACAGGCGGATGGGAGGGTTGGGGGTGGGTTTGATCATTGTGAAATTCCTTAATCTAAGTGGAGCTGCCATTGATCGCCGCGATGCGATGGGGTGGCAGCTGTGCGCAGGTTCGCGGACCGGAGATTAAGGAAACCGGCATACCCGAAGGTATCCCGCGCACAGCCACCATAACGCAGCACAGTAGACGATAAAAAAGCGTCAACTGAAAGGAGGCAGACGCCACGACCGCGTTTGAGCACCCGTACGCGTAAAAAAGGACAAACCATGAAGAGCACTGATACTCAGGTCCTGCAGTCAATCGGCCCAGTCAACACCCCTCTCAACGACCGCGTGCAGAGCCAGATGTGAGGCGCTACAACATCACCACGGGTTCAACCACCACGGCGGGTGGCAAAGTGATCAGCGGTTGTGAGCGCACCAGTTTCAACGGCGAATTGATCTCAAGGGAGGGTGACCGGGTCGCTTGTCCAGCCTGCGGCACTGAAGGCTTCATCGCGCTCACCGGCCCTCATCTGCACGAAGAGTGGGACGGCAAGCAGGCGGCGCTTGAGGGGGATCTGTGTATCTGCAAATGCGATCCGCCGCCGGAGTTGATTGCCAATCAGAGCTTCAAATCTCAGCAGTTCGGCCCCCAGCCTCAACGATTCACCGCCGCTGGAATGGGACCGACCGCATCCGTCTCGCCCCCTCCCAGCTTTTCCGCGCCCGTTGCGCCGAATCGTGCCGCTGATGCATGCGTTTTCGCCAAATCATGCGTTTCGGTGCCGGCCGGTTCTACCGCTGCGGGAACCGGCCCGGAAAACGCCAGGAACTTCGGCACCACGGCCGTCATGGCCTCAACCGGTACGACGGGCGCCGTCGGCAGGGTCTCCGGAACGCTCGGCAGCGACCTCGGGGCCTGGGCTGTACGAGGGCTGGCCGGCGCCAGTTCGGCCCTCAACGTCGTGCTTCTGGCTTTTTGGCCGCGAGATATCGGTGATTCAACGCTGTACAGCCCCGCACAGTTGGCCGGTATGCGCTCGGCCAGTACGCGGGTGCGTTTCCAGTTTCGCCAGGATGAGTCAGGTGAACTGCGTGTTTACGGCATACATACCAAGCCTGAGAGTGGTGTTGATCGCGTGCCCGTTGCGCAAGCCGGATGGAATGCGGACAACAGCGCGATGGTGGCGGTGCTGGATGGCATCAGCATCACTTGGACGCCGAACCGTGGACCGGTGGTCAGTGCGCCGAGCCCATACCCAGGTACACCGGAGCGCTTGGATAATTTGTTCGTTCATCCGGTTGCAGTGGGGCAAGATTCGGTAATCAGTCACTACCCAGGTCGGGAAGCTGAGGACGTCACCTGGCAGGATACGATCATTTCGTTTCCTGCTGATTCGGGTCTGCCGCCGTTGTATTTGGTGTTTGCCAAGCCAATGGTTACTCCACTGGAAGTTGGGGCATATGACGACTTGAGCAGTCGTAGCATCAAAGATGGTTATGACATCGATCATCTTCCGGCTCGTAAAGTGCTTGAAGCCGTTTTATTAAAACTTGACGGAGAAATGGATCCACGGGAAATAAGGGATTACCTTCGACGAGCCCCAAGCATCGCTATTCCTGCCCGAGTCCATCAAAAATACAGTGAGACCTACGGGGGCGTAGTACCAAAGCAAAGCAGGTGCAGGATGCCTCCGACCTTAGGGCAGCAGTGGACAGCAATTTCAATGCGATTAAACGCGGCCTTCTTGAAGAAGGCTTCACCGATGCGGACATTGAAGTGGCTCGAGAGCAGCTGCATAGGCTCGCTAAAGAACAGGGGTGGTATTGATGAATGCGAAAACTATCGAGGGCTGGATCAGGAGTCTTGGCAGGCGCTACGACGTTTTGATTGCCGAAGGGTTGATACCGAACCAGCCATTACAGGAACTTTATGAAGGGCGGGATCGCCTACACTTGGAACCGGCATTGGGTCTTTCCTTGAGTTTTTGGGCAGAAACCAAGCGATTGGAAACGCTATTCATCACTCTGATCAAAAGCACTCCCTCAACGGTTGAATATAAGGGCGAGCTGCCCAAACCGCTCGCTTCTACGATGACAAAATCCGACATTCGGTCTCATTTCGGCGTCCCGATAGAATCGAGTGCTCCTGTAAAAATGCCACAGCCCGTGGGCATGACTGGAGGATGGGATGCCTATCGCCTTGATCCAAGTACATATCCGAATATCAAGTTGATCTGCAAGTACAGCCCCACTTTTCAAGTAAAGGCGTTGGTGTTTACATTGATTGATAAGAACCACGACTGATCTACCTTCCGTTACTCGGTTAGTGATTGTTCCCTCGCTCTGTGCTCATCGAGATTTGTGTAGAGCGATGAGCGCAGAGCGTGGGAACGATCAATAGATCCAGATCAAGGGCAACCCGGCGCTGGTAATCTGGTTTCAGGGGTTGACCAAGTATTTGAAGCCGAAAAAGAAGAAGTAGGGTTTCAGGTAGGCCGAGTTGGATGCATCGGGAGCAAGCCCCCTCCCACATTTGATTGAGTTCCAACGTTGGAATGCAGGCAAATGTGGGAGGGGGCTTGCTCCCGATAGCGGCCTGAGGGGCTACACATTCAGCCCTGGCTGAACTGGGAAGCCAGTTCGCGCAACAACACCTCGGCATCCAGCACCTTGCCGACTACTTCCTCAGCCTTCTCACGACTCAGGCCCAGACGCTCAAGCAGCGCATCTGGAATGGTCTCGTCGGGCCCGGAACCAATCCCCCGGCTGCGCAACAAGCGTACGGCCAAACACACCAGGTTCGGATACTCAGCGTATTGCCCGTCATAGGTCGGATCGTGCTGAAACCGCAGGGCGGTGGACAGTTCGTCGGGCATGTCCCAATAGCGCATCAGCCAGGCACCGATCTGCTCGCGGGTGATACCTAGCAAGTGCTGTTCGACATAGCTGTGGCACAGGTGCGGGTTGACCTCCAGATGCCGGCAGATCAGCGAAAAGTGCGGCGGGAACACGTGGGCCAGCAGCAGGTAGCCGAAGTTGTGCAGCAGGCCGGCCAGGTAGGTCAGGCCGGCTTCCGGGCGCTGGGCGCGCGGTATGGCGCGGGTCAGGCCCTCGATCACGGCGGCGGTGTAGATCGACTGGTGCCAATAGGGCGTGGACTGATGCGGACGGTCCTTGGGCAGGCTCAGGGTCTTGCCCAGGGCCAGGCCGAGGGCCAGGTTGATCACCAGATCGAAGCCCAGTACGCGCACGATGGCATCTTCGACTGAACGGATCTTGCCCGGCGATGCGTAGTAGGGCGACGCGGCCCAACTCACCACTTGGGCGGCGAGGGCCGGGTCGGTTTCCACCACGCCGGTGATGTCATCGATTGTGGCGTTGGGGTCGACGCGCAGCTTGATGATCTTTTGCGCCGTGTCGGCCAGCGGTGGAATCTCGATGGTCGCCTCAAGACGTTGCTGGATACGGCGGGCGGTGAACGCCTGCATCGCCTGGGTGATTTCCTCGCGGTCATCATTGGGGCGGTCGAGGTTTGGGCGGATATTGCTCAGCGGTTCACCGAAGTGCGCGGCGCTGGCCTTGGTCAGCATACCCTTGAACGCGTCGCCGGGGATTTCCAGCAACAGTCCGGCTTCGCCCGAATGCACCAGCAGGCTCGGCTCGTTGAGCAGGCTGCCTTCATACAGGCACGGTGAACTGGTGAGTGCCGGCAGGCCCGGCAGCAGACTCAGGGCATGCTTGCCGAGCATGCGTTCGACGCGCTCAGGGGCAACGGCCGTGAGGCGGCGACCCGTGAGTTCGGCGAGGCGGTTGAGGTCGAGCAACTGGCTTTGGGGGAACAGCACCATGAGTGCGCCAACCGCATCTTCAAGCAACACCGCCTGGACCTTTTGCGCAGGGTTCATGCCAGGTTGTTCGATGACTTCCGTGTAGGGGATGGCGAGCTTGGCGAGCAGCGCCCGAATGACCGGCGGGGCGGTCAGTGGGGCTGTGGCGAGGGCAACTTCTGACATGGCCTGATCCAATTTCTTACATTCATTGGAGTATAACCAGCTTGATACAGGTGTTGGTCGGATAAGTGCGTCAGGCGTCACACTTGGCCGTATTGCTGCCCGTGCCGCAGCCAGCGATCCAGCAACGGGCTGACGTGATCGGGCCAGCGTTCGAGCAGGGCCTGGGCGGCGT
This sequence comes from Pseudomonas synxantha, assembly GCF_900105675.1. Lineage (NCBI taxonomy): Bacteria > Pseudomonadati > Pseudomonadota > Gammaproteobacteria > Pseudomonadales > Pseudomonadaceae > Pseudomonas > Pseudomonas synxantha. Next base: position 5,985,105 of record NZ_LT629786.1, on the reverse strand, counting down.
CGCGCACGGCAGGCAACAGATCGGCGTCGCGCATCAGGTCAGCAACCTTGAATTGCAGCAGGCCGGTCTGGCGCGTGCCGAGCATTTCACCCGGACCGCGCAGTTCGAGGTCTTTTTCGGCGATGACAAAACCGTCATTGGTTTCGCGCATGATCCCCAGGCGCTGACGACCGATCTGCGACAGCGGCGGGTGATACAGCAACACGCAGTGGCTGGCAGCACTGCCCCGGCCGACCCGGCCGCGCAGTTGGTGCAGTTGCGCCAGGCCCAGGCGCTCGGGGTTTTCGATGATCATCAGGCTGGCGTTGGGCACGTCCACGCCCACTTCGATCACCGTGGTCGCCACCAGCAATTGCAGGTTGCCGGCCTTGAACTCGGCCATCACTGCGGCCTTCTCCGCAGGTTTCATGCGCCCATGGATCAGCCCGACCTTGAGTTCGCCCAAGGCGCTGGTGAGGTCTTCGTAGGTGGTCTCGGCGGCCTGGCAGGTCAGCTCTTCGGACTCTTCGATCAAGGTGCACACCCAGTACGCCTGACGGCCTTCGGCACAGGCGCCGCGCACGCGCTCTATCACTTCAACGCGCCGGGTGTCGGTGACCAGCACGGTATTGACCGGGGTACGCCCGGGCGGCAGTTCGTCGAGGATAGAGGTGTCGAGGTCGGCGTAGGCGCTCATGGCCAGGGTGCGCGGGATCGGGGTGGCGGTCATGATCAACTGGTGCGGGTTCATGCGCCCGCCCACGCCTTTCTGGCGCAGGGCCAGGCGCTGTTGCACGCCGAAGCGGTGCTGTTCGTCAATGATGACCAAGGCAAGGTTCTTGAACTGCACTTCGTCCTGGAACAACGCATGGGTGCCCACCACCATAGGGGCGCCCGCGGCGATCTGCTCCAGGGCGCTTGCGCGGTTCTTGCCTTTGAGCTTGCCGGCCAGCCACGCCACTTCCAGGCCCAGCGGTTCGAGCCAGCGCTTGAAGGTGATGAAATGTTGTTCGGCAAGGATTTCAGTGGGCGCCATCAGCGCCACTTGATAACCAGCCTCCAGTGCTTGCAAGGCGGCGAGGGCAGCCACCACGGTCTTGCCTGTGCCTACGTCGCCCTGGATCAGGCGCAGCATCGGTTCTTGCTGGCTGAGGTCGTAGGCGATTTCATTGCCCACACGCTGTTGCGCTCCGGTCGGCGCAAAGCCGAGGTTAGCCAGGTATTGCGCCGGCAGCCGGGTGGCCTTTGGCATTGCCGGGGCGCGCAGGGAGCGCATGCTTTCACGCAGGCGCTGCTGGGACAGTTGGTGGGTCAGCAGCTCTTCGAAGGCCAGGCGATGCTGGGCCCAATGATGGCCGAGAGCGAGTTCGTCCACGTCGGCATCGGCGGGCGGGTGGTGCAGGTAGCGGATCGCATCAGCCAGGGGCGCCAGTTGATAGTCGCGGGCCAGCTCCAGGGGCAGCCAGTCGGGCAGGCTTTGCGGGCCGAGCATGGTCAGGGTCTGCATGCACAGCTGGCGCAGGCGTTGCTGGGTCAGGCCTTCGGTCAGCGGGTAGATCGGTGTGAGCGTGGTATCTACCGGTGGCGGTTCGTCGCCGGTAATGGCGCGGTATTCCGGGTGGTAGATTTCCAGGCCCGAAGCGCCAGGGCGCGCCTCGCCGTAGCAGCGCACGCGGGTACCACGCTTGAGGCCCTCTTTCTGCGCGTTGCTGAAATGGTAGAAGCGCAGGCTCAAGCCACCGGTGCCATCCTGCAGGCGCACTACCAGGCTACGGCGTTTGCCCATCACCACGTCGGCGCCGCTGACGGTGCCTTCGATCACCGCGTCCTGCCCGGGGCGCAAGTGGCCGATGGGCACCACGCGGGTGCGATCCTGGTAGCGCAGGGGCAAATGGAACAGCACGTCCTGGAGGTTTTCCAGGCCGACCTTGGCCAGCTTCTCGGCCATGGCCTCACCCACACCCTTGAGTGCCGTCACCGGCACCTGCGACAGCTCAGTCATACGGTTGCTTAGCTCGCAACGGGCGGCTTGGCCACCGAGCACAGGCGGATCGAATCGGCGAGAATCTCAATCGCTTTGGGGCGTGGGAAGCTGGCACGCCAGGCGATCGCCACGGTGCGGAACGGCACCGGAGGTGTGAGCGGGCGCACTTCGATTACGCCCTGGGCGTAGTGATGGCTGTCTACGGCTGACAGCGGCAGGATCGAGATGCCCAGGCCGGAAGCGACCATATGGCGAATGGTTTCCAGTGAGCTGGATTCCACCGTGGTGTGCTTGGCGCCGTCGTTGCCCTTGGTCAGGGTCGGGCAGGCTTCCAATACCTGGTCGCGGAAGCAGTGGCCTTCGCCAAGCAGCAGCAGGCTCTTGTCGTTGAGCAGGGCGGCGTCGATAGTGTCCTTCTTGGTCCACGGGTGGGAGGCCGGCATCAACACGTAGAACGGCTCGTCGTAGAGAGGTAGCGTGAGTACGTCCGCCTCGTTGAACGGCAGGGCGATGATGATCGCGTCCAACTCGCCATTGCGCAGTTTGTCGCGCAGCACGTGGGTGAAGTTTTCTTCGATATACAGCGGCATCTGCGGCGCGACGCGATGCAGTTGCGGGATCAAGTGCGGGAACAGATACGGGCCGACAGTGTAGATCGCGCCGACCTTGAGCGGCGCGGTCAGCTGGTTCTTGCCGGCCTGGGCCAGTTCGCGAATGCTTTGCGCTTGTTCCAGGACCTTCTGGGCCTGGGCCACGATGCCTTCGCCCACCGGAGTGAGGCGCACGGCGCTCTTGCTGCGCTCGAAAATCAACACACCGAGTTCGTCTTCAAGCTTTTTGACGCCCACCGACAGCGTCGGCTGGCTGACATGGCAACGCTCGGCCGCGTGGCCGAAGTGCTGTTCCTGGGCGAGGGTCACGATGTAGCGTAATTCTGTAAGAGTCATAGCAGGCGTCCATGAGGTTGCAGGCCAAGCATACCGGCTGCAATCGATAGACGCACGTTATCAGAACTTTGCTGGGGATTGAGTGGGGAATGTCGGAAATTTTGCTGATTTGGCGATGGCGAATGCGGGAGTAAAAACTTTCTCCCGCATTGCTTGTAGATGTGTTTAACGGCGGCGCTTGTCGATGTTGTAGACGAACGGCGCAACGAGTTCGACGCTGCCATTTTTCAGCAGGTCGGCTGGTGGCTTGGGCAGCGGCTGGGCCTTGCGGATCATCTCCAGGGTCGCACGGTCCAGGTCGGCGTTGCCGGAGCGGCCTTCCAACTCGTAGGACAATACGTTGCCTTCGGCATCGACCACGAAGCGCAAGCGGTTCATACCTTCCTTGCCGCGCTGTTGGGCGGCGGGCGGGTACTTCTTGTACTTCTGCAGGTGCGCCAGCAGGGTGCTTTGCCAGGACGCCTGGGCCGCTATCTGCTGTGCCGATGGGCCAGGCGCGGGCTGGGCCGATTTTTCCGCCGGTGTATTGGTCGGTGGAGTTTCGCTCGGTGGCTCCTCGGAAGGTTTTTCCTTGGGTGGCTCGGGCTTCTTCTCTACCGGCTTGGGCGGTTGCGGCTTAGGCTTGGGCTTGACCGGCTTGGGCACCTGGATCGTTGGCTTGGGCGCCTCGGCCATTTTTGGCAGGGGCAGCTCTTCCACGGGGGCAGGCGGCTGCGGCGGCGTCACCACCTTGGGCGGTGCCGGAGGTGGTGGTGCCGGCATCGGCGCCAGGTCGATGACCATGGCGGCGGGTGGCAACTGGATCACCTGCGGCGCGGACCATTGGAGCGCGATGATGATCGCGACGGCATGCACGCCCAGCACGACGGCGAGGCTGGTGCCATAACGCGTCAGTTTGTGGCGCGTCGTGATCATTTCTTGGCTGCCGTCTCAAGTCCGACCAGGCCCACCTTGAGGTAGCCGGCTGCCCGCAGGGCATCCATCACGCTCATCAGGTCGCCGTAGTCCACGCCTTTGTCGGCCTGGAAGAAGATCGTCGTGTCTTTCTTACCCTGGGTCTTGGCATCGAGCACCGGGCCCAGGCTTTCAGTCTTGACTTCTTCTTCGCCCAGGAACAGGCGTTGGTCTGCCTTGACGCTGAGGAAGATCGGTTTCTCCGGCCGCGGCGCCGGCTTGGCGCTGGAGGCTGGCAGGTCCACCTTGATGTCCACGGTGGCCAGCGGTGCCGCCACCATGAAGATGATCAGCAGCACCAGCATCACGTCGATAAACGGTGTGACGTTGATTTCGTGGTTCTCGACGAGCTCGTCGTCGCCTTGATTCAAATGCAGGCCCATGGCCGATTACCCCACTTTCACCATGTGCGGTTGCGAGCTGCGCTCGGTAGGCAGGTGATCGAGGTCACGGCTGACCAGCAACAGGACTTCTGCCGATGCATCCGAAACCTGGGCTTTGTAGCCGGCAATCGAACGGGCGAAGACGTTGTAGATCACCACCGCAGGGATCGCGGCAACCAGGCCCAGGGCGGTAGCCAGCAGGGCTTCGGCGATGCCGGGGGCAACGACGGCGAGGTTGGTGGTCTGGGTCTTGGCGATGCCGATGAAGCTGTTCATGATGCCCCATACGGTGCCGAACAGGCCGACGAAAGGTGCGGTGGAGCCAATGGTGGCGAGTACGCCGGTGCCGCTGCTCATGTTACGGCCGCAGGCCGCAACCAGGCGCTCGAGGCGGAAAGCCACGCGCTCCTTGATACCTTCTTTTTCGCGGGTATTGGCCGACAGGCGCATTTCTTCCAGGGCGTCGTGCACCAGGGTGTTGGCCAGGGTGCCCTTCCTGGTCGCGGTTTCGCTCGCTTCCTTGAGGGTGGTGGCTTTTTTCAGGTGGACGATTTCAGCACGCAGGCGGCGCTTGGCACCCAGCAGCTCGAAGCCTTTGGCAATCCAGATAGTCCAGGTAATGATCGAGGCGATGGCCAGGCCGATCATCACGGCCTTCACCACCACGTCGGCATTCTGGTACATGCCCCATGGCGACAAGTCGTGGGCCATGCCCAGGGTGTTGTCTTCTTCCAGCACCACGCCGGTTTCGTCGGCAGGTGCGGCGTCGCCCGCAGCCTGGGCCGGGTCGGTAGCGGCTGGAGCTGGAGCTGGAGCGGCCGCCGGGGCAGCAGCATTTTGCTCGGTGGCAGCCGGAGCGGCGGGGGCCGTGGCATCAGCGAATGCGGCGGTCGGTGCCAGCAGTATGCTGAACAGCATCGCAGCAATCGCACGCCAGGCGCGGGATGGACTGTGAGGCTTGGTTGGCGAAGCGGGTTTTGTATTACGTGTCATGCTGGCCGGACCTGAGAGAAAAAATGGGTGATCGTCCTTCCAAACCCAGGTGGGGGGGCGAGGACAAATGGGTGGTTATTATTGCAAGTAATTCTTGTTAACAGAAGTAATACAGTAACTTTATTTGGCTTTTTCTGGCCGCTGGTCATGTCTGGCGGCTAATCTGCGCCTTTAAGAACGGAGTTTTGTGATGTCTGTGCCTTCTGTTGTGATTGCCGGTTGCGGCGATGTGGGTAGTCGGCTGGCTAGCCAATTGCTGGCCTCGGAATGGGAGGTTCATGGCTTGCGCCGCGATATTTCGCGCCTGCCCGAGGGGGTGATTGGCATCGCCGGCGACCTGTTCGACAAGGATTGCCCTGACACCTGGCCTATCGGCGGGGTGGATTACCTGGTGTATTGCGCCGCTGCCACCGACCATGACGAAACCGGCTATCGCGCCGCTTACGTGCAGGGGCTGCAACATGTGCTGGAGTGGTTGAAGGACTACGGCCAGGAGCCGAAACACCTGTTGTTCGTATCCAGCAGCAGTGTGTATGGGCAGCAGAACGGCGAGTGGGTCGACGAAACGTCAGAGACGCAAGCGAAGGGTTACTCCGGGCAGGTGATGCTGGAGGCAGAGCAAGTGGCGCTCGACAGCGGCATCCCCGCCACTATTGTACGGCTGACCGGGATTTACGGTCCGGGACGCGAATGGCTGTTGACCCAGGTGCGCCAAGGCTATCGGGTAGCGATTGACCCGCCTTTATATGGCAACCGGATTCACGCCGATGATGCGGCCGGGCTGCTGGCGTTTTTACTGCGGCACGTAGAGCAGGGCGGTACATTGGACAAAGTCTACATCGGTGTCGACGATGCGCCGGCGCCATTGGCCGAGGTGGTGGGCTGGTTGCGCGAGTACCTGGGTGTGACCGAATGGGCTGATGACGCCAGTGTGCGGCGTGCGGGCAGCAAGCAATGCAGCAATGCCAGGGTTAAGGCCCTTGGTTGGGTGCCCAAGTATCCGACCTATCGTGAAGGGTATGCCGCGATACTCAAGGGCTGAAATCAATCTGAGAATGTGGGAGGGGGCTTGCTCCCGATAGCGGTGAGTCAGCCAAAGACATATTGACTTCAGTACTGCTATCGGGAGCAAGCCCCCTCCCACATTTGGATTCAGGTGATGCTGTTATGGCTTTTCAAGCAGCCACTGGCGCGGGCCTGGGGTGAACTGAGGCACTTCATCCGCCTGCGCGGTATTGATTGCCTGGAAGATTTCCAGCTGTTCACCCTTGTGCGTGAAGATCCACGGGTTGCCCTGGCCGTTCAGTTGCAGCCAGATGCTGTCGTAACCGCCGCTCATGGAGGCGCAATCACCCGCCAGGCACAGCGAGTAACGGTCAACGCCAGGTAGGCCGGCGACCTTGCCGTCAGCCTGGAACTGCACCGTGGCGCCGCTGCCCGTGCCGTCGGTGATCTTCCAGTCGCCACCCATGTAGGTCGCGTACAGCGCCCGCTCGAAGTTGGCGCCCAATGGCGCGCCTTCAGGGGCTGGCTCTTTGGCGCGGCCGAACAGTTGCTCTGGCTCATTGTCATTGGCTACTTGCAGCAGCTGCTTGCCTTTGCGCTTGAGTTCGGTAGCGGTGCTGCCGTAGAAGTCGACGCTCCAGGCGCCGGACTTTTCACCGGTCAGCTTGCCTTCGGCTACTTCAAAACCATTGTAGTAGCGCGCCTGCGCAGCCTTGGTGTTGACCTCCCACTCAAGGTTGGGGCCATAGGACTGCAGGGCTTCACGCAAAGGGCCGCCCTTGGCTGCCGCATCGATGGCGGCCTGGTTGATCCAGGTACCGCTCACATCCAGATCGGCGGGGTTGCTGGCACAGCCGCCCAGCACCAGGGCGAGCAACGAAGAGGCTACAAGCGCTTTGCGCATCACGAAATCCTTCTGAAACGAAGTCGGCGCAGCCTGTTGGGCTGCGCCGGGTGTTTTACTCGATGACCAGAATGGCGTCCATCTCAACCTGCGCGCCTTTTGGCAGGGCGGCAACGCCAATGGCGGCGCGGGCCGGGTAGGGTTGTTCGAAGTACTTGCCCATGATCTCGTTGACCTTGGCGAAGTGGCTCAGGTCGGTGAGGAAGATGTTCAGCTTGACGATGTCCTTGAATGAACCGCCGGCGGCCTCGGCCACGGACTTGAGGTTTTCGAAGACCTGTACGGTCTGGGCTTCGAAGCCTTCAACCAGTTCCATGGTCTTTGGGTCCAGTGGGATCTGGCCGGACATGTAGACGGTGTTGCCCGCCTTAATCGCCTGGGAGTAGGTGCCGATGGCGGCTGGGGCTTTATCGCTGGTGATAACTGTCTTGGTCATGAGTGACTCCTTGTAATGGGTGATGAGTTATCTGAGGAGTCATGCACGCATACGGGTGATGCGGATGACCCCAGTCAAGGCACGCAGTTTCTTGATCACGCGGGCCAGGTGCACGCGGTCGTGCACGCTGACCACCAGCTGGACCACGCTGATGCGACCATCACGTTCGTCCATGCTGATTTTCTCGATATTGCCGTCGGCGGCGTTGACGCTGCTGGCCAGCAGGGCGATCAGGCCGCGCTGGTGTTCCAGCTCCACCCGCAGCTCGACGTTGAATTCGCCGGTGACATCCTTGGCCCACGAGAGCTGGATGCATTTTTCCGGGTTGTGACGGATTTCGGTGATGTTGCGGCAGTTGTCCAGGTGTACCACCATGCCCTTGCCCGCGGACAAGTGCCCGACAATCGGGTCGCCAGGGATCGGCGTGCAGCATTTGGCGTAGCTGAGCACCAGGCCCTCGGTACCACGAATCGCCAGCGGGCCTTCCGGGCTCGGCAACTGTTCGCCTTCGCCCAGCAGACGGCGGGCGACCACGTAGGCCATGCGGTTGCCCAGGCCGATATCTTCCAGCAGGTCTTCGATGGTTTCCTGACGGTATTCGTGGAGCATCGCTTGCACGCGTTCCTGCGGGATCCTGTCCAGGGCGCTGTCGAAACCGTTGAGTACTTTGTTCAGCAGGCGTTCTCCCAGGCTGATTGACTCGGAACGACGCTGCAGTTTCAGGGCATGGCGAATATGCGTACGTGCCTTGCCGGTGACCACGAAGTTGAGCCACGCCGGGTTCGGGCGTGCGCCTGGAGCACTGACGATCTCGACTGTGGAGCCACTTTGCAACGGTTCGGACAGCGGTGCGAGACGACGATTGATGCGGCAGGCGATGCAGCTGTTGCCGACGTCGGTGTGCACCGCGTAGGCAAAGTCGACCGCCGTGGAGCCTTTTGGCAGCTCCATGATCCGACCCTTGGGCGTGAACACGTAGACCTCGTCCGGGAACAGGTCGATCTTTACGCTTTCGATGAATTCCAGGGAGTTGCCGGCACGTTGCTGCATTTCCAGCACGCCCTTGACCCATTGGCGGGCGCGGGCATGGGTGCCTTTGGGCTGCTCGTCGCCGCTGGATTTGTACAGCCAGTGGGCGGCGATGCCGTTGTTGGCCATCTCTTCCATTTCGCGGGTGCGGATCTGGATCTCGATGGGCACGCCATGCATACCGAACAGCGTGGTGTGCAGCGACTGGTAGCCGTTGGCCTTGGGGATCGCGATGTAGTCCTTGAAGCGGCCCGGCAGGGGTTTGTACAAATTATGCACAGCGCCCAGCACGCGGTAGCAGGTATCGACCTTGTCGACGATGATCCGGAACGCATACACGTCCATGATCTCGTTGAAGGCCCGGCGTTTGCCGCGCATCTTCTTGTAGATGCCGTAGATATGCTTCTGCCGGCCGCTGACTTCGCCCTCGATCTCGTCGATCGCCAGGCAATGGCTCAGGGACTCTTCGATCTTGTTGACGATTTCCTTGCGGTTGCCCCGGGCGCGCTTGACCGCCTGGTAGATGCGCGCCGAACGCATCGGGTGCATGGCCTTGAAACCGAGGTCTTCGAATTCGATGCGAATGGCGTGCATGCCCAGCCGGTTGGCGATGGGCGCGTAGATTTCCAGAGTTTCCTTGGCGATGCGCCGACGTTTTTCGCCGGACAGCACTTCCAGCGTGCGCATGTTGTGCAGCCGGTCGGCCAGCTTGACCAGGATCACCCGGATATCCCGGGCCATGGCCATGGCCATCTTCTGAAAGTTTTCCGCCTGGGCTTCGGCCTTGGTCTCGAAGTTCATCTGGGTCAGTTTGCTGACCCCGTCGACCAGTTCGGCCACGGTTTCGCCAAACTGCGCGCTGAGCGCTTCCTTGGCGATGCCGGTGTCTTCGATCACGTCATGCAGCATCGCAGCCATCAGGCTCTGATGGTCCATGTGCATGTCGGCAAGAATATTTGCCACCGCGAGAGGATGGGTGACATACGCCTCGCCACTGCGGCGGCGTTGGCCATCGTGGGCTTGTTCGGCGTAGAAATACGCTCGGCGGACCAGGTTGACCTGGTCTGGGCCGAGGTAGGTCGATAAGCGATCGGCGAGGGCGTCTATGCTCGGCAAAGTGTGAACTCCTGCCGATGGCTGTGACCCCGCGCCGTGCTACGTCGACCAGGCATAGGCTTAGACGTCCTCGTTGGACTCGCCTTCGAACGCTGCAAACAGCGGCTCGTCTTCAACGATTTCGGCGTTGGCGATGAACTCGTAGCTCATCAGGCCTTCAGCAATTTCACGCAGGGCTACAACGGTAGGCTTGTCGTTTTCCCACTGGACCAGAGGCTCTTTGCCGCCAGTGGCCAGTTGACGGGCACGCTTGGTAGAGAGCATGACCAGCTCAAAGCGGTTATCCACGTGTTCTAGGCAGTCTTCAACGGTTACGCGGGCCATGGTATTCCTCGGAGCGAATGCAAGATGCGCGCTGCCCGGTTGGGCGAGCGGACTGAGCAGTTTAAAAAAACACCAGCGTTTAGGGAAGCGCTGATTTTTCGCAGACCCTGGCAAAACCGCTGCAAGTGCCAATGTAAGGCCCTTGCAGCAGTTTTGGGAAGAGCCAATCAGCCGAGCAGTTCGGCAAGTAATTTGCCGAAACGTTGCTGTTGACGCTTTTGCTGGAGCTGGTTGGCGCGGAAAATCGCCTTCAAATCGTCCAGGGCATGGGCGAAATCGTCATTGATGATCAGGTAGTCGTAGTCGACGTAGTGGCTCATTTCGCTGACGGCCTCGCGCATGCGGCCTTCGATGATCTCGTCGCTGTCCTGGCCGCGGTTGGTCAGGCGCTGGTGCAAGGCTTCGAGCGATGGCGGCAGGATGAAGATCGAGCGAGCCTTGGGCATCAGCTGGCGTACTTGCTCGGCGCCCTGCCAATCGATTTCCAGGATCAGGTCGTGGCCTTCGTCCAGAGTTTGCTGCAAGTGGCTTTGGGAGGTGCCGTAGAGGTTGCCGAAGACTTCGGCACGTTCGAGGAAATCGCCATGTTCGATCATCTTGACGAACTCGGTGCGTTCGACGAAGTGATAGTGCACGCCATTGACCTCGCCCGGGCGCATGGCGCGGGTGGTGTGGGACACCGAAATGCGGATCTGCTCGTCAGCGTCGGTCAAGGCTTTGACCAGGCTGCTCTTGCCCGCGCCCGAAGGGGCGGAAATGATGTAAAGGGTGCCGGTGCTGTGGGTCATGGAGGTTGCCTTACTCAATATTCTGTACTTGTTCGCGCATCTGCTCGATCAACACTTTGAGGTTGACCGCGGCCGTGGTACTGCGCGGATCGAACGCCTTGGAGCCCAGTGTATTGGCTTCGCGGTTGAGTTCCTGCATCAGGAAGTCCAGGCGCCGACCGGCGGCACCGCCAGACTTGAGGACGCGGCGCACTTCAAGGATGTGGGTGCTCAGGCGGTCGAGCTCTTCGGCCACATCGCTCTTCTGTGCGAGCAGGACCATTTCCTGTTCCAGGCGAGTCGGGTCAAGGTCGGCCTTCATGTCGGTGAAGCGGTCGAGAACCTTCTGGCGCTGGGTGGCGAGCATCTGCGGCACCAGTTCGCGCAGGGTGATCACGTCTGCTTCGATCGAGGTCAGACGCTCGTTGATCAGGCGCGCCAGTTCGGCGCCTTCGCGCTCGCGACCGGCCTTGAGTTCCTTCAGGCCCTGGTTGAAAAGGGCGAGGGCTTCGGCATTCAAGGCTTGCGGGTCAGTAGCGTCGGCCACCAGCACGCCGGGCCAGGCCAGCACTTCCAGGGGGTTCAGTGCGGCCGGTTGCTTGATCAGGCCGGCGATGGTTTCGGCGGCGGCCACCAGTTGCGCGGCGCGGTCGCGGTCGACCTGCAGCGGCTTGCCGGTAGTTTCTTCGGTAAAGCGCAGGGTGCATTCCAGCTTGCCACGGGAGATGCCCTGGCGCAGCGCTTCACGGACGGCGCCTTCGAGGTCGCGGAACGACTCCGGCAGGCGCAGGTGCGGCTCCAGGTAACGGCTGTTGACCGAGCGCAATTCCCAGCTGAGGGTGCCTTGGGCTCCGGCTTTTTCGACACGGGCGAAGGCGGTCATGCTGTGCACCATGGAGGTACCTCGTGTTGGATAAATAAAGATTGGCCAGGCCGACCTGTAGGAGCGAGGCGCAGGATTGTAGCGCAGTGCGCAGGAGGCGCCCAAACATGCGCATTCGTAACCGAATTTTAAGAAGTGCCCCGAATCGGTTGGCGGCTCTATAATGCTCGGCAGTTTTTCGTCCTTCGTACAGGTATCCCCTATGAAACGTCCAAGTGGTCGCGCTGCCGATCAGCTCCGCTCGATCCGCATCACCCGCAACTACACCAAACACGCCGAGGGATCCGTACTGGTCGAGTTTGGCGATACCAAGGTGATCTGCACCGTCAGCGTCGAAAACGGCGTGCCGCGCTTCCTCAAGGGCCAGGGCCAGGGTTGGTTGACCGCTGAATACGGCATGCTGCCGCGCGCCACTGGCGAGCGTAACCAGCGTGAAGCCAGCCGTGGCAAGCAAGGTGGGCGCACCCTGGAGATCCAGCGCCTGATCGGCCGTTCCCTGCGCGCCGCCCTGGACATGTCCAAGCTGGGCGACGTGACCCTGTACGTCGACTGCGACGTGATCCAGGCTGATGGCGGTACCCGTACTGCCTCCATCACCGGTGCCATGGTGGCCCTGGTCGACGCGCTGAAAGTGATCAAGAAACGCGGCGGCCTCAAGGCCGGTGACCCGCTCAAGCAGATGATCGCCGCGGTATCGGTCGGCATGTACCAGGGTGAGCCTGTACTGGACCTGGACTACCTGGAGGATTCGGCCGCCGAGACTGACCTGAACGTGGTCATGACCAGCACCGGTGGTTTCATCGAAGTGCAGGGCACCGCTGAAGGCGCGCCATTCCAGCCGGCTGAGCTGAACGCGATGCTGGCTTTGGCCCAGAAAGGCATGACCGAAATTTTCCAACTGCAGAACGCCGCGCTGGCCGACTGAGCCGGTGCCAAGGAGAAACGCCATGAGTGACAGCCAGTTGCCGGTTCCGGCACCGTCCAAGGAAGTACGCCAGTTGGCAATGTTGTGTCACTTCGCGGCGTTTGCGGGGTTGGTATTCCCCTTCGGCAGCTTGTTGGGGCCGCTGATCCTGTGGCAGTTCAAGAAGGACGTGGACCCGCTTATCGATGATCAGGGCAAGGAAGCGCTGAATTTCCAGATTACCGTGGCGATCGCCTGGCTGGTGTGCCTGGTGCTGGGCTTTGTCGTCATCGGCTTTTTGCTGATGACCGTGCTGGTGATCGGGGCGCTGATACTGACGATCATCGCCGGGATCCAGGCCAACAAAGGCGTTGCTTACCGCTACCCGTGGACCTGGCGCCTGGTCAAGTAACCGACCGGCCACAAAAAAACCGACATTGCTGTCGGTTTTTTTGTGCCTGGAGAACGACCTCAGATGGTCAATGTCCAGTCGTAGTCCACGATCAATGGCGCGTGTTGCGAGAAGCGCGGCTGGCGCGGCAAGCGTGCACTGCGCACGAACCGACGCAGGCCTGGGGTCAGCAACTGGTAGTCGAAGCGCCAACCCAGGTTGAGCATCTCGGCCTGTTCGTTATCCGGCCACCAGCTGTACTGGTCGCCTTCACGGCTGACTTCACGCAGGGCATCGACATAGCCCATGTTGCCGACAATCTCGTCCATCCAGGCCCGTTCCGGCGCCAGGAAGCCCGGGGATTGCTGGCTGTCGCGCCAGTTCTTGATATCCAGCTTCTGTTGCGCCACGTACAGCGAGCCACAATAAATGTACTCGCGACGTTTGCGTCGCTGTTTATCCAGATAACGGGCGAAGTCGTCCATTAGCTTGAACTTCTGGTTCAAGTCTTCATCGCCGTTCTGCCCCGAAGGAAGCAGCAAGGTCGCGATGCTGACCTTGTCGAAATCGGCTTGCAGGTAACGCCCGTAGCGGTCGGCTGTCTCGAAGCCGAGGCCGCTGATGACCGCCTTGGGTTGCAACCGCGAGTACAAAGCCACGCCACCTTGGGTGGGCACTTCGGCATCGCAGGCATAAAGGAAGTAGCCATCCAGTTGGAAGGCTGGGTCGTCCAGTTCAAAGGCGGAGGCGCGGGTGTCCTGCAGGCAGATGACGTCGGCATTCTGTGCTTGCAGCCAACTGAGCAAACCACGCTCAACTGCAGCCTGAATACCATTAACGTTCACACTGATGATCCGCATAAATGGCCCCAAAAATCGCGTGCGTGTATGATACACGCCGTCCACCTAATTAGCTAAATCCGTGGTATCTGAGGCTTTTTTCATGCAGGCGTATCAACGCGATTTCATTCGTTTTGCCATCGATCGCGGCGTTCTACGCTTCGGTGAGTTCACTCTCAAGTCCGGGCGCACCAGCCCGTACTTCTTCAATGCGGGCCTGTTCAACTCGGGTTCGGCCCTGGCTCAGCTGGGTCGTTTCTATGCGGCAGCCATCGTTGAAAGCGGTATCTCCTTCGACGTGCTCTTTGGCCCGGCCTACAAGGGGATTCCCTTGGCTGCGGCTACAGCGGTGGCCCTGGCGGAACATCATGGGCGGGATCTGCCATGGTGTTTCAACCGCAAGGAAGCCAAGGCCCATGGTGAAGGCGGCAGCCTGGTCGGTGCTCCGCTGGCCGGCGATGTGCTGATCATCGACGACGTGATCACCGCCGGCACCGCGATCCGTGAAGTGATGCAGATCATCGCGTCCCAGGACGGCGCCAAGGCTGCCGGGGTGCTGATCGCCTTGAACCGCCAGGAGCGCGGCAACGGTGAGTTGTCGGCGATCCAGGAAGTGGAGCGGGATTTCGGCATTCCGGTGGTAAGTATCGTGTCGTTGAACCAGGTGTTGCAGTTCCTGGAGGATGATCCCCAGCTCAAGCAGCATTTGCCGGCAGTGCGAGCGTATCGCGAGCAGTTTGGCGTCTGATACCGACTTTTTGTTGAAATGGGTTTGTGTGGGAGGGGATCTCCATTGTCCTCTCGCTCTATACAAAAAGGCCCCGCTCAATCGGATTGAGCGGGGCCTTTTATTGCAGCGTTTTAAGGACGCTTGCGGTTGCTGATCAGTGTGCCCATGCCGGTATCCGTGAAGATCTCCAACAGCACCGCATTCGGTACACGGCCATCCAGGATCAGCGCGCTACCAACGCCGCCCTGTACCGCGCCCAGTGCGCAACCGATCTTGGGCAGCATGCCGCCGTAGATGGTGCCGTCGGCGATCAGCTCGTCTACTTGCTGGGTGGACAGGCCAGTCAGTACCTTGCCTTCCTTGTCCATCAGGCCGGCAATGTTGGTCAGCAGCATCAGCTTTTCAGCCTGCAGTGCTTCAGCCACCTTGCCCGCTACCAGGTCAGCATTGATGTTGTAGGACTCGCCATTGGCGCCCACACCGATAGGTGCGATCACCGGGATGAAATCGCTCTTGACCAGCAGGTTCAGCAGATCGGTGTTGATGCCGATCACTTCGCCGACCTGGCCGATATCGATGATTTCCGGCTGGGTCATCTCCGGAGTCTTGCGGGTAACAGTCAGTTTTTTCGCGCGGATCAGCTCCGCATCTTTGCCGGTCAGGCCGATGGCGCTGCCGCCGTGGCGGTTGATCAGGTTGACGATGTCTTTGTTGACCTGGCCGCCGAGGACCATTTCCACCACGTCCATGGTTTGCGCGTCAGTGACGCGCATGCCATCGATGAAGTGGCTCTCGATCGACAGTCGCCTGAGCAGTTCGCCGATCTGCGGGCCGCCGCCGTGCACCACCACTGGGTTGATCCCTACGGCTTTCATCAGCACGATGTCGCGGGCAAAGCCGGTTTTCAGCTCGTCGCTTTCCATGGCATTGCCGCCGTACTTGATCACCAGCGTCTTGCCGACGTAGCGTCGAATGTAAGGCAACGCTTCGGACAGGACCTTGGCGGTGTTGGCAGCGGCTTCGCGTTCGAGGGTCATTCAGGGCTCCGGGCAAAAAATCAGAACGGTAATTGAAGGTCAGGGGCAACACGTTTCAACTGGACGTGGAACACGTCCTTGATGCGCTGCAGCTCAGCCTCGGAATCCGCCTCGAAACGCAGGACCAGCACCGGTGTGGTGTTGGACGCGCGAACCAGGCCCCAGCCTTTGGCGTAATCGACTCGCACACCATCAATGGTGGTCAGGTCGGCGCCTTCACCCCATTGCGCATCATGCAGTGCGTCAATGATGCTGAATTTGCTCTCCTCGGTCACATGGATATTGATCTCAGGCGTAGAAATATCATTCGGGAAGGTCTGAAACAGCTCTTCTGCCGTAGATTTTTCCTTGCTGAGGATCTCCAGCAGACGAGCGGCGCTGTAAATACCGTCGTCAAACCCAAACCAGCGCTCCTTGAAGAATACGTGGCCGCTCATCTCACCGGCCAACAGCGCGCCGGTTTCCTTCATTTTCTTTTTGATCAACGAGTGACCGGTCTTCCACATTAGCGGGCGACCGCCGTATTCCTTTATCAATGGTGTCAGGCGGCGGGTGCATTTCACGTCGAAGATGATCTCGGCGTTGGCATTGCGCGCCACCACGTCGCGGGCGAACAGCATCAGCAGGCGGTCCGGGAACACAATCTCGCCGGTTTCGGTCACCACGCCCACGCGGTCGCCGTCACCATCGAAGGCCAGGCCCACGTCGGCGCCCACTTCTTTGACCTTGGCGATCAGGTCCACCAGGTTTTCTGGCTTGCCTGGGTCCGGGTGATGGTTGGGGAAGTTGCCATCGACCTCGCAGAACAGCGGGATCACCTCGCAGTTCAGGGCTTCGAGCAACTGCGGTGCGATCACGCCGGCCGCGCCGTTGCCGCAGTCCACCACGACTTTCATGCGGCGTGCGAGCTTGACGTCACGGGTGATTTCATCGGAGTAGCTCTGGAGGATGTCGACCTTGGTAATGCTGCCGGTGCCACTGGTCAAGTCGTTGGTTTTCAGGCGGGTGTGCAGGGCCTGGATCTGTTCGTTGGCCAGGGTGTCGCCTGCGATGACGATCTTGAACCCGTTGTAGTCCGAAGGGTTATGACTGCCGGTGAGCATCACCCCGGATTTGCCGGCCAGGACATTGGCGGCGTAATACAGCGCGGGTGTCGGCACCAGGCCGACGTCGCTGACGTGGCAGCCGCTGTCGGCCAGGCCCTGGATCAGTTGCTCGACCAGCTCCGGGCCGGACAAGCGGCCGTCACGCCCCACTGACACGTTGGGTTCGTCCTGGGCCAGGCTCTGGGAGCCGATGGCGCGGCCAATCCAGTAGGCGGTTTCGGCGGTCAGGGTCTTGGATACCACGCCCCGAATGTCATAGGCGCGAAAAATGCTGTCGGGGAAGGTCGGGGCTACGCGGGCTGCAGTACTCATCGCGGGGGAAACTCCATCTGAAAGGGGCGGGGCTGGCCTGAATGGGGCTGGCCGGCAGGCTCAAACTGAAGGGTATGACGGCGTTTTCGGCAGAGAGTTCGTGGTGTAAAAGTGCCATCGGGGCTTTTGGCTTGCCCGTACGGTCAAGTAATACATTGATTTTGCTGGATAAATCTCGTTCGTGAGCTCCGCGCATTCTTCATCCTGAAACGCCGGGCGGTGGCATCGGGCCGGACCAGGGTGTCCGGCCTGATTCAGCTTAGTCAGTGACTGCCGGAATGCCCAAAACCACCTGCGCCGCGCTGGGTTTCGTCGAACTCTTCTACCAGTTCGAAGTGCGCCTGTACTACGGGCACCAATACCAGTTGGGCGATGCGTTCGCCCACTGCGATGTTGAACGCAGTCTGGCCACGGTTCCAGCACGACACCATCAGCTCGCCCTGGTAGTCGGAGTCGATCAGGCCGACCAGGTTGCCCAGCACGATCCCGTGTTTATGGCCCAGGCCGGAGCGCGGCAGGATCAGCGCCGCCAGGCCAGGGTCGCCAACATAAATCGACAAGCCGGTGGGGATCAGGATGGTCTGGCCCGGTTCAAGGACGGTGTCTTGCTTGAGCATGGCGCGCAGGTCCAGGCCGGCGGAGCCTGGAGTGGCGTAGGCCGGCAGAGGGAATTCGTTGCCGATGCGGGGATCGAGGATCTTGGCTTGCAAAGCGTGCATGGAAATTAAACCTGGTTCAGCCGTTGGGCGATAAAAGAGATCAGTTGGCGGGCAATCTTGCCCTTGCTGGTCTGGGCGAAAAGGGTGGCGTGCAGCTCGCGGTCGATCACGCTGCAGGCATTTTCCTCGCTGTTGAAGCCGATGCTCGGGTTGGCGACATCATTGGCAACGATCAGGTCGAGGTTTTTGTCTTTCAGTTTGCGTGCGGCGTAGTCCAGCAGGTGTTCGGTTTCGGCAGCAAAACCTACACTGAACGGGCGATCCGGACGCGTGGCGATGGTGGCCAGGATGTCCGGGTTGCGCACCATTTGCAGGAGCAGGCCGTCACCGCTTGTGGGGTCTTTCTTGAGCTTTTGCGGGGCGACGACTTCCGGGCGGTAATCCGCAACCGCTGCCGAGGCGATGAACAGGTCGCAGGGAATGGCCGCTTCACAGGCTGCCAGCATGTCCCGGGCGCTGACTACGTCGATTCGCGTGACGCGGTCAGGGGTGGGCAGATGCACCGGGCCGGTGATCAGGGTGACCCGTGCGCCTGCTTCGACCGCTGCTTCTGCCAACGCGAAGCCCATTTTTCCTGAGCTATGGTTGGTGATGTAGCGCACCGGGTCGATGTTTTCCTGGGTCGGGCCGGCGGTGATCAGCACGTGCTTGCCGGTCAGGGCCAGGTGCTGGAAGCACTCGGCGGCGCACTGTGCCAGGTCGGTGGCTTCGAGCATGCGGCCCATGCCGACATCGCCGCAGGCTTGGCTGCCGGAAGCGGGGCCGAACACCTTGAGGCCGCGGCTTTGCAGGAGCTGGGTATTGGCCTGGGTAGCCGGGTCGCGCCACATGGCCTGGTTCATGGCCGGGGCGATGGCGACGGTGGCGTCGGTGGCCAATACCAGTGTGGTCAGCAGGTCATCGGCGATGCCCTGGGCCAGGCGGGCGATCAGGTCGGCGGTGGCCGGGGCGATCAGTACCAGGTCGGCCCATTTGGCCAGCTCGATATGGCCCATGGCGGCTTCGGCCGCCGGGTCGAGCAGGTCCAGGTGAACCGGGTGGCCGGACAGGGCCTGCATGGTCAGTGGGGTGATGAACTCACTGCCGCCACGGGTCATGACCACGCGTACTTCGGCGCCTTGGTCCAGGAGCCTGCGAACCAGCTCTGCGCTCTTGTAGGCGGCAATGCCGCCGCCGACGCCGAGAACGATGCGTTTCCGATACAGACGCTGCATTGGTTTGCCTTTCCAGTTCAGTGATGCCAGTTCAGTGACGCCTGCGATGCCCCCTCCCCAGGTGAAATCGCATGCAAAAAAGAGCGCCTACGATAACACAGCGCCCGCTGGGCAACAGCGGAGCAGGTACACACGGAGGTGGGATGAGTATTCGTGATTGGCCCGTGGCGGAGCGCCCGCGGGAGAAATTGTTGGAAGGCGGCGCGGCGAGCCTGTCCGATGCCGAGTTATTGGCGATCTTCCTGCGTACAGGGGTTTCCGGTAGAAGTGCGGTCGATCTGGCGCGCCATCTGTTGGCGCAATTCGGTGGTTTGCGCCCACTGCTGGAGGCCAGCCAGACGCTGTTCAGCCAGCATCTGGGGCTGGGGCCGGCGAAGTTTGCCCAGCTGCAGGCGGTGCTGGAAATGTCCCGGCGCCACATGGCCGAGCGCTTGCGCGCTGATTCGGTGCTGGAGAGCCCGCTGGCCGTGCGCGAGTATCTCAAGGCACTACTGCGCCACGAACCCCATGAGATCTTTGGCTGCCTGTTCCTTGATTCAAGACACCGGGTGTTGGGTTTTGAGGCAATGTTTCAGGGCACCATCGACACTGCGATTGTTTATCCGCGGCAAGTGGTCAAGCGCGCGCTGGCGTACAACGCGGCGGCGTTGATCCTAAAGGGTTATGGTGTCAACTCTAGTGTTTCACTCGGCTGAAGTGCCCGAGATAGAAGCATTCCTTGATGCTTATTCAGATTTTGATGTTCCATATTCAGTGTTGCAGAGCAAATTTGATTTTAGGCCCAGGCGGGCCACCACAGCAGTCAGCTTCACCAACAATTGTGATGCTAGGTCCCGGATGACTGGGGCTCAGGCTGTTGCTTGCGGTTCACAGAAAAGCTGGGAATTCCTACCCATCTTCCCGAAAAAGCTGAACATTACGGCAAAATCTGATGGAACCTACTCCACGTGGCCAAGGGATCCTACATCGCTGATGGCATTTTGACCTTCTCCACTCATTGTGTACCGCTGGATAAAAAGGCGAGAATGCGCGCGCAATGGAAGGCATGATGCGCGCAGGTCGGCGCTCTCGTGGCAGGATGTCACCGGCTTCATGCCTCCACAGCCAAGGCTCGCACGAGCCTTTAAGCTTAATGCCAATTTGTGGAGAGTGATGTGCTGAGTGACGACGACCAAAAGCTAGCCAAGATCCTTTTTGGCCTTCTGAAAAATGCGACTAGCCAAGCCGTCGTCAAGGAATTCCTCCGGACGAAGGGCATCCCCGTTTCTGCGCAAAACTGGGACGATCTCTATGAGAAGCGGATCGAGCCTGCCCTCAAGGATAAAAAACTTGCCCTGAAAGACCTCCGTGATCTACTGCAGCAGGTGGAGGAGTTTGGCAAGCAGCACTCGTTCCTTTTCCAGTGCACTGAAGAGCGGGCAATCGGCCTGCTGTCTCCTACGCGCATCGCTTCAATCGCAGCAGCTGAGGGCCTTTCGGGGCTGTTTACTCACCCGCTGGATCTTGAGATGCCCGACGAGGCCACAATCGTCGACATCCGCCTGTACCGTCCGGACCCGCAGAAGACACCGGTTTCGCTTACGATCAAAGTCGTCGAAAGCCGTGACATCAATCGTCTCAGCGCTGTGGAGACGGATCCAGCAACTGGCGAACTGATTCGACGCTATGCGACCACAAAAAAACGTGCGGTGAATATTGTTCACCTGGACCACACTGGTTTATTGGAGTTTCGTATTGCCTCTCAAGATAATCAGGCAAAGAAATATTCCGAGCTCTTGTGGGTGTTGAAAAACAAAGTAAGGAAATTTCTACCGGACGATGGGTTCGCTGAAGTTTCGCTTAGCCCCGCTAAGAATAAGATTCTGCGCGAGCGCGATAACCTCTCCCAAGAAATCAGATATAGCAATTCAACGGCTCGAAATGAATTCGGGGCCCAAATGCAGATTACCTCCGCATCGGTTGATGAAAACCTTTCATCGGATGAGGGTTCGATGTCTGCGTTGGATCGCTTCTTGGAGCGTGATGGCGAAGTGACGGGAGCCAATATTTACGTTAAACTACCAGACAGTGATCCTCCCCGTGAACTGAGGCTTTTGATTTCGGGTGAGAGAAACGAGTTTGCGGTGACCGTAGCGTGCTCCGCCGGAGAATACGAATATGTTCGCGGAAAAGTTATCGCCTTTAATACTTAACCATCCAGACGAGGCTGAAGGCCTCCGAAGATTGGCTAGTTTTATCCAGGGCTATGAATCCCAGGGTGGCGAAGCTTTGCCTAGAATTCGGCTAAACCCGAATCGCATGTTCGATATTATGCAAGCCGGTACTTCCGCGCACCTTGCAATCTTGATTAATATCTTGGTAACGGGCCGGATTATCAAGAGATTCCTTATTGTTAGGTGCCCCAGCGGCGAAGGTCTCTCATTCCAATCTTACGGCGATATCCCAGAGATTGTTCGTGATCCTGGGATGGATACCGAATTTGAAGTACTTGCCGCCAACGTGGAACCAACCTAT
Organism: Pseudomonas synxantha; assembly: GCF_900105675.1. Taxonomy (NCBI): domain Bacteria; kingdom Pseudomonadati; phylum Pseudomonadota; class Gammaproteobacteria; order Pseudomonadales; family Pseudomonadaceae; genus Pseudomonas; species Pseudomonas synxantha. The sequence goes on along the minus strand of NZ_LT629786.1, from coordinate 5,963,635 downwards.
AGATTGGTGCTCGATTGAAGCCTGTTGATATTGTTACCCTTGTTCGATCGACTTGGGAAAATACGATTGAGACCAAACGACTGGCCCAGCTGCAGGCAATTAGGGCAACTCTGGATGCCGAGCATCTGGAGCTGTTTGACTCGTTAGTCGATATGCAGATTTCTAATGTCAAAGATGATGCTCAGGCCATCACGCTCATGCTTGTCCATGGTATTCAAACTGATGGTTCCTGGCACGAGCTGGTAAAAGCAGCCTTCCGAGATGTTGCTCATGTCAGAGTCAAAGGTCTTGGCTACCATTGTGTGACCGCGCTGCAGCTTGCGTGTCCGTTTCGATCTACGCCAATCAATAAGATCGCAAATGACTTCCGAGACGCACGGCTTATGGAACCGACTGCTCGCATTATGGTCATTGCCCACAGCTTCGGCACCTATATCATTAGTCGGATCCTCGCCAAATACACTGACATCAACATTGAGAGAATTGTTCTCTGCGGCTCCATAATAAAAGGCAATTATGCCTGGGAGAAGCATGCTCGGCACATGGCTGCAGGCAACATCGTCAACGATGTCGGGACGCGAGATTTTTACCCCGTCCTAGCTACCTTTTCGACTATAGGCTACGGCGGGACTGGTCGAAACGGATTTAAAAATACACGTGTAGCTGACCGTTACTTTGATTACGGCCATAGCGATTTTTTTGAGCCCGACAAGGACCATATCGTCAAATATTGGAAGCCTTATATTCTAGATGGGACCATCGTCGAGTCTGAGTGGGATAGCATAAAGCCGAAGACCCATCTGGGAATCATGCTGGCTTGTCACCCTTGGATCGGCAGACCTGCCTTCTATGCAACCGTTGGGTTAATTACAGCTGCCGTAGCGGGTTTGGCTTGGTGGCTACTCACCTGATCTTCCACTGCTCTGTTTCAGGGTCCCTTACCAAATGCTGCTCTGAGACGACATCCAAGCCTACGGACCTAAAAATACTGAGCATTAGCGTCATAGAATAGTAATAGAGTCGCTGGTGTCGTCCCTTGTCTGAGGCCACAAACACCCCGTCAATCCGTCCATCCTCACTAGTCGCGAATTCGAATACGTACGAGTGGATTACCTGGTTCGCGACAAAAGTCATATCCCGCAGTTCTTTGTAAACTTTAGTAGTTTCGTAGTTTTCCATTATGTTGTGCCGATTGAAGTAGTCTACTGTCTTGCCACTGGTGATCGGGTAGTACGGTAGATGGAGCTTAATTTTCTTCGTTGATTCAGAGATTTTGTAGGTCTCGATTAGCTTGCGTACCGTATAAAAACTGACAAAAATTTCACGTTCTGCTTTCGCATAAATGCGCCCTTCAGAACACTCTTTTACACGAGCCTTCTCAAGCCAACGAGCTGAACGAAGAAGTGACTTCCTCCAATCATCAGACTCGTAAATCATCAGGATTCTCCTTGACTGAGAAATAAATAAAGCGTCAGTCTATTACTGCTGCATCAATACAATATTATCACCTCGGCTAGCATAGGACGCAATAGGTCAATGACCCAGGCTCTAAAGCAATATATCGCGAAAAGCATTAACTCAGTTATAATGATGGCCCCGCTTAAACGGGAGGTGATACGCCTCATCATATGCTGCTCTATAGCAATTATCCTGAATGCCATCCTATTCTTTGGTGTAGAAAACGACGGTACCATCAAGCCATGGGCAGAGATACCACTGAAACTGTTCGCCTCAACAACTTTATTTGCCTTTATGGTGAAGATTTTCCTTCCGCTTTTCGGTTGGACCATATTGAAGGCAGTGTTATTGAGCGCCAATAATGCCTTTAGTGGGGTGCTAAGCTTTCTAGGGAATCAATTTACAGGTGCTTTGTATTGTTCGGCCTTTATCCTGGCTTCTCTTACACTTAAGCAGTATGTAATTTCAGGGTTTATGGATCCTCAATTGGCTCTGATGGCGCCTACTGTTCTCTTTGCGGGCTTCTTGTACTTCTATATTTTTCAGTGCGCTATTCAAAAAACAATGACGCCTGCTCTGTGTGCTCCGCCTCTCCCGCGCTCTAGCAGGGTGCCGTGACTACCTGTTCTTGTAGGGGCAGGTTCGAATAGCAAGAGTCACTTGATGGCGTGATTTGATCTCTATCCTGGTGCCATAGCATGGCGCCAAAATTCCGCCGGCATAAAAATCTCCTGCCTGACACAATCAGAATAATAAATGCTACGAAAGTAGGCTGCGTACTGAGCGATTATGGAAAACTTCGCTGGAATCTATTCGTCATTACGTGATAAAAATTATTCTGTGCCCCGGTAAAGTGGCACAAAAATATAGAGCAACAGTTCAAGGGAATAGATATGGCTCAGTATAAGCACGGCAATTTTCTGCACAAAAGTGATCATTCGGAGTACGATAAAAAGTATTCGCCTGGTACCGAAGCGCCAAATCCAGGCATTTACCGATGCGTCTCCTGCGGGGATGAGATCGGTATTGCCAAAGGGCATGTTCTTCCTCCACAGAACCATCACCAGCATGCACCTGGCGCGGGCAAGATTGAGTGGCAGTTAGTGGTTTTTGCACAGCAGCGGAAATAAGGTTTTTGGGCTCAGTAGAGCTCTGCAACGTGGGTTCTACTGAGCACTCAATAAAAGGACGGAATCCGTATTGACTATTCAAACCACTATGAGGAGGGTGATCGTGAGCGTGCCTGGTTACGCATATATTCGGATATTAGATTGCCGAAATTGATGTCGGCCTCTTCAACAAAAATATTGACGTGGCAGTAAAACTCTTCAGGACCCCTGAGATAATTGAAAATTCTTGATCTGACGACGCCACAAACCCCCGCTTTGACGGCCGTAGAGGGTAGGTTGACTACATCGCCAACACATGGGATAAGAGCTAAGCCATGCTCACTGTTAAAGACAATATCAGCTGAGCGGTCATCAGGCCTGACAAACTCTTGATCCTCCGAGACCTGCTGATAATCAATGCTATACCTCATGCACAGCCTACCTCATTTGCGGGGTAAGGAATCAGCGCCGCGGGTCGTAAATAGTAAAATCCAGTTCAGTAGGCACGTTTGCGACGGAATTAGTTAGCCGATCTCGATACTATATAGTTTGGCAATTAACGCTTTTCAAGTACATACCCTACGCCTCTAAGTGTGTGTATCAGCTTGGTTTCGAAGGGGTCATCTATCTTGGCTCTGAGTCTTCGAATCGACACCTCTACAACGTTCGTGTCGCAATCAAAATTCATATCCCAAACCTGAGAGATAATCTGCGTACGGCTCAGTACCACCCCGGTGTTACGCATCAAGTAGTGCAGCAACGCGAATTCTTTGGTGGTCAAATCAATACGCTGACCGTCCCTGAATGCCCTGTGCCGGCTTTGATCAAGTTCCAGATCGGCCACGCGAATGACCTCCACAGATGCGGGGTGATCTGACCTGCGCATCAAGGCGCGAACCCGGGCTAGCAGCTCTGGGAACTCAAATGGTTTGATCAGATAGTCATCTGCGCCGTTCTCCAGCCCCCGGACCTTATCCGCCAATCGGCTTCTCGCCGTCAGCATCATGATGCGGGACGGGCAGTTTTTACGGCGCAACAACTCAAGGACCTGCCAACCGTCCATCTCTGGTAGGTTTATATCGAGGATAATCAGCTCGTACTCATGCTGCTTGGCCAAGAATAATCCATCTGATCCGGTGTGGACGCAATCTACGACATAGCCACACTCTGTAAGGCCTTGACGCACATACTCCGCAGTTTTTACTTCATCCTCAATTACCAGAATTCGCATGGGATTATGTCTCGATATCACTGAGCAATTAACCGCGCACGCGCGCCGGCATTATTGAAATGGATGGTAAATCAAAATGAGCGTGTTGGGGTTCAAATGACGGATTTGTAATTTCTAGGTAATACAGTTGATAGTCTGGAGGTATATCTTGTCGCGGCTTGGGTTTGACAGTTGCGGGCCCTCTCTCCAGCGGATGATTTGACCATATGAAATACTGGGTTATTTTCTTCTTTGTGCTAGCTTCGTTCCGTTCGGATGACGGCGAGGTCGCTCATGTTGAGGAGACTGGTCATTGGTGTAGTCATGAACTTCACCGGCATGCAATGCGTACAATCGAACGCTTACTTGAATTTTAGGCAAAAAAAAGGCGCCCAATGGGCGCCAAATATCCACCTTTTACCAAAGGAGCAATTAAGCCACTCAAGGTGAATTCGTAATGCTCGTTTTACTAATCGGACCAGCCGTCGAAAGACTGGCCCGCTCAGCGAATTACAGAATCGAAAGCGGGTACTCGATGATTACACGAGTTTCATCCAGATCCGATTCGAAAGCAGTGGCACGCGTGGTTGCCTGGCGCAACCGGAAGGACAAGTCTTTTGCCGGACCGGTTTGCACAACGTATTTGACTTCGACGTCACGCTCCCAACGCTTCTGATTGTCGAGCGGGTTGCCGTTGTCGTCGGTGCGCATGTAGAACTGGTTAGCGTTCGAGTAATCCGCGCCCGAGCCTCTGGCGTAGCGGGTCATGAACGTCAGGCCTGGGATGCCGTAGCTGGTGAAGTTCAGGTCATAGCGCAGCATCCAGGAACGCTCTTTCGGCGAGTTGAAGTCGCTGTACTGGATGGAGTTGTCGACGAAAATCGAGTCCGACTGACGCAGATAGTCGAAATCGTCGTCGCCGTTGTTGCGCTGGTGCGACAGGGCCAGGGTGTGGGCGCCGTAACGCACGCCGACCTTGGCACTCCAGATGTTGTTGTCGAATTCACCCAGGCGCTTCTTACCTTCATCTACGGCTTTGTAGTAGTTGAAGCCACCGATCAGCGCCAGATCGTCGCTCAGCGGGTAAACAACGCTGGTGCCGGCGTAGTACTGATTCCAGACGTCTTTCAGCTGGCTGGCGTAGACGCTCACAGTCCAGTTGTCGTTGATCGAGTAGTCACCACCACCGTAACCGATCCATGGCGAGTTGACCGGGCCGCCGTAGAAGGTCACGAAGTTGTCGTTCAGGTTGCTGGAGACTGGCTGGCTCATGGCGTGCAGTCGACCACCCTGAAGGGTGAGGCCTTGGATGCTGGTGTTCTCAACGGTCACGCCGCGGAAGCTTTCTGGCAGCAGGCGAGAGTCACCGGATGCAACGACCGGAGTCGATGGGAAAACATCACCTACTTTCACGATGGTATCGAACAAGCGGACTTTGGCTGCACCGCCGACCTTGGTGTATTCGTCGCGAGCTTCGCCCTTGTTATCAACGGGTAGCACGTCGAAGGAGCTACGGCCGCCGTTGCGCCCATCACCGGTGTCGAGCTTGAGGCCGATCATGGCGAAGGCATCAACGCCGAAGCCAACGGTACCCTGGGTAAACCCAGAGTTGAATTTACTGATGATCGCGTGCGCCCAGGCTTCGGAGTAGCCGTTGGTATTGCCCTTGCCACTGTTGTAAGTGGGGGCGGTGCTGTCGCGATTATCACGGTTGAAGTAGAAGTTACGGTTCAACACTGTAAGGCTGCTGCCTTCAATGAAGCCTTCTGGCTTGTCTTCAGCTTGTGCCGAAATAGCGTAGCTTCCAGACAGCGCAGAAACTGCCGCCAAATACTGTGGTACTTTGATTTTCATCCGATGCTCCTTTGATTCACGGCAGTTTTTATTATGTTTACCGGCGCGGGTGTCGTTAATTGTTCTGACCCGGCGGCGCGCCTAGCGTAGCGCGAGCTCATATTTGCAGGCCGAAGATAACGGGAGGGTGATAGGACAATTACAATTTCGTCATCTGCCTGTTATTCGGCGCCTTCGCACCGCGTGTTTGCCATCTCCGTTGCTTGTAACGAAATCCTAGTGCCGGGTTTGGTTTCCCAGTATTTTCGGGCATTACAGGACTTTCTTACGAAATTGTAATTTTCTAGCCACCCCTCTGATAGCTACCGCTCATTAGAGTGCCATCACCTAATCAAGTGGGGCTTGGCAGCTGTTTCGGCGTTCTCGCCAAGCTTTATCGAAGTTTGTGCACGAGGACCATCAAAGTGCCCCGGTATAACCGCAATGTCTTATCCAAGACCTCCGTCTCGCCCTGGAAGATCGCTGCACTCTGTGCAGTCATCTCTGGATTGATGGCACCTGCAGCTCTTGCTCAAAGCATCAGCTTGCCCCAGGCGCTTTCGACGGCCATGGATGCCAACCCTGACCTGGCCGCGGCCCGGCAAGAGATTGGCATCGCTGATGGTGCTCGCAAGCAGGCCGGGCTTATCCCCAACCCCACTATTTCGTACGACGTGGAAGACACCCGTCGTAACACCAGCACGACGACCGTGTCGCTTAGCCAAACCCTGGAGCTGGGTGGTAAGCGGGGAGCTCGTGTTGACGTCGCCACTTACGGGCAGACCGCCGCACAGCTGGAGTTGGACCGTCGCGTGAACGGTCTGCGGGCAGACGTCGTACAGGCCTTCTACGCCGCATTGCGGGCCCAGACAGGCCTTGACCTGGCCAAGCAATCTCTCGAACTGACTGAGCGCGGTCTCCGCATCGTCGATGGTCGTGTTCGCGCAGGTAAATCGTCTCCAGTAGAGGCCACCCGCGCCCAAGTACAACTGGCCGAAGCAAAGCTGCAAGTTCGACGTGCCGAAACCGAAAAGACGACCGCTTACCAGCAACTCGCTCAAATTACCGGGAGCTCGGTCACCGTCTTTGATCGACTCGAATCGCCAACCCTCTCCCCGGGACTGCCACCGCGGACTGAAGAGCTGCTGGCGAAGCTCGATCAGACCGCAGAAATGCGCCAGGCCGTGGTACAGATCGACAAGAGCGATGCCTCGCTCGGTTCAGAGAAAGCTCAGCGTATCCCGAACCTTACCGTCAGCGTAGGTAGCCAGTACGACCGCTCTGTGCGCGAGCGTGTCAACACTGTGGGCGTCTCTATGCCTTTGCCGCTGTTTGATCGCAACCAGGGCAACATTCTTTCCGCTTCTCGTCGTGCAGATCAGGCCCGAGACCAGCGCAATGCTGTGGAGCTGCGGCTGCGCACCGAAACCCAAACCGCGTTGAACCAGTGGTCCACCGCCATGCAGGAGGTCGAGTCCTACGACAAGACCATTCTGCCGTCAGCCCAACAAGCCGTAGATACCGCAACCCGCGGCTTCGAGATGGGCAAATTCGGCTTCATCGAAGTGCTGGATGCCCAGCGCACCTTGATCGTCGCTCGTGGCCAATATCTCGAATCGTTGGCAGCGGCGACCAATGCGCGTGCGCAGGTGGAAAGGGTTTATGGCGAAGTCGGCTCAACTGCCGGCGCTCGCTGAACGGGCCAAACATTTTCTTCGGCACACAGCCTTGAACAAGCCGGTGCCTACGATCAGCAGGAGTAGCAATGGATAACAAACGCAAGATCGCCCTCGCGGTAGCCGCTGTGGCAGCCCTCGGATTTGGCAGCCTTGCCTGGAACAACAGTTCTGGACAGCAGGCCGCTAGTACCGCCGAGCATGGCGCTAACGATGGCCATGGCGACGAAAAGAAAGCCGCATCTGCCGCCAAAGAGGAGGGTGATGAGGGCCATGGTGAAGAAGGCCACAGCGAAGAGGGCGGTGAAGAAGAGGGCAAGCTGACGCTTAGCGCTGAGCAGATCAAGGCTGCCGGCGTTGCCCTGGAAGCTGCAGCGCCGCGTGACTTGGGTACAGTCGTGAGCTTCCCGGGCGAAATTCGCTTCGATGAAGACCGGACCGCCCACGTGGTTCCTCGTGTTCCTGGCGTTGTAGAGACTGTCCAAGCCGACCTGGGTGAGACGGTCAAAAAGGGTCAGGTCCTCGCTGTAATCGCGAGCCAGCAGATCTCTGACCTGCGCAGCGAACAACAGGCCGCACAGCGTCGCGTCGAACTGGCGCGAGTGACCTTCGAGCGTGAGAAGCAGCTGTGGCAGGACAAGATTTCCGCGGAGCAAGACTACCTCCAAGCACGCCAAGCGCTGCAAGAAGCGGAGATCTCCTTGGCCAACGCCAAGCAGAAGGTCGGTGCGATCGGTGCTTCGGTTAACTCCGTTGGCGGTAATCGTTACGAACTCCGAGCTCCTTTCGACGCCGTGGTGGTGGAGAAACACCTGACCGTTGGCGAAGTCGTCAGCGAGGCGACCAACGCCTTCATCCTTTCTGACCTGAATCAGGTCTGGGCAACCTTCGCCGTCCCGCCTACAGATCTGGGCAAGGTCACGACTGGTCGTGCGGTGAAAGTCTCTTCGCCTGACATGAATGTCGAGGTCGAAGGGAAGGTGGGTTATGTCGGGAGCCTGCTGGGCGAGCAAAACCGCGCAGCCACTGTCCGCGTCACCTTGACCAACCCCAACGGTGCCTGGCGTCCAGGCCTGTTCGTGAACATTGCGGTCACTTCCCAGACTGATCGAGTTGCCGTAGCGGTCCCTGAGCACGCAGTCCAGACCGTTGAAGACAAACCCTCGGTATTCGTACGCACCCCAGATGGGTTTGACACCCGCCCGGTAAAACTGGGTCGTCGCGACAATGGGTACGTGGAAGTCATCGACGGTATTGAAGCCGGCGCCCAGGTAGCAACCAGTGGCAGCTTCACACTCAAGTCCGAGCTCGGCAAAGCTTCTGCCGAACACGGTCACTGATGCGAACTGACAGGATGATTTCTCATGTTTGAACGTATCATCAGATTCGCCATCGAGCAGCGCATCGTAGTAATGATCGCTGTTCTGATCATGGCGGGTATCGGTATCTACAGCTATCAAAAGCTGCCCATCGATGCGGTACCCGATATCACCAACGTCCAGGTGCAGATCAACACTGCAGCGCCTGGTTATTCGCCTTTGGAAACCGAACAACGGATCACGTTTCCAGTTGAAACGGCCATGGCCGGTCTCCCGGGCCTTCAGCAGACCCGTTCCCTGTCTCGCTCTGGCTTGTCTCAGGTCACCGTGATCTTCAAGGATGGCACTGACATCTTCTTTGCCCGCCAGTTGATCAACGAGCGGCTGCAGGTTGCGAAGGAACAGCTGCCAGAAGGCGTAGAGGCCGTTATGGGCCCGGTATCTACCGGCCTCGGCGAGATCTTCCTGTGGACCGTTGAAGCCGAAGATGGCGCGGTCAAAGAGGACGGTACGCCTTACACCCCGACCGACCTGCGCGTGATCCAAGACTGGATCATCAAGCCTCAGCTGCGCAACGTCCCGGGTGTAGCCGAGATCAATACCATCGGCGGCTATGCCAAGCAGTTCCTGGTTGCGCCAGATCCTAAGCGCCTGGCTACCTACAAGCTTACCCTCAATGACCTGGTCGCAGCGTTGGAAAGTAACAATGCCAACGTCGGCGCCGGCTACATCGAACGTAATGGTGAGCAGTTGCTCATCCGTGCGCCCGGCCAGGTAGGCAACATCGAAGACATCGCCAACATCGTGATCACCAGCGTGGATGGTGCACCGATTCGCATCAGCAGCGTTGCTGACGTCAGCATCGGTAAAGAACTCCGCACAGGTGCTGCTACTGAGAACGGCCGCGAAGTCGTGCTCGGTACCGTGTTCATGCTGATTGGTGAAAACAGCCGTACTGTGTCTCAAGCTGTCGCCGCCAAACTGGCGGACATCAACCGCACCCTGCCAAAGGGCGTGGTGGCTGTGACCGTTTACGACCGTACCAACCTGGTTGAAAAAGCCATCGCGACGGTGAAGAAGAACCTGGTAGAAGGCGCGATCTTGGTAATCGCGATTCTGTTCCTGTTCCTCGGCAACATCCGTGCAGCCCTGATCACCGCGATGGTGATTCCGCTGTCCATGCTTTTCACCTTCACAGGCATGTTCAACAACAAGGTCAGTGCCAACTTAATGAGTTTGGGGGCACTCGACTTCGGCATCATCGTCGACGGTGCCGTGGTTATTGTAGAAAACGCGATCCGTCGACTGGCTCATGCGCAGCATAAGCATGGCCGCATGCTCACCAAAACCGAACGCTTCCACGAGGTCTTTGCCGCGGCGCGAGAAGCTCGCCGGCCGCTGATCTTCGGTCAGCTGATCATCATGGTGGTGTACCTGCCGATCTTCGCCCTCACCGGCGTCGAAGGCAAAATGTTCCACCCTATGGCGTTCACCGTTGTGATGGCTCTGCTGGGCGCAATGATCCTGTCCGTTACCTTTGTTCCTGCAGCTATTGCCATGTTCGTCACTGGCAAGGTGAAGGAAGAGGAAGGCGTGGTCATGCGCACAGCTCGACTGCGCTATGAGCCGGTTCTGCAATGGGTGCTGGGACATCGGAACATCGCTTTCTCGGCCGCAGTAGCCTTGGTCGTGCTCAGTGGTGTGCTGGCAAGTCGTATGGGTAGCGAGTTCATCCCAAGCCTCAGTGAGGGTGACTTTGCGATGCAGGCCATGCGTGTGCCTGGAACGAGCCTCACTCAGTCCGTCGAGATGCAGCAGCGTCTGGAGAAAGCGGTAATAGCGCAGGTGCCTGAAGTCGAGCGGATGTTCGCACGCTCGGGTACCGCGGAAATTGCATCTGACCCGATGCCACCGAACGCCTCCGACGCCTACATCATGCTCAAGCCTCAGGATCAGTGGCCTAACCCCAAGAAGCCTCGCGATGAGCTGATTGCTGAGGTGCAGAAGGCCGCAGCGGGTGTTCCAGGAAGCAACTACGAGTTGTCGCAGCCAATCCAACTGCGTTTCAACGAGCTGATTTCGGGCGTGCGTAGTGATGTCGCTGTGAAGGTCTTCGGCGATGACATGGACGTGCTCAACAACACCGCCAACAAGATCGCGGCAGCGCTCAAAGCGGTACCGGGCTCGTCGGAAGTGAAAGTTGAGCAGACATCCGGCCTGCCGGTGCTGACAATCAACATCGACCGCGAGAAAGCAGCACGCTACGGCCTGAACATCGCGGATGTTCAGAACTCGATCGCTATCGCCGTGGGTGGTCGCCAGGCCGGCACGCTGTATGAGGGCGACCGTCGGTTCGACATGGTAGTGCGCCTGCCTGAGACCGTTCGCACCGACGTAGCGGGGATGTCCAGTTTGCTGATTCCGGTGCCTGCCAATGCGGCTCAGGGTGCCAACCAGATCGGTTTCATCCCGCTGTCGCAGGTCGCTAATCTGGACCTGCAACTGGGCCCGAACCAAATCAGCCGCGAGAACGGCAAGCGTCTGGTAATCGTCAGTGCCAACGTTCGAGGCCGTGACCTGGGATCCTTCGTTGAGGAGGCGACCGCTTCGCTGGATCAGAAGGTGCAAATCCCTGCGGGCTACTGGACGACTTGGGGTGGCCAGTTCGAGCAGCTGCAGTCGGCTGCCAAACGGCTGCAGATCGTTGTTCCAGTCGCCTTGCTGCTGGTCATGACCTTGTTGTTCCTGATGTTCAACAACCTGAAGGACGGCATGCTGGTCTTCACCGGTATTCCATTCGCACTCACCGGTGGTGTTGTGGCGTTGTGGTTGCGGGACATCCCACTGTCGATCTCGGCAGGTGTCGGCTTCATTGCACTGTCCGGCGTTGCAGTACTGAACGGCCTGGTGATGATTGCCTTCATCCGCGGGCTAAGGGAGGAAGGGCGAACGCTCAGGCAGGCAGTCGATGAAGGTGCATTAACCCGTCTGCGACCTGTTCTGATGACTGCCTTGGTAGCTTCCCTGGGCTTCATCCCGATGGCTTTGGCCACCGGTACCGGTGCAGAAGTTCAGCGGCCACTGGCGACTGTGGTGATTGGCGGGATCCTGTCCTCCACCGCATTGACCTTGTTGGTACTGCCTGCCCTGTATTACTGGGCACACCGCAAGGATGAAGACGGCGACGAGGCCGAAGTGGTTAGCTAACAGGCTCCGCTAAAGAGAAGCCCACAACACGTGTTGTGGGCTTTTTTGTTTAAAGTGAAGTAGATGCACTTACCTTTCAAAATTGTAAGTTTCTCGTCATGCCGGTGATGCCTATGCATTGCTAAGGTTACGCCCGAGAAGTTTTGAAATTGAGAGGGTTTTATGAAAAAGCTAATTATCGCTGCTGCACTTGTTGTTTTCTCGGTGGCTTCGCAGGCCAACACTTTTTCCGAGAGCAAGCAGCTGCAATACACCAAGGAGCACCAGACCGCAGTGGCCAAGTACGCGGAGAAAAATGGCAAGCCAATGCCAGAGATTCAGGATTACAAATATGGCATGAAGATAGACGTTGCTAAGTTCGTACGTCAGTCGCAGGACCCACGTACCTGCCAGGTCTACCCACGGTTGATGACCTTCGAGGACTCCCAGGGCACGCTCAAGACTGTTCGTTACTCGATGTATTCGCAATGCATCAACAACAAGTAGTAAACGATTTGAACAGAACAATTAGAGAATTCATAAATGCCAGGCAGTGCCTGGCATTTTTTATTACGCCCGATGCCCCATGGTTTTGACATGTTAACGCCTGGGCCGGGGCAAACCGTGCAATAGGTCTTAGCTAACCAACCGCGACGGCTCCCAACTGCAGAGGGCAATTGGAAGCCTTGACCCCAGAAGGGACGAGTTATGAAGAGTTTGCTTGAACGCCCTGATGACCAAGCTGGGCATGAAGGTCATAGCCATGAGCATGGCGGCATTTTTGGCATGAACACGGAGCTGATTTTCGCGCTGATCTGTGGTGCCCTCCTGGGTGCCGGAGCTCTCGCAGGACAACTTGACCTGATTGATCGACTGCCCCTGATTCTGTACGTGTCGGCCTATGTGTTCGGTGGATGGTTCACCACCAAGGAAGCGATCAGCAACATCCGCCAGAAACGCTTCGAGATCGATTCGCTGATGCTTCTCGCCGCAGCCGGTGCCGCGAGCATTGGCGCCTGGGCGGAGGGGGCTCTGCTGCTGTTCCTGTTCAGTCTGGGGCATTCCCTTGAAAGCTACGCGATGGGGCGGGCCAAGAAAGCGATTGAGGCACTGTCCAAGCTCGCACCAGCCACCGCGATCGTACGCAGAGCAAATGGCACGTTGGAAATGCCTGTGGAGCTGCTGGTTCCCGGTGACGTTGTCATCGTGCGCCCCAATGACCGCCTACCGGCCGATGGTTTTGTTGTAGTGGGCTCCTCAAGTATCAACCAGGCGCCAGTAACCGGTGAGAGCGTCCCCGTGGACAAGCAACCTGTCCCTGATGCCGAACTCGCACGCAGCAAGCCAGATGCAGTGGATGCAGCCTCGAAAGTCTTCGCCGGTACCATCAATGGCGAAACGCTCATCGAGGTTGAGGTAACACGGCGCTCTACGGAAAGTACCCTGGCGCGGGTCATCAAGATGGTCAGTGAAGCCGAAGTCAGGAAGTCACCGACCCAGCGATTCACGGACCGCTTCCAACGCATATTCGTCCCGTTGGTTTTGCTGCTGGTAGTCGGGCTGCTATTTGCCGGCATTTTCCTTGATGAGCCGTTCCGTGACTCGTTCTACCGGGCGATGGCCGTACTGGTTGCAGCCAGCCCCTGCGCGCTGGCGATCGCAACACCAAGCGCCATTCTATCTGGCATCGCCAGGGCAGCCCGAGGTGGCGTGCTGATCAAGGGCGGTGCACCGCTTGAAGAGCTCGGCTCCTTGAATGCCATGGCATTCGACAAGACCGGTACCCTGACCGAAGGGCGCCCACGCATCACCGATGTAATACCGGTAGGCGGCACGCAGATCGAGGATCTACTAAACGTCGCCATCGCTGTGGAGTCGATGAGCGACCATCCGCTGGCTGCGGCAATTGTGCGTGACGGTGAAGAGATGATTGGCACACGGCGCCGATTGCAAGCCAAGAACATGAGCAACATGATTGGCCGCGGCGTACGTGCCGAGCTTGATGGGCAGTTCGTCTGGATTGGCAAGGTCGAGATGTTCGGTACCAATGGTATTCCCGCACTGAGCAAGGCAGCCTTGGAGGCTGCGGAGCGTCTGCGTCAGTCGGGCCGCACAACCATGGTGGTACGTCGCGCTGACAAGGATCTGGGCGCTATCGGGCTATTGGACACACCCCGAGAGGGTGCCAAAGAGGCACTCCAGAAACTCAGAGAGATGGGCATCGACCGCATGGTCATGATTTCTGGGGACCACAACCGCGTTGCAGAGGCGGTAGCCAAACAAGTTGGCTTAGATGAGGCGTGGGGAGACCTAATGCCGGAAGACAAGGTCAAGGCCATCAAGAACCTGCGCCTCAGCGCCAGGGTGGCCATGGTGGGTGACGGCGTGAATGATGCCCCTGCCATGGCCAATTCGAGCGTTGGCATCGCAATGGGGGCTGCCGGATCTGATGTCGCCCTGGAAACGGCTGATATCGCGCTTATGGCTGACGACATCAGGCAACTCCCATTTGCGGTGGGGCTGAGCCGTCACACGCGATCGATCATCCGCCAGAACCTGTTCGTCAGCTTGGGGATTGTGGCCATCTTGGTTCCGTCTACCATCATGGGCTTGAGCATTGGTGCCGCCGTTGCGATCCATGAGGGCTCCACACTGCTGGTCGTCTTCAACGCCTTGCGGTTGTTGGCCTACCGCAGAAGCTCCTGATCCCTGAGCTTCAATCATGAAGCTAAGCAGGGAAATGACTTGAAGTAGAAGTACGGGTCGTGCGCGATCAGCGCACGACCCGTACTTTTCTCACTCGTCGATCCCGATGCGCTTGAGGCTTTCAAGGGCCTTCCCACACTCAGGTGAGCCGTGCCTTAAGCCGCAGGCCAACGCAGCTTTGAGACTCATGACACCGGCTACGAAACCGACTTGATTGCCGACCCCTTGTCCGTTCGCAAATCCCTGATCATACGCAATCTCCACAAGTGCATTGATCGCCGCCAGGGTGTCTTGTTTGTTGGTACTGTTCTGCATATCTACTCCGCGAGCATTCAGCTCATATCGCTCGGTTAGATGGCGGCGCCTTCAGGTTTGGGGTGAGCGAATCCCGCTCCCATAGCCAATCCCTAACGGGGGGCATAGCCCGCCACCGTAAGGAAAATCAGCTATTGAGAGCAGGTGACTCGTTTTGGTCACGCGTGCTGCTCGCCTCACCGCATTGGCACTGAGTGGGTACATCCGGATAGCCGCTGTGTTTCTCGACGAACAGCGTTTGGCAGGTGGTGCACCCATAAATCCGCGGCAGAGACTTCAGACCACCTGGCAGCACATCGCTCAAGGGCTCGTTATGCCAAGGAGCCCCGTCAAGGATCTTGGAGCGCAGGATGTTTCCCAGCCGCCAGGTGTTACTTTGTGCGCGCCAGAACCACATCGGCGCCGAAAGTGAATACTGGATGAAGGTCTCTTCCGGCTGTTTGGAGAGCATCGGAAATTTAGGGCGGGTCGATCCGGAATCGATGATAGTGAACCCCATGCCCATCTCAGCGCTCGGATGGGTCTGTTCACCGAAATAGCGGTCGTGACTCGCCGAAGCCGTAGCTTGATGATCAGTCGGCGGAAATACCCACAGATAGCACTCGCTTCGAGTCACCATTTCGACGAGCTGGCTCTGTCCCCGTATAGGGAAATCTGCAGCCAGTGCGAAGCGATCTTTCCACGTGATTTTCGGAGGCGGTGCCATACCCGCCGCAATGGCCAGCGTCGCCGTTTTCGGGACGAATCGATCGCCGAGCTCGTTCAGATCCAGATTCTTGCAAAGGGCTTTGAATGCCTTTTTACGAGTCTTCGAGGTGAAGGAGGGGTCGAGGAGCAGGCGAACCTGGTTCACGCCTATCCCTGCAGCTCGTAGTACTTCGATGACTTCTTCAGCCACGCCGACTGCTTGAAGATCGGTCAATCCCAAGCACTTTTTCGCCCGCTCAATCGTCTCGTAGAGGTTGTACTGCCTGTCGCTGTCACGGCATACCTGGATTGGCAGATTGTCTTGGGAGTCAACTTCTGGGGAGACGGAGCCAATGGCAGCGTGGAGCAACTGGTGAATGTGCTGGTGAGCGTACGGGCGACCGGAAGCCGAGAATGAGGCGTGCAGCTGAGCAGCGAGAGGTTGAAGCAGCTTTTTGGCAGACATGACTATCCCCTAATGAGCGACGTTGGGGTAGCTGCGCTTGTAGGGCCGTTAGACGCGAAGCTGGACGTCGAATCAGGTTCAATCATGAGTAGGAGTCAGGTTTGGTTTGCTTGCACGGCCACCATGCAAAACCCGACGCGGCAATCACACCAGATTCGCCGAGTTTTGGCAAGAGAGGTCATCAGGTGAGCGAGAGCAGGTAGGAGGAGGACGCTCCAAGCTCGATCACGTCAGAAACAGGGAAGCCGGAAGCACATTGAGCGCTTCCGGCTTTCTCACGTCAGACTGATGAGAGGGATCAGAAGACGTATTGCAGGCGGGTCACGATTGCATTGCCGCTGTCGTCGCCCACGGTGTTCTCGTTATTGTCAGTACGCACGTTGATGTAGTTGGCACTGAGTTTCACTGCCTCGTTGACATACCAGTTCACACCCACAGTGTGGCTCTTGGCCTTGCGCTCGTTCGATTGATCCGCTGCGGTGACCAGGTTGCCGTCTTCGACCTTGATATCGTCAAAGCGGTAGAAAACTTCCCAGGCCCCCAGTTCCTTGTTCTCTGGTTTGATAGTGTCGAACTTGGCACCGTCGAGCTTGTAGATACGCGGCTCGCCGGTCAGGGTGTAAGCCATCTGGGCGTAGTAACCAGAGGCCTTCATGTCGCTGTTGGCCTGGTCAGCTTTCAGCTTGCGGCGAAGGTATTCCGCTTGCACCGAGAACGGGCCGGTGGCCCAGGCACCTTCGAGACCCCAGACCGAATCGTCCTTCCACAGGCCATCTTGTGCGGCGGCACCGCCAAACAGCATGCGGTTGCCGTTGGTGCCGGCATCGCCGCCGCCATTGGTATCTACACCGCGAACGCCAAGACGCGAACGAATCCGGGTATCGACCGCACTGTTTTTGAGGTCGCGGTAAGCGTACTGAGCACCGACGTGCAGGACGTTGCCATCACTGTGCAGCGGTGCGAACACGGCACGTGCGTTGTAGCGCTTGGTGCTGTCGCCATCCGAGTTGTTGTTGGTTTCGCTGAAAACGCTACCGGAGACATAAGCCATGTCAGCGATGGTGCTGGTGGCTTGAACACCCATGCCGGCGTTGTCGTTGATCCAGTCCGCCAGGTCGTACGAGAGGTTCCGCTCCATGGCAGTGGTCCACTTCGAACTGGTGGCTTTCTCAAGACCGAAGTCGGTGTAGAAACGACCGAATCGCAGTTGGACGGGCTTGAAACCGGTGTAGGTCAGGCTGGCCTCGTCGAAGTAACCGTCGGAGTCGTTGCCCGTGTTGCGGGAAAGGTCGTAGTTGAGCTGATACTTCCAGTCGCGGTACAGAACGCCGCCGAGCTCAAGGTAGGCGCGACGGAAGTAGCCGGCGTCAGCGGTATCGCCATTCTTGGTGAAGACACCATCGAAACGGCCGTAGTCGGCCTGAACGCGACCGCCCAGTTTGAAACTGAATTCCTTGTCAGAAGTCGATACTTCAAGACCGCCCTTGGTCTTCAGAACGATGTCAGCTCCGTCAGTGGTTACTGTTCCGGAGAATGCTTGCGAGGAAAATGTGCCTATTATTGCGGCAGCCAACAGCTTTTCCCGCATGTTCGAAGAACGGATCATTGCTTGCCTCTCGTATGTTAAGTGCTTAGCTACCGACGTTGTATTTCGCCCTTCGTCGGCCTAAATTTATCTTGCAGATGGGAGCAGGCCACGGTTGTCACCTGCTGTAACAAGATGCCTTTGTTCTAAGCACTCTGACTAGATTGCAAGCGAATATGACAGTTGTGTTTCTGTAGTGTTAACAGGAGAGTTTGAAACCTAACAAAACTGTTACCGAACAAGCCAGTCCTTCTTATCAAAGAAGCTCTTCTTGATCAATCTACGGATTTCCAGAACGTGCGGGTTGCGGGCAAGCTTGGTTTTGATAACAAGATAGACATCTTTCTCCTCCAGATCGTCCAAAAAACCCGGCACCGGCAGAATATTCCTCTCCATCTTTCGACTATAGTCGGGCAGCACACCGATACACGCGCCTCCTACGACAAGGCCACGGGATAAGTTATAGTTCTTTACCCGAGTGGTACCGCCCTGATGCTCAGCCATTATCGATGCCCACTTTCGTGAGCCCGCCAAAATCTCTTCATCCCAAGGGATAACGAGCATGAAGTTGTGCAAATCCAGGCTCTGCACTGGAAGGGTGACGCTTCTTGAGTAGCGGCTGGAAATGAACAGCGAGTGCCCAATCCGGCCAAGCCGTTCAAACCTATACGTAGGATGGCGATCAAACGCGCCCTCATCATCTGGGCTCACGAAAGCGATACCCACATCGACTTCACACTCAGAGAGCATCTGCGTTGTGCACTCTGAATGGATTTCAAGCTGCATTTCGGCATGATCGCGCACGTAGGCGACTAGATCGCGGTTTACGATGTCGCTCAACACTGGCTCCGTGATCGCGATGGTAAGCCTGGGGACTTCCTTTTCACCGGACTTGCCAAGGCCGTCTGGGCCGAAGAGCTGGCACAGGTAATGGCTGACCCTCTCGCCAGTGCGGGTCAGGGCAAGCTTGTTGTGTTTGTATACAAACACGGGAGCACCAATGTGCTCTTCCAGTTTCTCCAAGCGTTTCCGAAGGCCTACCACTGGCACATTGAGCCCCCGGGCAGCCTGTTTGAAACTGGCACAACGTGCTGTTGCGAAAAACTCTACGGCCAGCTGATCATCAATTGGCAGATCATCCAATATGTCAGGACTGTAAGGAACAACGCTGCTTGTAAATGTTTCATTTTGTGTAACCATTGGGTCCCCCTTAATTCGGGGAATCTATCTCAATGCCACCCAGCATTTCCTTATCTTGTCAGCATTGTAATCCGCAGGTCATGCATGCGTTATCGGAAGGTTTTATTTCGAAAGCGTAATTTTCGAGCAATCTTGCTGATATTGTAGCGTGCTAGCCTAGCGCGCCAATTTCATTACTTGGCAGATCTAAATTTAGCCAATTACGCATTTACATTTGGTTCACTTTTTTTTCACCTTTGCCTCCATAGGCTTTGGGCATGGAAAATCAAACCCTACCTCTTACTACCTTACTGATTCGTTATCTGGGGATCGGCTTCATAGCAACGGGAATCCATTATGCGGTGTTCCTAGTGCTGGTTACGACAGAATTATCTACTCCATTGCTAGCCAGTATCTGTGGAGGCATGGTTGGCGCTATCGCAAGCTTTATTGGAAATAGGGCGCTCTGCTTTGTGTCAGATGGCTCTCGTAAGTTTCAGCCTGTCAGGTTTGCACTGGTCGCGTTAGCCACAAACTTCGGCAATGGCGTGGGTATGTGGTTCCTCATCAAGTCGAATCTGTCACCGCTCATCTCCCAACTTGTAGTGACCTTAAGCCTCACTGCACTTGGATTCATTGCACATCGTTTTTGGACATTCAATCATGCAGACATTACATCGCTTTCCCGAGCGCCCTGATCCCTTGTTAACCATCGTCGTCCCTTGCTTCCAGGAAGAGGAAACCATCCCCGAGTTCCACCAGCGGATCACCCGCGTCGTGAAGCGCTTACCCGTCTCCTGCGAAATCCTCTATATCGACGATGGCAGTAACGACCGAACGGCCGACATTCTTCGCCACTATCAGGATGGGTCATCTGTACGTTGTCTGTCCCTGAGTCGCAACTTCGGCAAAGAGGCTGCACTCAGCGCCGGGATAGACCATGCCCGTGGCAGTGCGCTGATCTTCATCGATGTCGACCTGCAGGACCCACCAGAGCTCATCTCGGCCATGGTGGACCACTGGCAACGCGGTTACGACGTGGTGAACATGCAACGCAACCTGAGAGTCGGTGATTCGTGGTTTAAGCGCATGAGTGCCCGGGCTTACTACTGGGTCATGCAGCGCCTGGTGGAGAAGGTGGACATGCCGGCCGATGTCAGCGATTTCCGATTGATTGGGCCTGCGCCGCTGGCAGCACTGCGGGCGCTGGACGAACGCTCCAGGATTCTCAAAGGCATGATCGGCTGGGTAGGCTTCCGTACCATCGAGCTGCCCTACAATCGCACCGTTCGCCATGCCGGCAGCACCAAGTGGAATGCAGCTGGCCTGTTCAATCTGGCCATCGAAAGCATCGTCAGCTTCTCTCGCAAACCGCTGCGCATTTTCAGCCTCATCAGTTTCGGTCTTTTCGTCTCCAGCATCTGCTACATGCTTGCGTCGCTTGTGGCAGGAAGTTTCGACATCCATCACCTGATCGTCGGAATGGCTTCATTCATGTGCGTCGGTGTCGCCATGGTGGGGGAGTACCTGGGCGTGACACTCGCGGAAGTGAAGCGCCGGCCTCTCTATTTCCTGAAGCACAGCAGCAAGGCGGATCCCGTGTCACTCCACCCTTCGATGGCCTCGATCGAGGGTAAGAAATGCTGAGCCTGAAAAACGAGCGGACGCTGTGGTGGATCCTGGGTTCGATTTTGCTCTTGCGTTTGGTGGGGCTGGGCATCTATCCACTGATGGACACATCGGAGGCTCGCTACGCTGAAATGGCTCGCAAGATGGTCGAGTTGAATGACTGGATCACGCCCATGTTCGACTACGGGGTACCGTTCTGGGGCAAGCCACCGTTGTCCTTCTGGACCCAGGCCGCAAGCATGACGGTCTTCGGCGTTAACGAGTTCGCTGCGCGTTTCCCGGCGTGGCTGCTGCACCTGGCAAGCTGTTTCATCATCATCAAACTCGGCACGCAGCAGATTTCCCGTAACGCCGGCATCTGGGCCGCCATTATCTTTTCCAGCACCACCCTTGGCCTAGTCTCCAGCGGTGTCGTGCTGACCGACCCTGTTTTGTCGTTCTCGATTCTGCTGGCCAGCTACGGTTTCTGGCGTTGGATGAAGTGCGCCAGCAAGGCGGATGCCTACCTGATGTTCGCAGGTCTCGGGCTGGGCTTGCTTGCCAAAGGCCCTCTGACCCTAGTGCTTATGGGGGCGCCGGCATTCGCCTGGTTCGTTATCTACAAGGAATGGGGACGGGTACTGAGGCTTCCCTGGATCAGCGGCCTTGTACTCATGTTCGGTATATCCGTGCCTTGGTATGTCGCGGCCGAGATGAAAACGCCCGGCTTCATGGAGTACTTCTTCGTTGGTGAGCACTGGAGCCGCTACGTCGTCAGTAACTGGGCGGGCGACCTATACGGCAGTGCTCATGCCAAGCCATATGGCACCATCTGGATCCAGCTCGGACTGTCGCTACTGCCGTGGGCCTTTTTCTTACCATTACTGATCCGCAAGCGTGAATCAATGCAGCGCTTCGAGGCTTACCTCTGGCTGTGGGCCTTGGCGACACCGGTCTTCTTCACATTTGCAGGCAACATTCTGTGGACCTACCTGCTACCTGCGCTGCCAGCCTGGGCATTGCTGCTATCCGGACGGATCAGCGATGTTGGCCCGAAGACTACATGGGCTGCCGCGGCGAGTGCATTGGTGTTACCAATCATCGGTGCGGGCATCATCTACGCCGGGGTACTTGAGGAGCGACCTCAGAATCAGCGAGATGTGGTTCAAGCCTGGCTCAATGTGCAGTCTGCTCATTCCGCTCCCCTGATCTATCCTGGCCGCCGCTCATACTCGTCGGAGTTTTACAGCAGCGGAAAGTCCGAGAACATCAAGGATCCTGCCAAGTGGCCGCAGGATGGCTCGTTCTATCTGTCCAGGCGCTTGCGAGACAGCAAGGATGGTCTGCCCGCTGATCTAGCATGTACAGCGATCACCGAAGCGAACGCCAGCCAGCTCATGCTGTGCCATTGGAAACGTACCGTACAAGGTGCCGAGGGTCTGGCTGGAGAAAGCAATGCGGAAACGCCTCGCAAGAACGAAGGCTAAATTCCAAGCACAAAAAAGCCAGGTTTTATCCTGGCTTTTTTGTCGATTTCTTTCGTCATTTGAAGTCCTATTTAACCGCCGATTAATTGTCGGCTTGTTCCTTACCATCCTTGCTTTCTTTCTTTTGCTCTTGAGCGACTTGTTGTTTGTTCTGGTCCGAAGAGTCATCGCTCCATAGGCGAGCCTGTTCGGTTCGGAAGTTTTCATTGAACTGTTTCGCTCGCTCGAAGCCACCTTCAGCGTAAGCGGTACCCATGAGACCCAGCAGCAGGCTGCCAATAGCGATAGATTTGACAAATTTCATTGTGAACCTCGGTTCATACTAGGCCTGCCTGATTAGCGGCCTTTGTTGGTTTGTAGTTTAGGAACGCGAAGCTAACGACAAGGTGAGTCAATAATTACAATTCCGTAATTTTGGCGGCAGGCAGGATGCGTTAAATCCTCAAATCTGGAAGGATCATGTCTATCTCGGCACTGTCGAGGGCGACTAAGAATTTTCTCTTAAATTACAATTTTGATATCTAGCGCGTTAATTCAGCGCGGCGTTGTTGGCCGCCCTAGGAGATAGCCATGAATGACATAGAGCCCTGGGCAGTTGCTATCGGTGACTTTCGCCGCTGCACTGAAAAACTCACTGTCCAGCTCGATGAGCTGACCTCGCAGACGCGGACCTCCAGCGCTGTTCTGGAGAGGTCGAACGAACTGGTGGAGCAGGTGGACGCTGTCGGCCGGCAGATTCAGGAGGAGGTGCGAAAGGCGGAGAAGGCTTGGTCGAACGCGGAGGAGGTTGCCTTGCGCGCCGCTGCATCAGCGTATTCAGCTGCATGCCGCGGAGTCGACACCGCCATCCAGCCACTGATCTCGGAGCTTACAGCAGCGACAAAGGCGGCGGACGCCTCTATCCAGGAGCTCAAGCGGGCACCGGTGCTGGCCAAGCGTTATGTGATGGTGGTCGCCACGTCGTTCTTCATTCTGGCGCTGATCTGTGTCTACTCGACCATGCGCCTGATCGATGCCGCCGGCAGCGTAAGTGCTCAAGAGAAAGTGAATGCTCAGTACTTCTCACACCTGTGGAAGAACGCCAATCCTGACGAGCAGAAGATCATCAAGTCGGTGATTCTGCGGTCGCCTATGGACCCTGTGGTCCTCCGGCACTGATGCATTGAGCAAACAAAAAGGCCCGTCGATGGACGGGCCTAATCATGTCTGCGCGGTTTAAGCGGCGGTCATTGCTGGCTGCAGTTGCTGGGCTGCGGGAAAGTGAAGGTGGAACCAGGTGAAGTTTTCTTCGGTCACCTCCACGCTCGCCGACCCTTGGTGCAGGCTCATGATCGACTGCACAATGGCCAAGCCAAGACCGGTACCGCCTTCGCTCCGTGCTCGGCTCTTGTCCACACGGTAGAACCGCTCAAATAAGTGCGCATGGTGTTCCTTGGCAATACCGCGGCCGGGGTTGCCGACACTCAAGGTCGTACCGCTCGCACTATGCTGCACCTTCACGTAGACCGTGCGGCCGCGAGGGCAGTAGCGGATCGCGTTCGACACGAGGTTTGAGACGGCCCGTTGAACCATCAGGCGGTTCCCGCGTACCACATCATCACTCCCAGAAATCTGCAGCTGGATCTCGCCTTCCTCTGCCGAAATGCTGAAGAGGTCGCATACGCGCTGAACCTCGTCGACCAGGGACACCGGTTCGAACTCCACCATGGACGCAGGGTGACTGACCTGGGCCAAGAACAGCATGTCGGAAACCATGCGGCTCATGCGGTCCAACTCTTCTGTGCACGACTCTAGAACCTCCCGGTACTCGGAAAGCGATCTTTCTCTGGTCAAGGCAACCTGGGCCTTGCCCATCAGGTTGGAAAGCGGTGCTCGAAGTTCGTGGGCAAGGTCGTCAGAGAACTGCGAGAGCTGCTGAACGCCATCATCCAGGCGAGCCAGCATGATGTTGATGCCGTCGGCGAGCTTCTTGAGTTCTGCCGGCATCCCATCAGTCGGAAGACGATGGTCGAGGCTCTCCGTTGAGATCTTTGACGCCACCTTGAGGAATTTGGTCAGCGGCAGCAGGCCTCTGCGCACGGTCCACCAGCCAATGGCCAAGATCAGTGCGAGGATGACGGGGGACATCATCAAGGCCCAAGTCAGCAACGCATCAAGCAGTGCCTCACTGGATGACTGGTCCATGGTCATATAGACGCTGACCTCTGTTCCATCGCCCAAGCGCATGATCCGAGAAGCACTCAGCAGAGGACGGTCCTGCGTATCACGCCATTCATGCTCTTTAGGCTGGGCCGCCGGCTGAAACTTGTGCACCTCCAGATTGACCTGTTTCGAGCCAATCGAGAGCAGAGGAGTCTGATTCTGTGAGGTATCGAATATGCTCACATACAGGTTGTTGTGGCCCATGACCAAATCGACAAGCTGATGTGCATCTGCGTTGACGCCGGAGATATCCGGGATGGTGGACAGGTTGTGAGCCATCCCCGCCATCTTTACTTCCAGGTCCGCTCGGGCATTTCTTTCCAGAGCCTTACCTACCATCAGATAGCCAAAGGTGGCGAACAGAAGCAGCAACGCTGCGCTCATCAACCCAACTTTTAACCCCAGCTTTGCAGCCAGGCTGAATGGCCTCATGCGCGTTCCTCAAAAACGTACCCAACGCCACGAAGCGTGTGAATGAGCTTGGTTTCAAACGGGTCATCGATCTTCGAGCGCAAGCGCCGGATGGCTACATCGATGACATTGGTGTCGCAATCGAAATTCATATCCCAGACCAACGAGATGATCTGGGAACGAGTCAGCGCTTCGCCCGTTCGGCTCATGAGCAGGTGCAGAAGCGCAAATTCCTTGGTGGTGAGATCGATGCGTGTGCCACCGCGGAAGACGCGATGGCGGACGGAGTCGAGTTCCAGATCCGCAATTTTCAGCGAGCTCTTCTCGACCAACTCATCACCACGGCGTTGCAGCGAACGGATGCGAGCAAGCAGTTCAGGGAATTCGAATGGCTTCACAAGGTAGTCATCCGCGCCGCCGTCCAAGCCCTTGAGCTTGTCATTGATGCGTCCGCGGGCGGTCAGCATGATGATGCGGACCCGGCTGGTCTTACGGATGGTTTCCAGCAGGTCCCAGCCGTCGATACCGGGGAGGTTCACGTCCAGAAGGACCAACGAATAGACATTAGTGTTGAACAAGTGCAGGGCATCTACACCGTTGTGCACGATATCTACGACATACCCGCTTTCGGATAGGCCCTGCTGAAGATATTCGGCAGTTTTAATTTCGTCTTCCACAACTAGAACGCGCATAACTTATCTCAAGGTGTGAGGAAGGAGTTGGCCTAATCCGCCAAGATTATGGTTGCAGGCTGTTCGAAAGATAGGCTGAGGGTATGGCATGTGGTAGTCGCTACCTCTGTCCATACGCCGGGTCACCTGAGGACGCTTGAATCTTAACGCGAAGAAGCTGGCCGCGGCGAAATCCTACAAATTTGTAATGTAGCCGCAAGATTTCTGACAGTCATGCAGGCTCCAGCTCTGAGCTTAGCGGATTCTGGGGTCTGCGACGGTGTATGACAGCTTCGCCTGACAGGCGGAATCGGCCATGACAGGCAGTATTTCGGTCGCCAGCTTGCAGAGACTGGCGCTGGCCTTGCATCGAGTGCGCCACGCAGGCAGTCCCCATGCACGGCCGCGAACTGCTACGCCTTTCTGCGAATTAGTTCACTTGGTGGCTCAGTAGTCTCCCGAATAATTACCTTACAATCTATTACATGTCCAAATTGTAATTGCGCGATCATCTTGGTGTTAGCCTCCTTTGCTAGTTTAAGGGCAGCGGAAGAGGCATCGCTGCTTTGGAAATTGTCTCATTTCAAAGCAGCTTGGCAAGAGCAGCGGGCAGTTGTTCTCGTCAATGCATTCACCTGTAAACCATACGCTCCTTTGGTAGGTGAATTTTAGCGCCCCCCTACGGGCGCTTTTTTATTAAGGGACTTCTTATGAACACTACTGTATCAGCGATCGCCGTGTTTATGCTCTTCACATCACTAACAGCCAATGCACAAAGCGGTATGGAAATAAACCAACGCATTGAGCGTTCTGCTAGAGAGGCTACTGCGGATTATGCTCAGCGCGTAAAAAAGCCCATGCCTCAACTTGAAGACTATGCCTACGGTATGGACCTTGACGTTGGTAAGTTGGTGTATGTATCACCCAGCGTGCGGTACTGCGGTAATGTAAGAAGTATGATGACCTACGAAGACTCGAAAGGCGAGCTGCACATGGTTCGCTACCTGGTGAAGGGCGAGTGTATTAACAGCCGTTAAGGCTCATCAAGATGATGTCTGCGGTCGCCGGATCATAGAAGCTCAATGCCGAACCGGCGCAGCAGTACGGCGAAACATCCGAAACTGGCCATTGTGATGAGGATGCTGCTGATAAGGGTCGGCCAGAAGCCGAGCTTAGGTAGCAGCAACGGGAACGCGATAAACATCGGCAGTGTAGGAAGCACGTACCAGAACGTGTACCAAGCATGATTGGAGATCTTCTCCATGCTCTGGTTCTCCAAATAGAGCCAGACCAGCGTCAAGACAGTGACCAGGGGTAGGGCGGCGACCAGGCCGCCCAGCTTGTCACTGCGTTTCGCCAGCTCTGATACGAGAATCACTATTCCGGCAGTGAGTAGGTACTTCGTGATGATCCAAGCCATCGCTGAACCTTCTGGGGATTGTGGACGGGGGAGGTGAAGCCATTCTCCAACCCCTCTCGAAGTGCTCCTGCCGTTTACGCCATCCCTCATCGCATTTCTTCTACAACATCCCCCTCAGCCAGGAAGGGGATGTGTCTGCATGGTGTTTACCGATCGATCAGTGCGAGGGCGAGGGAACGCTCTCGTGGAAAGCTGCCCGCTCGATCTGGATGGTGCAGTGATGGATTTCAAATCCATCGCTGACAGCATCCACGACGGCCGCCAACACAGCATCCCCATCTGCAGAATCCCGTACCACTACGTGCGACGTCATCACGTTGCTGCCACTGCTGACGGCCCAGACGTGCAAGTCATGAACGTCCGTGACCCCATCTACGCCGCGGATGGTGGCCTCGATTGCCGTAACGTCGAGCCCCCTCGGCACACCCTCCATGAGAATCCCCAGGCTTTCGCGAAGCAACTGCCACGTCCGCGGCAGTACCCAAAGTCCGATTGCCACAGCGACAATCGTGTCGACCCAGGTCCAGCCCGTGAAGCGGATGATGAGTGCTGCAATGATTACGCCTAGCGAGCCGAGCATGTCGCTCCAAACTTCGAGGTAGGCGCCTTTGACGTTAAGGCTCTCGTTGCTCGCAGATGCCAGAAGGCGCATCGAGATTAGGTTGATGATCAGGCCGGCGATTGCGATCCACATCATCGCCCCGGTAGCGATCTCCGCCGGCATGAAAAAGCGCTGGTAGGCCTCGTACAAGATGTACATCGCCACCAGGAAGAGCAGCACGGCGTTGAACGTCGAAGCCAGAATCTCCAGGCGCGCATAGCCGAAGGTTCTTTTCTGATCCGCCGGGCGCTTGGCTATCTGAAGTGCAATCAGTGAGATCGCCAAGGCGGCAGTATCTGTGAACATGTGGGATGCGTCAGACAGCAGCGCCAGGCTGCCGGTAATCCACGCACCGATCACTTCTGCAATCATGAAGCTGCCAGTCAAGGCGAGCGCCATGATTAGCTTCTTCTGATGCCCCTCGCGTACTGCAGCGCTGCCATGGTCATGATTTGAACCCACGTATTTCTCCTTGCGCAGGGTTGTGGTCTCGTTGGCCTTCCTGTCTGCCTATCGTTAGAGCGTCGCTTGGCCACACTGACTGCAGAATTTTGCTCCTGCGCTCAGCAACGAGCCACAGGCGGTGCAACCACTCGATAGTGGTGTTCCGCAGTTTAGACAAAAGCGTGCTGACGGATCGTTGGCCGTCCGGCACTGCCTGCAGCCCTGCAGATCTTTAATGGGGGCTGGAGTGGCATGGCGCCCGCCGTCATACACCTGGTTGCCGCCGTCGCAGCCCTGCTGCCGGCCATGGCGATCGTATTGCTCGGCCCCATGTCCCCCGCTGTGGTGCTTGCCTCCACCGTGGTTTCCACGGCCATGGTGCCCGCCCAGGATATTTTTGAAAAAGCTCATGGTATTCGCCCCTCATTGATGGGTGACATATTAACGAGCAAAAGTTGAAAAGAATGTTCTGCTCGCGAGAAAGACTTGTAAGTTAAAGTGAAAGTTCAAAATTAGCCTACGTCAAAACGAAGCCGTTTTGTTTGTGAAATTAAATTTATCTAGCTGAGCGGTGCTCTGCGTTTAATAGATGGTGTCGCCCTAATTTTTATCATAGCCTGGTCGATGGCAATTAAAACAGCAGTTATTGCATTTCTGTCAGCATTGTAATCACGAGGTCATCGTGTCGTTATCAGGCGCCGGAAATAATGCGCTCAGCGAGATTTATTTCTCTTTTGTCCCTATGCCTCACACATTCTAAGCGTCTCCAACGCCTAGGCCCTAAGGCCTCTGGCGCTCCGCACATTGCGCAATCGCTCAGCATCTGTCGATGGTTTGCCAAGCAGCTCCCGCTAACTCCACAGCTAACGCATGGATAAGCAGCCTCTCAGAGTTTGATAATGACACCTTCAAAATCCATTGTTCACACCCTGTTAAGTAAATGGATCTTTGCTATTCGCACTGCCCGACAGGAAGGCATCAGCACTAATCTGCTCATTGGGCTGGTAACTCTTTGGTTGCTGCTATTCGCGAATGCTGAGCTCTGGAGCGTGCTCTGGAAGCTGGTATTCAAAACCGATGAAGTGAACTGGCTGCTAGCAGCTAGCCTCCCAGTCATAGTATTCGCATGGGTGTTTACGGTTCTGAGCTTGCTGTCATGGGCGCGGCTGACCAAACCTTTTCTATGTCTCGTACTGATCAGCGCGGCTTTTGCGAGTTACTTCATGAATGCCTATGGCATCGTGATCGATTACACAATGTTCACCAACGTTGTGGAGACAGACGTCGCTGAGGCAACCGAGCTGCTGAATTGGAAGCTCGGTCTGTGGGTCGCAATGGTTGGGGTGTTGCCCGTCTACCTGATCTCCCGGGTTCCCCTCCGGCGCAAGCCTTGGGCCAGAGCTTTGGTCAGCAGGGTCATTGCTCTGTCGCTCGCTCTGTTGACCTTGTCTGGCATCGTGCTGAGTCAATACCAGTCATATGCCTCCTTGCTGCGCAACAATCGGGAGATCCGACTGATCCTGGTACCCACCAACTTGTTTGCGGCTGGCCATGGTTACCTGAAGCGCCAGCTGGCCACACCTAAAACGCTGACGGCCATTGGAACTGATGCGGTAGTTAATCGACAGGGGGCGGCCCGTAAACCTAGGCTGCTGGTACTGGCTGTAGGAGAGACCGCCCGCTCCGCCAACTTCTCCCTCAATGGCTACACCCGTGAAACGAACCCGGAGCTGGAAAAACGCAACGTCATCAGCTTCTCCAACGTCAGCTCCTGCGGCACCGCCACCGCAGTTTCGTTGCCATGCATGTTCCTGGATGTGGGTAAGGCCGAGTACAAAGATGGCTTGGCCAAGAGCCGAGAAGGGCTGCTCGACGTGCTTCAACGCGCAGGCATTAGTGTCATGTGGACTGACAACAACTCGGGGTGCAAAGGGGCCTGCGACAGGGTTCCCAACCACAAGGCTGCCTCTCACGCGGATCCCCAACTTTGCACCAGCGAGGAGTGTAAGGACGGGGTGCTGCTCTCGGAGATGCAAGACTTCATCAAGCGTCAAGAAGGCGATGCTGTCCTGGTGCTCCACTACAAAGGTAGCCATGGCCCGGCCTACTACAAGCGCTACCCCGCGCAATTCAAGAAATTCGCGCCGGTGTGCGAGACCAACGAGCTCGACAAATGTAAGCAGCAGGAAGTGCTCAATGCCTACGATAACTCGATCCTTTACACCGACTACGTTACAGCCGGGCTGATCGACATCCTGGCAGCGAACACCAAATTCGACACTGGGCTCCTGTACGTTTCTGACCACGGAGAATCACTGGGTGAGGGTGGGCTCTACCTGCATGGGCTGCCTTATGCGATGGCTCCTGAAGAGCAAACCAAGGTGCCATTGGTGCTTTGGATGTCCGATTCTCTTGCGAAGAGTGAAAGGCTCAACGTCGGCTGTTTGAAAGCTCAAGCAAGCTCACCTCTTAGCCACGACAACCTGTTTCACACAGTGCTCGGGATGATGAATGTCCAGACGTCCTCGTACCGCTCAGCCTTGGATTTCACTGCCCCGTGCAAGCCCTTGCCAGGAGGCTCTTACTCAGGCCTCTAAGACACGAAGTAGGATGGCCCCTCTGGGATGCCAAGTGCTTCTGCTCCCGTCCGCTTTGACAGCTATAAGAAGCTGGACTAACGTATGCGTCCGGGCATCACATCTTGCGTGATTAAACCGGCTGCCACTTATGCGGAAGCAGCAGCTCGATTTCACTCGCCCGCTGCGTCGGTAAACGCGTGAGAACATCCTTTAGATAGGCGTACGGGTCATGACCATTCAGCCGCGCAGACTGGATCAAACTCATGATCGCTGCCGCCCGTTTTCCGCTACGTAGCGACCCAGCGAAGAGCCAGTTTTTGCGTCCAAGAGCCCACGGCCGGATCTGGTTCTCCGCCCAGTTATTATCAATGGGGACGGCCCCATCATCGAGGTAGCGCGACAGCGCTGCCCAGCGTTTGAGACTGTAATCGAGTGCTCTGCTGATGGCCGAACCTTCGGGCACAAGATCACGCTGGGCGATCATCCAGACATGCAATCTATCCATCACCGGAGCGGCTTTTTCTTGTCGTATTCGGCACCGTAAATCCGGTTCCAGATCACGCACTTCGCTCTCGATTTCGTACAGCAACTGGATGTAGCGCAGGGCCTGCTCGGCGATCTGGCTTTTGTTGGTCGCGTGCAATTCGAAAAACTTGCGTCGGGCATGGGCCATGCAGCCGATCTCGGTCACGCCGAGTTCGAAGCTGGCCTTGTAACCGCCAAAGTCGTCGCAGACCAACTTACCTTTCCAGCCTTGCAGGAAGTTGCGAGCATGCTCACCGGCGCGGCTGGGGCTGAAGTCGTAGACGACAGCGGCTGTTTCGCAGAACTGGCTCGTGGCGTAAGCCCAAACATAAGACCGGTGGGTTTTCTTCGAACCTGGAGCAAGCATCTGTACCGGTGTTTCATCCGCGTGGATGACTTGCTGTCCCATCACTACGTCACGCAGGGCATCGACCAGGGGCTGTAATTGCACACCCGTCATTCCAACCCATTGAGCCAAAGTGGAGCGTGGAATCGCCAAGCCGGCGCGACCGAAAATCGATTCCTGGCGGTAGAGCGGCAAATGGTCAGCGAACTTCGCGATCATGACGTGGGCAAGTAAGCCTGCCGTTGGGATACCTTTGTCGATGACCTGCGCCGGTACGGGCGCTTGGATCAGCGTTTCGCAGTCATCGCAAACCCACTTGCCACGAACATGGCGTTCGACGGTGAACACGCCGGGTGTGTAGTCCAGCTTTTCGCTGACGTCTTCACCGATACGCTTGAGTGCGCAGCCACAAGGGCAGCGAGTGTTGTCCGGTTCATGATGGATCAACGTGCGTGGGAATTCCGCCGGCAATGCCGTGCGCTTGGGCTTTTGCTTTTTCTCGGTCGTCGCTGGCGCTATTTGCAAGGCTTGAAGCTCGGCCTCAATCGCCGCGATATCGGTATCGATCAGGTCATCGAGCAGACTGGCCTGCTCAGGATTCATCTGCTCGCTACGCTTGGCAAACTTCAAACGCTTGAGTTGCGCGATTTCGTGGGTCAGTTTCTCGATCACCGTTTGATCGCGGTTGATCTTCTTGCCCATGGTGTCAACTGTCTTGCCCATGGTTTCAACCGTCTTGCCCAGGGTCTCGACTTGCGACAGCAACTGCGCAGCGAATGCACGTAGCTGGTCGGGAGTCATTTGATCGAGATTGGGTGAGGACGTCATGCCGTGGATTTTACCAAAGCAGGCCACTTGCGACAGCCAGCCAAGACGCTAATTACAGTTTTTAAAGCAGCGTGATTGCACCGCCGGCTCCAACACGTTGCCAAGGTAGTCCGAGCACTAAGGCCTGAAGTTGTTCGGTATCCAACTGCATTTCGCTGCTTTGTCGAAGGCTTGGCCAGTGAAACTTGCCCTGGTTCAAGCGACGTGCGGCCAACCAAATACCAATCCCATCGTGTACCAGCACTTTCATGCGATTGGCCCGGCGATTGGCAAACAAATAAGCGCAGTGCGGCTTCGCCGCACCGAAGACCGCGATCACTCTGGCTAGCGCGGTCTCGGTACCGGCGCGCATGTCCATGGGCTCAGTGGCGAGCCAGATGGCGTCGATGCGGATCATCGCAACAGATCTCGCAGAAAGGTGGCACAGGCAGCGGCGCTTTCGGTCGGCCAGTTCACTTTCACGGTGCCGCGCGGGTGTGGGATTTCGAGGCAGATAGTCGATGACGTGGCTTGCGAATTTGCTCCGGCTAACTGCAAGGGCAGCGGAATGAAAGCAGGTTGCAGCGCCATGGCTTTCTGCGTTTGCACTCGAATCCATTTATGGACGAGGTTCGCGTTGAGGCTGTGGCTCAGCGCAACGCTGGCAATCGAGGCCCCGGGCTGGGAACACTCTTGAATGACCTGGGCCTTGAAGGATTTGGAGTAAGAACGGCGTTGTGGCTGCATGAAAGACCCGCTTATAAAGGCTAGAAATGGTGTCCACTTAAATCAGGTGGACACCATCGCCTTTGGCGTCGGGGTCAGGAAGGTGTGTTGGCCGGACGCATACGGACTAACTACATAGCAGCACCCACCAACCCAAGCGATAAAGGAAATCTCGCATGAGCATCAAGCCAGGCCCTAAACGAACTAACGAAGATGGCACTCCGGATAAAAGGCAGCGAGTCACGCCTGAGAAGCAGAAGGACCATCCGGACCTGAAACCCCACAAGCACAAAAAGGGGGAGTAGGTTAACAAGGCAGCTCCCGACTGCGGGAGCTGCCTTTAGATGACGGCTTCAAGGGGAACTTGAAGCTATCACCACAATGCAATGTCGTACGTCAGATACAAGCGGTAGTTATCCCGGTCGCTGCTGTACGTGCTCCTGGCCACTGCATATCGAAACTCAGCCCCCACACCTTTGAAGAGCCCGTCCTGGATCACATATTTCAGGTTCGTATTGGACTCGTGCTCCCGGGCTTCCTGACCACGATAGACCCCATCCTCGCCCTTGTAGTAGCGGGTCATGAAGCTCAGTCCAGGAATTCCCATGCTAGTAAAATCGTAGTCGTACCTCGCCATCCAGGTCCGCTCTCCGGGCTGAATGAATTTGCCAACGCTAGCATTGCTGAACGAGTAGACCGTGCTTACGCTCACGTACGGAAGTGCGGTGCTGCCATCAACCTTTTGATATCCAGCACTGAACGTGTGGCCACCCAGACGATAACTGAGTAAACCGCTAAACATATCGCTATCAACTACACCATTACGGGCTGCGCCAGCATCATCACTGATAAAGTAACGTAGATCGCTAGTTAGCTTGCCTGGGCCAAGCGGCAGTGTGTAAACCAACCCGAAAAATTGTTGGCGGTAGAAATCCCGAAGTTCCCCGTAGTAGCTGCTAAAACTGAGCTGTTTGGTGAGGTCGTAGCGCATCCCCGCAAAATCAAAGTCCGTACCGCCACCTCCGGAATATCCCTGAGGAAATATATCGACGCTATCGGTAGAGTTTCGGGCTTTGAATTTGTCTAGATGCCCAGCTTGAAGGTACAACCGATCAACACCGGTGTACTCCGCTTGGGTACCTCGGAACGTTTGAGGTAGTAGTCGACCATCGTTGTAAACCAGGACGGGGATTTTGGGGAGGAGAGTGCCACCACTGACCAAAAGGTCATTCCATTTGGCCTTAGCGGTAATGCCAAGACTCGAATATTCGCTAGCTGCCCGACCATCGTCGTGGACCGGCAGAAGGCCTGTCCCCGCATGCTTAGCGCTTGAGTCGAGCCGGATTCCTGAAAGTCCCAGTGCCTCCAAACCAAAGCCTACAGGTCCTTCGGTGTAACCTGACTGTAGCTTGAGCAGAAAACCCTGCGCCCACTCTTTGCGATCTTCGCCCCCATCACGAAATCCATCATTGAAATAGTAATTTCGCAGAGCCAGCCGGCCCTCGGAGTCTTTGAAGAAGTCTGCTTCAGCAAAATTGGGGAACAAGCTAGCAATGACGCTTGCACACGCGAGTGTGCGCGATGTTGTGAGGGTGTTCATCGGAAATCTCTGCTGTGTATTGTGATTTTTGGCAGCATCAAAATGGAGCGACCCAGTACTATCCATCGCAGATTACGCAGCGTCATGCTGGACGGGATTCACTCATGCGGCGGACACTAACCCGTCGTGGAATCGGCAACAACGTTATGAGTAATACGCATGAGGCTATGCGTTTAGTTGGTAAGAAACCTCGGAGTATCTTGTGAACCTCAAACAACTCGAAGCTTTTCAAGCCATCATGACAACGGGCTCTACCATCGGAGCTGCTACCCGTATGGGCTTGTCCCAATCGGCCGTCAGCCGCTTGTTAACTCAGCTCGAAGATCACTTAGGCCTCGCGCTCTTCCTTCGACGTAAGGGCAGATTGATGGCGACTCCTGAGGCGGAAGAACTCCTTGGACAGGTGGCGGAGCTCGTAGACAACCTCCAGCGCGTACAACGCATGGCAGATGAGCTGAGACTGGGTCATTCGCGCCGGAGTCTGCTCAAGGTTGCAGTACCGACCAGCATGTCTCAACACTTGCTACCGAGGATCGTTGCCGAATTCATGCAGGGCCGTGAGGACGTCGTCGTAGAGGTCATCACCGGCGGATACGATGCGCTGGAAAGGGCCGTACTCGACAAAAGCGCTGACTTCGCTTTCGTGCGTTTGCCTACGGAACTTCAGCATTTTGAAGTGCTACCGGTACTGGAGACCGAAGGGATGTGCGTCATGCACCAAAGCCATCCACTGGCGGAGCTATCGGAGGTCAGTCTCGAAGCATTGCGGTATGAACCCCTCGTGCTTCTGGGGCGGCAAAGGAGCCTTCGATCTGAACTCGACCTGCGTTTCCGAGAGGCTGAAATTACCCCTCAAGTTCGCGTAGAGGTCCACTCGGTCAGTGCTGCTTGCGCATTCGTTGCAGAGGGTATGGGGGTCTCAATTATCAATGGTCTTTTGGCCAAAGAGTTTGGTGGCCTTCCTTTGATCGCCAAGCCGCTGAGACCTGCGCTTTGCTATCGTTTTGGCCTGATTTTCCGCAAAGACCAGCCACGCTCTTTGCTGGTTGAGAGTTTCGCGGAGCACATGCGTAACAGGCTCACAGAGGTGAATGGTTCTACGCCAACGCAATAAATTGCATAGCCCAACCCGATTTACTCATAACGTTGAGTGACTGCATCCGATTGAACTAGTGTGCGCCCTGTAGCCCTGGGCCCCTACAAAACAATAATCGAGATCGCGCACCATGAACCTACCTCATGCACCGGCGGCGCAAGCCGCGCCTGCTGGAAAAGCAGACATCCCTCGCCCGGCCAAGCAGCTCAATCCTGCGTTGATCCTGTTGAGCATTGTTTTCATGGCTCTGGCCTTCACCTACTTCGTCGATTCAGGCCAGTTCCAGCGCAAAGACATCGCTGTTGTCCCCGGTTCGTACCAGACCTTGGAAAAGGACGCCTCTCTAAGCCAGCTATTTTCCACAGAGCCGCGTGCCACAACCGATTCTGCTGCACGTCCGGTCTCCTTGGTTGAGGCTTTCATGGCCATTCCACAGGGCATCGAGAAGCGAGCCGGCCTGATCTTCATGGTTTTGTTCATCGGCGGAATGTTTGGCGTGCTGAACAAGGCCGGGGCAATCGATGCTGGTCTTGAGCGGATACTTGGCCTTACCCGGGGCAACATCTACGTGCTGGTACCCTGCTTGATGCTGGTGTTCTCGGCCGGTAGCACGTTCATGGGACTGGCCAAAGAGTTCATCCTGATCGTCCCGCTAATGGTAGCGATGGCCAATCGCCTGGGGCTGCCCAACATTGTTGGTCTGGCGATCGTGGTGATCTCGGTGAAAATCGGCTATCTGGGTTCGATTACCAACCCCGTGGCATTGGCGGTTGCCCAGCCGCTAGTGGGCGTTCCAATGTTCAGCGGGCTGAATATGCGTGTGGCAGCCTACTTGGTGTTTCTGCTGGTCGGCATTGGCTTCGTGTTAATGACTGTACGCCGACTGGGTTACGACGCCAGTGCTGAGTTTACTTTTAAGCGCACACCGCTAGCGCCACGCCACAGTCTCAACCTTCTACTGCTGGGAGCGGGCGTCGCCTTCCTGGTTTATGCCTCCAATCGCTGGCACTGGAAGTACCCAGAGTTGTCTGCGTACTACTTGGCGATGAGCATGGTGTTCAGTGTGGTGGCTGGCATCGGTGCCAGCGAGGCTGCCGGCGCATTCGTCGACGGAATGAAGAAGGTGCTAATGGCCGGCGTGCTGATCGGTCTCGCCACTGCGGTGGAGATCATCCTCAGCACTGGCCAGGTGCTCGACACTATCGTCAACAACCTTTCCAACCTGGTCAGCGATCACGGCCCTCTAGTTTCGGCGTACGGCATGTTCTTCGCACAACTCGGGCTGGATGTCCTGATCCCGTCCACGTCGGGGCAAGCAGCAGTGACCATGCCAATCTTCGGACCGTTGGGGCAATTGTCAGGTGTGAGCGCTCAGACCACTGTGTATGCCTTTTTGCTGGGCAATGGTCTAACAAACCTGATCACTCCTACCTCAAGTGGCCTACTAGTGCTGCTTGCGACCGCTCAAGTCGGATGGGGTCAATGGGCGCGATTCATCTGGCCGTTGTGCCTGGTATTCGCGGCCATCGCCATGTGCCTCCTCTCCATTGCCGTTCTGACCGGCTACTGAAATCTCGGGCCGCGTATGCGGCCCTACTGCTTTGAGTGTCAAACATGCAAATCCTCAGAAACCTGATGGTCCCGATGCGCGATGGCGTTCGGTTGGCCACCGATGTCTACCTGCCTGATGAAAGTACCGGCGTGTGGCCAGTGGTGATCGAACGCACTCCATACGACAAGAGCAAGCCCTCACGCTCGGAGAAATGCCTGAATGGTCATCACTTAGGGCGTGAAGAGATGGCCCAAGCCTTTGCCGAACATGGCTTCGTCACTGTGTTTCAGGACTGCCGCGGTCGCTACGCCTCCGAAGGCGAATTCATCAAGTACGTCAACGAAGCAGAAGACGGCTACGACACTTTGGCCTGGTTGGTCGAGCAGCCTTGGTGCAATGGGAAGGTCGGAAGCATGGGTCTTTCTTATGCAGCCCATACTCAGCTCGCTATGGCCTGCTTAAATCCTCCAGGGCTGAAGACGATGGTGCTGGACTCTGGAGGCTTCGCCAACGCTTATCAATGTGGCATCCGCCAAGGAGGCGCATTCGAGCTCAAACAGGCCACATGGGCATACAAGCAGGCCAAGGAAAGTCCGGCAGCCAAAGCCGATCCACTATTGCGCGAAGCATTGGAGCAGGAAGACATCCGGCATTGGTTCGCCCATATGCCGTGGCGTCCAGGATTTTCACCGCTGCGTCATGCGCCAGCGTATGAGGACTACCTGTTCGACCAATGGGGCCGCGGCTGTTTCGATGCCTATTGGCAACAGTTGGGCATTTGCGCCGATCACTATCGCAGCAACATTCCCGATATTCCGGTGCTGCACATGTCGAGCTGGTATGACGCCTATGTCAGCTCAACCCTGGATAACTTTGCTGCCTTCGTCGCGAACGGTAAGGCACCACAACGACTCGTGATGGGCCCTTGGCTGCATGGCGACCGCAACATTAGCCACAGCGGCGATGCCGAGTTTGGCCCAGCCGCCGCTTTCGATGGGCAAGTGGCGCAGGATTGGCTGTCCTGTCGTATTGAGTGGTTTGTAAACCATCTGCAGCTACAGATCACTGCACCAGCCCAACAGGTGCAGGTATTCATGATGGGCGGTGGTAGTGGTCGCAAGCTTCAGGACACGCGAATAGATCATGGTGGTCAGTGGCTTGATGCACAGCAGTGGCCATTACCTGGCAGCCAGCGGTTGGATCTTTATCTTCATCCTGACGGTCAGTTGAGCAAAGGGGGGCCAGCGGCAACCGATGCTGCTTGCCACTTCCTCGCCGATCCATCTAATCCAGTACCGACCATCGGCGGCGCGCTGACTTCCGGCGCTCCTGTCTTCGAAGGCGGAGCGTTTGATCAGCGAGAAACACCACGCTTCTTCGGCGCGCGCGGAGATGGCAGCGCCATCTGCCAGCGCAGCGATGTGCTGTGTTTCGAAACTGAGCCGCTTGAAGCTGACCTTGCTGTCGCCGGTCCGGTAACGATCCAGCTGTGGGTCGAGACCGACGGCTTAGACACTGACTTTACCGCTAAGGTGGTCGACGTCTATCCGCCAAGCGATGACTTCCCAGAGGGGTATGCCATGAACATTACAGACGGCATCATTCGTTGCCGATACCGGGACAGCTGGAACGATCCGAAGCCGACGGTACCTGGGGAATGTTTCAAGGTGCAGATCGAACCGTTTGCAACCTGCAACCTGTTCAAGCGCGGTCACAGCTTGCGCCTTGAGATTGCCGGCAGCAATTTCCCACGGTTCGACGTAAACCCCAACAGCGGTGAGCCGGAAGGCTGCGCGAACAAAAAAAGGACTGCTCGAAATACCGTACATATGGGGGCTAAGCGGCCCTCCAGGATTCAGCTAACGGTCGTCCAAGCACCAGCTGGTAGCTGATAGCGGTATAGAGCTATCGCTTGGCAGCAGTTCTGGACAGCTGCCGAGCGCTGTCCCTGTAAACCAGTTTTTTTACCTGTTAACCACTGTAGTTAACAGGTAAAAAAATAGGTTTACACGATGCTCACCTCTACCCGTTCGACACCAGCAAATCGCCTAGCTCTTCACGGGCCATATCCACTCGGTCCATCCTGCGATAGGGATGATCAACAGGCATTCGGATGAGGCTCTCGAACCAAGCCGGATCGAATTTGAGCACCTGCTTGTGAATGTGCTCAAGCTCACCTTTGCGAAGCTGGGACACTACAAACTCCATGCTCTCAACCAGGCCGGATTCCTCGTTATCCTTAGAGATCCGGTGGCGGATGAAACTCATCTTGAGATCGAAGTAGGGGCCTTTCATCCCAGGAAGGCTCTTCGCCTCCAGCCGGCCTTTGGTGCTGATTTCCGCCCCTGGCACTTGAGACTCTATCGCTTTCACAAGCTCAGCATTCCCACCTATCTTCTGGCCAAAGAGCCGAGTGGCGTCCGACATATAGGCGAAGATCCATGGCACGTTGCGTAGCGTCGCACCGGTATAGAGGTAGCCGCGCTCCCCTTTGTAACGCTGCAGCATGCCTCGCAAGGCTTTCTCCGAGAGCACCACCTGGGTTTCCTTCTCCAGGATGTAAACCACGCGGTCAAACTGTTCTATCAAAAGCCTGAGAATCTTCCGCGGTACGCCGTCAAAACCGGTTTTTCGGTCGGTCTTCTTGTGCTGACGGGGCTGGAAGTATGGGCAATCGTTACGGGCCTCTCCATCAAATGGAGCGATACCGCGAATGCTCTTCGTCGCGTGCTTTCCGAAGGGATTTTTTACGTTTGGGGGTAACTCATACAGCCCTACCAGCTGGACAGGGTTGTCGCATGCCGGGCACACCGCGAACTGAGCCAGCTTGCCCGCGCTTCCGGGCTGATACCACGGCTCCCTGCGGAAGGTCTCAGACTCGAACCGATCCTTGTCTATGGTTTTGCTTTCAGTGTCTTCAATGCGGAGCTTGTACACATCCATCTTTGCCAAAACCGTATCAATAGAGGGTTTATTGATCGTACCCAGCGAAGTTCGGTAGCAGGAAGGCCTATCTGCCCCTTAGGTGGTCACCCTCCGGTGGCAGGCCTTGCCAGAAGCATGGGATTACCCCGTAAGGAGTCTGTGAGCCCCAGAAACAACTAACCCCCTGGTGCGCAGTGCAGGTCTGGGACCCGCCCGAGGCGTGGAGGCTATTCTTGTAGAGAAAATAACACCTGCCACGGAACGGATCAGTTGGTAGGCAGACCAGCCGTCAGCTATGGCCCAGCACCGTCGATCAAGGCCGCTCAATCAGCAAATCGTCGTCTTCTATGGCGTCTCCAAAACTGAACCAGTCGTGCAGGCTGTAATGCACGAAGTCTTCATCCTCCGCATCGAGCATAGTGAAATTCTGCAATACCGTGACATCCGCCCCCGAAGTACAGCCCCTCGTTGAGGTTTACGAAATGCTCCAGCAATTCGTTCAGCTGATCATGCAACTGACTTGTAAGCCTGGCGTGCTCTCGCTTGGTCTAAAAACGGAACATCACTTCATGCGCTTCGGGCGGGGCGCGAACTGGTCCCCAAGTTCTGCTTTTTTGAGGCATCCACTGGGTAAGCCGGCCACATGATTCGGAGGTGCAGATGTCAAGGCTCGGTAACCGACTTAGACGGTGAGACAGGCGTCGCGATCCCGGATCGAATGGCTTCGGCAGTAGGAGGGGGGGTGATCCAGTGGAGCATGAGACCAGCCAGGATGCTTGCGAGGGTGTTTAC
The DNA here is from genome assembly GCF_900105675.1 of Pseudomonas synxantha. NCBI lineage: Bacteria > Pseudomonadati > Pseudomonadota > Gammaproteobacteria > Pseudomonadales > Pseudomonadaceae > Pseudomonas > Pseudomonas synxantha. The sequence continues at coordinate 5,923,114 of NZ_LT629786.1, read as the reverse complement.
TGAGATTGTGACGAGAGCATTGCGCATTTTGGAGCGTCCGTTTCTGAAGTGGACCTCTATTTAATGCGCATAAATGGTGTGTCATTACCACCTACCAAAAAAATCGTCGCGCCCCAGAATGGGAATTCGCATTTGGCGACGATTCACGTTTATGCTCCTGCCACAGGTCGACTACAGCACAGTCAGTTGGCTAACCAGGACTCAACCACCTCGGCACCGTACTCTGCCTTCCAGGCCTTCAGAGTGCGCTGATTGCCCCCCTTCGTCTCAACGACTTCTCCGCTATGCGGGTTCTTGTAGGTTTTCACTACTCGTGGTTTCCGTGCAGGTTTTTGTGCAATAGATCCGGAATCTACGGGCTGCGGATCAATGATCTGGATCACGTGACGCAGGCTGTAGCCGTAATCGTTGAGCAGGTTGCGGAGCTTCGTTTCGAATTCCATTTCCTGCTTCAGGGCGGAATCATTCTTCAGTGCTTCCAGTTCGGCGAGCTGCGCGGCGAGCTGTTGTTCGAGAAGGCGAAATTCAGCGAGACGGGACATGAGATTCTCCAAGAAGTGGCCTGAGATTTTATCAGGCTAGACAGAAAGCGTGCTAAGTATCTTGTGGCCTAAACAGCCCTGCAATAGAGCAAAATCCAGTCCCCCCATTGGCGCTTGGGCAATCGCTTCGCGGCATTAGCAGGTGGTGATCAGCTCTGGTGTGAGGTTTTGCTTGAGTCCGGGAAGGCCGTTGCAAGGTCCATGCGTTCAGCTTCTTGAGTGATTTGAGCGAGTAACTCTGCCACTGCTCGGTTCTCTTTGAGGGCATAGCTCCCAACCAGTAATGTGATCGGATGAACTCCCAGCACTGGTGCGATGGTGTCCAGTTTCTCGATGGTCGGGACGTATCGTCCCCTTTCCAGCGTGCTGATGTAGGTACGACTGCTCACCGTCGCGAAGTCTTCTTGGGTCAGCTTTTGCTGGACTCGCATCCACTTCAGAACCCGACCGAATGCCTGTCTCAATTCCACTTTGCATCTTCCGCAAAAGGAAAGATGAGGCACCCGTGAACAGTATATGACTACAATGTATGCTGTTCATTTGAGAGGGGGTCATGATGTTTATCACCAACCGATGGGCAGAGGTGGATCGCTCCTTCGCCTGGCTGGCTGAGGATCAGCAGGCTTGGCATTTCGTGGAGCAACGGCTGTCATCGCCATGGATTCACATCACGGTGACGAGGGAGCGGGGAGAGGACACGTGTGTGGAGGTCTTCTTTCTGGAGGACATGCGTGGGCTGGAGCAGTTCACGCGTTTAACCCTGAATGGTGCCGTTGAGTTATCCCTTCAGATTGTTACTCCCGGGTGGATGAACGGTAGTAGCGGGTGGGCGATGGAGCATCTGGAGGTCATTCATGAAAGCGAGGATCGTTTGTACAGGTGTTACACCGTTCAAGGCGGTCGTCGGTATTACCAGCCTAACAGCTCCGAGTGCCGTGAGTATGGCTTCTTCAAGGAACTTTACAGACGAGGATAGCTGGTGAGTCAGCTCGTGGTATCTTCGAAGTATCGTCTTGGGTCAATTGCATCCTCGGTCATTAGCTGAGCGGCTTTGACGATTGTCTGAATTAATCGATTGTTCTCCATGCGTGCTTTTTGTAGCTGTGCTTCGAGAGCATAAATTCTCGCATCACTATTTTTACGCCCGACCTTTTTGAAGTCTTTAAGATGGGTCTGAGTGGCCGTATATAAAGATCGTATTTCCTCATCTCTCCAGAGCGTTTGACGACTAACACCCGCCTGCTGGGCAAGGCCACTTTGGGTGAGCGGTTCCTGAACCCGTCCGGCCTCATATTCGGCGAGAATGGACCGCACGTGGTCCTTCCATTTTTTTTCCTGCTTCATGATGAAGCCTTCTTAGGTTTTGAGTAAGCTTCTAAGGCCGTTTTGCAGCTCGTAACCATATCCATCACAAACAGAACGTGCTGATCGAAAGCGTGAGTATTATCGAGCTCAGCCTCAATACTAGACGTGATGTCAGTTTGGTTGTCAAAAATTGCCCTCAAAATTTTCTCGTACTCGCTGAGTAAGCTCTCGATAGCGGCCTTTGCTTCCAGATCATCAGGGTTCAGGTGAAAGGATTTACATCCAGAATCTGTACCGAAGCCTCTGATACACATGAGGCCCCTGTCGCACGGACTGATATAGAGCTCACGTGTACACCCGCCCCAAGGCGTTAGGTTGAGAATGCTGAGTTTCTCGATGATCATCTCTTCGATTTGTTCGTCAGCGATTGACTCCTCCCGCCATCGGATTACTAGCCTGCCCAAAAAGTCTGGGGGAGGGTCAACGGCCAAGTATAAAGATCTCACATATTCTGCTCGCTCTTTGGCAGTACGGTAGTCATATTGACGGCTTTGGCGTGGGGTTCGCCCCATCCATAGGTCCACAGCTGTTTCAGAGGGACCAGAACGAAGAATTGCCGTGGTAACCCAACGACGGATTTGATGAGGAGTGATGGAAAAGATTTCACCGTCTTGCCCTCGTAGGTCAAGGCGCTGAAAGATTGTTTTTTTTGAGGAGTTCGAAGAGAGATAGTTGTAGAGATCGGCTCTAAATAGGGGGCGGGGGATGATCCCTAGCTCAGATATCGAGTCAAACTGGTTTTCCCAGATTACAAGTAAGTTGTCACTCAGCTTGCTAGGATAACCTTTGGCAGTGTGCTTCGCATGATAAGGTGCTTCACTTCCATCACCAGGCATTGAAAATTGTTCTTCAAAATGGCGTCGCAGGTGAAATCTGTATTTATCTTCTAAAAGGCGCTTGAGCAGTCTGATATCTATGACCAGGGATGGTACTCCCGCCCCGAATCCTCTTTGAGATAACATAAGTTCTCTGATGCTTGCCCACTCATTCCGGATGTCGAAGAGTTGCGCATGTGAAGGATTGTTTCCAGGCTTGAAAAGCCCGTCGTGAACCATTCCCTTGAGAAAGGTGCGCAGGTGATCTACAAACCATTTGCTCTTTTTTACTGACGCCTCGGAGGATTTTGTGTGTTTTGCAATGTCAATGACGGATACGCTATAACAGTTCTTTTTGTACTCATTGAGAAAATTAGACCAATCCCAATTATGCATTCGTTCATCTATCCAAATTGCGATTCGAGCGGCCGTTATTCTAGGGAGTTCAACGCTGCTGCTGTAAAATCGCCCACCACTGTAGAGCTCTTTTGGAGATACGGGGAAGCACTTACATATCTCCTCAACAAAGTAGTGATGTTCTACGGGCAGATCCAACGATGAGAGTTGATCCACCGCGCCGGGATCTAACGGATGGTTAGCGCGATAGGCTGCGAGTGCTTTATCTATAAATGAGAAACCATTGGTTTCAATGTCAAGAGCACGCTCTCTAGCATCCTGAGTGACAGCCAGCAAGTACTCGTACGCTTCGGTGAGTGGTGCGCTCCATAGGTCTGCGACGGGTACGGCGTTGGGGATGCAGTTTTTTTCTACAGGCACTCGTACGAACGTCGTGTGAGTGTTGGGATCTTGGAAAAGGCAACTCTTTGGAAGATTCGCGATCTCACCAACTCTCAAACCGAGCGCCATTCCAAAGCAGGTCGCCTCAAGTCGAATTCTATCGAAGCCCGCAGTTGGCTCCAAATGTGGGTTCTGCTTGATCAACCACCTGGCTTGTGCAATCCCTTTGTGCAAGTCAGAAGAGTATAGATTTTCTTCTCTTTGCTGAAACTCTCGTGATGTGAGTTCAAGCGCACTATGAGTCGGGTTGGGTATCCCAGTTTGCCATTTGATAAACCTATCGACGAATCGCAGCAGTACTCCATCGACCATTACGCTAAGTTGGTTGAGGAAATCAACAAATGCCTTGAGGGCATTTGCTCTATGGTAAATGGTAGAGTCTGAACGTCCATGCCTGATCGAGTCTACGGTGCGGTCGAAGACTTTGCGCGTTATGTCGCTCCACTCAATGTTTTCGCTATCCATTACTGCGGATAGATGCCTAATCGAGGCCATTCTGCCGATAATCAGCTCTGCTGACGGATGTGCCAGAATTTCTTTAACTATAAAGCAGCGCGCAAGCTTGCCAATCACTAGCGGGAGAGGGGGTTGGTCTTGATTTCGCCTGTTGAGAGGATCGAGTGATGTGAAGGGAATATTACTCGATCGATACTGCCATACCTTGCCCTCGAAATCTCCTGCTACTAATCCGTTGGCCTTGAGGTCATTAAATTGTTGCTCTGCATGTTTGTATCGGTCGTCTAAGACCATCATTGATATGCTCATTCTTTCAACTCCTTCACAGCAATGATTACTGACTTAGCGCCGTGAATTGCTGCTTCGACCTGTTGGGCCATAGCGCCAGTGGAATTGCTCCCGAGCATCTGCTGGAATTTAGTGATGTCTGCTAAAGCCCCTTCATGATTAGCATGACGGCTAGGTCTGAATTTAGGGCATGCATAGCAAGTGACCGTCGGGTGGTAAGGACATGGCTCTTCAGAATTGCATGATCCTAAGCCACTTATTGGCCTTAGCGCGGATCTGTCAGGGATTTCTTCCATGAATTTGCCGCACCACATCTGCACGGCTGCATTGATCTCCGGGCTTGCCATGTGGGTCGTATTTATGAACTCTTGCAGCTCAAGGTTGTAATGGAAGTAGTGCTTTATAGAGTTCAGATTTGAATGATCTAAAGCTTCAGCGACCTCTTCAGGGGATGCACCGGAAAGAACCATTGAAGTAGCCTTGGTCCTGCGCAGTCGGTACGCGGTGATCCGCATGAAGGGCTCTGTTTTTTGTATGGGTCGATGAGGGTCTGGTAACTGGAGTATCCAAGTGAGAGATGTTAGCGCATAACTTATTCTATGGTTGTCGAGATGTAATGTGAATGGTGTCAGCTTGGGGTTGGTGAGGAAGCGTAAAAGGCGGTTTTCGGTTGTGTACGCCGAGGGAAACAACGGCGTAGGAAGTACTGGAGTGCTTATTCCATGCCTGGCACATATCGCGTTGATTTCCTTCGATGCGGCATTGCATTGGGTCTCAGCTAAAGTGCACTGAAGTTCTACTGCCTCTGCAGTATCGTTAGCGATGTAACGTTTTACCAGGTTGCTCGGATGCCTCCTGAGCCTTGAACGTCTAATTCCTTTAACACTCGGCACCTTTACAAAGGGGCCGCCCTCATCGATCCCGAAGTCAGTAACCTGCATTAGGGCCAACTGTATAGGGCGAAGAGCCCAGTCGCGACAGAGCAAAAAAAGCGTGCGTTGGGCATGAGTGATGAGCGGATTGTTGGCAAGCTTCATCTCAATGTTCGCGAGTTGTACGCGAGTGAAAGGGCCAAAGTCATCATCTCGCATCGTGACTAAATGCCTGTTATCATGCGCCTTTACTGTAAGCTGTGATAGTTCAAGGCTGTCATGTTCGTTGAAGCCTGGGACTTCTTCATCCAAGCACCATCGATAAAATACTCGAAGAGCAACTAGCTCCTCATACCAGCTTGATGCTTTTAATCGAGTGCATTCACGTACAGCAAATGTCGATAACCTATTGCCAATAGTATCCGCGTCATTTCCCGAAAATTTATGCTGGGCCAGAAGCCGCTGGACGACAATCAGAGGCCTAAGGTCGATGTGGGTTTGGAGTCTGTCGATGAACCACCCTCTGAGTAGCCACTCAACTAACAAGTTAGAATGTAGGGGCTTGCTCCACGCAATATTCATCGGAGCACACCCGACAATCTCTACCGTTATTCTCTCAACCCACGCATCATTGTTGTGAATTGTTATAGCCTGACCGAAGGTGGATTTGACTGTGGAAGGAAAGGCATCGGCCTCGATGCCGAAGCGACATTCAATCTCGGCTACGAGTTCGGCAGGCGAAATTTTAATCATCTTCATTGCCTCGAAAATTTGAGCTGTCTGAGCTTCTGATTATTTCGCCGAGCCGATCAGATATGGCCTGTCGAGAGTAGCGCTGAACACTTTCGCTGCTGGGGCTCCATCCGCCCAGATACGCCAGAGCATCTTTTACATTAATGCTGTTGGCGCCACTTTTTTCAAACTTTTTGCGAGCTATATTTGCCCCTGTCGCCCTCAAGCCGTGCGGATGAATTCGTGTTGAAAAGTTTGGCAAGCCGAGGCTGGCTGCAACGGTACGAAGAATGGTGTTTACGGTTCGCGCAGATAGCCGTCTCCCGTCACGGGAACTCACGAATAGGGCTGTACAAGGTCTTTTTGGTTTGATCAGTTTAGGGCGATGATCGGAAATGTATTCGTTCAGAACCGCGGCTACCGATGCGGTTATGGGGACTATCCGACCGCGCGTCTTGAGACTAGCCCCGTCCAGTCTCCGCTCCCTGTTGATATCGCTTGGGCGCTTGATGCGTATTGTAGGTGAGGGACCAAGGTCAACGTCGTCGAGTTCTATGAGAACCACTTCGCCACGCCTGGCAAGTGTTTCAAGCATTACTAAGAACAGACAGTAATTGCGTGCCTGTATCTGTTTACTTTGGAATGGGTTCCTAAAGTCATCAGGACTGAGCACCCCTTTGAATAAGGCTTGTCCGCCGGAGTCAAGTGGCGTTGCTGGTAGCGGCGGTTCTGATTGATATGCAATCTTGGTGATTTTTTTTTGAAGATTTCGCAGATTCTTGGCTTTGTTTTTTTCCGCTTGGCTTTGCTCAAGTAGACCTAGTCGATTGAGCTCAACGTAGTGCTCGAAGGAGAAATCTATGAATGATTTGACAGCTTCGAGTCGTCGGGTGCATGTCGATTGGCTCGCACCCGCACCGCGTTTGGTGGAGCAGAGGCGTTCGGCCAGCGATGTCAGTTCCGCTGAGCTGAACACCGCTAGGCGCTCAAGCTTCGCTTCCAGTGGAGAACCTCGGCTGAGAGCCCACTCGTACGCGATAGCGATGTCACGTAGGTAATTTTCGACGGTATTGAGACGCGATCTGTGGAGCAAATCCTCCGCCCAGAGGTTTGCTAGGATCACTGGAACCCCCTGCACCAGCAGGTATGGCCTGAGGCCGCTGGAGGCAGTACGAATCATTCGGATCTCGCAGAAAGGGACGTCTGGCATCGGTAGCTCCAGATCTGCAACGTTTCCGAACATATACCATAAGTGTCACAACCATCCGTCCGGGAATGTAGAGCCCAGCGCAGCTGATCGAAAATTGACCAAGTTGCTGCAAAAGGCCTTGGAGGCGGTGGATGTGCGCGTGTTGGATCACATCATCGTTGGAGATGGTGACCCGCTGTCGATGGCTGAATACGGGTGGATATAACGACACCCGTATCTAGGAGCGAGCTTGCTCGCGAAAACCTGATGATCTCGCGGGGCACCAGGATTTTCGCATTATCGTTAACGATCTTCGCGAGCAAGCTCGCTCTTACAGTGCAAGGTGTTGCGCCTTACGGTTTGACACTGACTTTCGAATAATCCTGACGCCCGAACGGGCTCACCTGATAGCCCTCGACATTCTTGCGGGCCAGGGCAAACGCCGTCGGATGTGCCAGCGGCAGCCACAGGGCCTGCTGCTGGATCTGCGCCTGGGCCTGTTGATACAGCTTGGTGCGCACGCCTTGCTCGCTGGTGGTCTTGCCGGCGCGGATCAATTTATCCAGCGCGGGATCGCAATAGCGGGCGAAGTTGGTGCCGGACTTCACTGCTGCGCAGGAGAACTGCGGGGTCAGGAAGTTATCCGGGTCGCCGTTGTCGCCAGCCCAGCCCATGAACAGCAGGTCGTGCTCGCCGGCCTTGGCGCGGCGAATCAACTCGCCCCATTCGATCACACGGATTTCGGCCTGGATGCCGACCTTGGCCAGGTCGGCCTGCAACAGCTGTGCGCCAAGATTCGGGTTGGGGTTCAGCAGGCTACCGGTAGGGCGAGTCCATATCGTGGTCTTGAAGCCGTCCTTGAGCCCGGCACGGTCGAGCAGCGCCTTGGCTTTGGCGAGATCTTGTGGATAGCCCGGCAAATCCTGGGCATAGCTCCAGGTGTTCGGCGGGTAGACACCATTGGCTGCTTCGCCGGTGCCTTCGAATACGGCCTTGAGGTAGCTGTTCTTGTCAAAGGCCAAGTTGATCGCCTGGCGCACCTCGGGCTTGTCCAACGGTGGGTGCTGGCTGTTGATGGCGACGAATGCAGTCATGAAGGCGGCGGTTTTTTCCACCTTCAAGGCTGGGTCTTTTTCGGCCTCGCCCACATCCAATGGCTTGGGCGAAAGAGCGATCTGGCATTCATCGCGGTGCAGCTTCTGCAGGCGTACGTTGGCATCCGGAGTAATGGCGAAGATCAAGTTATCCACCGCCGGCTTGCCGGCGAAGTAGTCCGGGTTGGCCTTGTAGCGCACCACGGCATCTTTCTGAAAACGCACGAAAACGAACGGACCGGTGCCGATTGGCTGGCTGTTGAGCTTCTCGGGAGTGCCGGCCTTGAGCAGTTTATCGGCATATTCAGCCGGGTAGATCGAGGCAAAGCCCATGCTCAGCGACGCAAGGAAGGTGGAGTCGGCGTGGTCGAGGGTGAAACGCACGGTCAACGGGTCAAGGGCGTCAATCTTCTTGACCAGTGCCGGCAATTGCAGGGATTGGGCGTGGGGGAAGCCGCTCTGGGCGATCTTGTGCCACGGGTTGGCCGGATCAAGCATGCGCTCGAAGCTGAAGCGTACGTCTTCGGCGGTCAACGTACGGCTGGGGTTGAAATAGTTGGTGCGGTGGAATTTCACGCCCGGGTGCAGCTTGAAGGTGTAGGTCAGGCCATCGGATGAGACTTCCCAACTGTCCGCCAGGCTCGGTACCAGTTTGCCGCTGGCTGCGTCGAAGTCCACCAGGCGGTTCATCAGCACGTCTGCTGAGGCATTGGTGGTAGTCAGCGAGTTGTACTGCACCACATCGAACCCCTCGGGGCTGGCCTCGGTGCAGACGCTCAGGTTGGTGGCCGCGATAGCTGTCGGCGCGATAAAGAGAGGAGCAAGCAATAGCGGTAGGGCAGCGAGGCGCATATTCGGTTTCCTGTGCAGATCGAAGGCCCATCTGCGAGTGCAGTCTGGAAAAAGCCTACCGTAGAGGTCTGATTGATAAATGACTAGCCCATTTTTGCCTGTGCTTTTGGCCAAAATGCTGTTTTGATGGCGCCTCAGCGCGTTTCGCCGTGTACTTCGCCGTGCCTGTGGGCGCTGTAAATCATTCTGTGCGACGAGCGGTCGGCTGTCACAGCGGCCCCTCCTGGCAGTGGTTCAGGCGTCTGCCACTAAGATTTACGGTGGTAAAAACACACGAGCTGTTGTTGCACTGGGGTCTTTCTGGTATAAAGCAGCGCTCTTTTCTAGGGGCCCGGTTCCTTCGCTTGTAGGTGTAGCCGGTAAGACCCTAAAGAAACGCGGCGCCTGGCGCCAAATGACTGAGAGATTAAGCGGCCAACCCATGCCGGGTTGGGCATGTGGTTTTAGAGGGCTGAGGCATGTCGAGAGTCTGTCAAGTTACCGGTAAGGGTCCGGTGACTGGGAATAACATTTCCCACGCAAATAACAAAACCCGTCGTCGTTTCCTGCCGAACCTGCAGCATCACCGCTTCTGGGTTGAAGAAGAGAAACGTTTTGTTCGCCTGCGTGTATCTGCCAAAGGCATGCGTATCATCGACAAGCGCGGCATCACTGTCGTGCTGGCCGAAATCCGCGCCGCTGGCAAGATCTAAGGAGCTCTATCATGCGTGAATTGATTCGAATGATCTCTAGCGCCGGTACTGGTCACTTCTACACTACCGACAAGAACAAGCGTACTACCCCGGACAAGCTCGAAAAGAAAATGTTCGACCCGCGCGTTCGCAAGCACGTGATCTACAAAGAAGGCAAAATCAAGTAATTGATTTTCTTCCTTGTGAAAAAAAGCCCGTATCTCACGATGCGGGCTTTTTTTTGCCTGTGATTTGCTGATCAGGCTTTTTGTTCGAATACCACATAGATCTTGCGGCACGGCTCCAGTACTTCCCAGGTACCGCTGAAACCAGCGGGAATCACAAAGCGGTCGCCAGCACGCAAGGTCTTGGCGTTGCCCTCGGCGTCGCGCAGCACCGAAACCCCCTGCACAATCTCGCAGTACTCATGTTCGGTGTAGTTGACCTTCCATTGCCCGACTTCGCCTTCCCACACCCCGGCATTCATCTGCCCGCACGGACTGTTGTAGTGGTTATAGAGCGTCTGCTCCGGATCGCCCTTGAGAACTTTTTCGGCGGCGGGGCGGTAGCGGTCGGGGGCCGTGTTGGCTTGGCTGAAATCGACGATATCCTGGATGCTCATTTGCGTGTCCCGTCTGGCCTGGGGTTGGAGAGCCCAAAGTCTATGTTTATTAAAATGAACATCGCAAGGGCGTTTGCCGCCGTTATGTCAAATATATTGAAACATCCCCAGCCGCTGGTTTAGGGTGGCAGCTGCCTTGAGCCGAACAGCAGGCTGGCCGGGCAAGAATTCGTAAAGGTGCCGGGTTGAACCCCAGGCCCCTTGTATTCAATAAGAGGAGGACACTCGCATGACCACCCTGACCCGTGCCGACTGGGAACAACGCGCCAAGGATCTGAAGATCGAAGGCCGTGCCTATATCAATGGCGAATACACCGCCGCCGTTTCCGGCGACACCTTCGAGTGCATCAGCCCGGTGGATGGCCGCTTGCTGGCCACCGTTGCCAGCTGTGACGCCAGCGATGCCCAGCGTGCCGTGGAAAATGCCCGTGCCACCTTCAACTCCGGTGTCTGGTCGCGCCTGGCGCCGGCCAAGCGCAAGTCAGTGATGATCCGTTTCGCCGCGCTGCTCAAGGCCAATGCCGAAGAGCTGGCGTTGCTTGAAACCCTGGACATGGGCAAGCCCATCAGCGATTCCCTGAACATCGACGTTCCGGGCGCGGCGAATGCCCTGAGCTGGAGCGGCGAGGCCATCGACAAGATCTACGATGAAGTCGCAGCTACTCCGCACGACCAATTGGGCCTGGTGACCCGCGAGCCAGTCGGCGTGGTAGGCGCCATCGTGCCGTGGAACTTCCCGTTGATGATGGCCTGCTGGAAACTCGGTCCGGCGTTGTCCACCGGTAACTCTGTGATCCTCAAGCCGTCTGAAAAGTCCCCGCTGACGGCCATCCGTATTGCTGCCCTGGCCGTTGAAGCCGGCATTCCAAAAGGCGTGTTCAACGTATTGCCGGGCTATGGTCACACCGTGGGCAATGCCCTGGCAGTGCATATGGACGTCGATACCCTGGTATTCACCGGTTCTACCAAGATCGCCAAGCAACTGTTGATCCGCTCCGGCGAGTCGAACATGAAGCGTGTGTGGCTGGAAGCCGGCGGCAAGAGCCCGAACATCGTGTTTGCCGATGCGCCGGACCTGCAAGCGGCCGCTGAGTCTGCCGCTGGCGCCATCGCCTTCAACCAGGGCGAAGTCTGCACCGCCGGCTCGCGCCTGCTGGTGGAGCGTTCGATCAAGGACACCTTCCTGCCGCTGGTAATCGAGGCGCTCAAGGGCTGGAAGCCGGGCAACCCGCTGGACCCGGCCACCAACGTCGGTGCACTGGTGGATACGCAGCAGATGAACACCGTGCTCTCGTACATCGAGGCCGGTCACGCCGATGGCGCCAAGCTGGTCGCAGGCGGCAAGCGCACTCTGGAGGAGTCCGGCGGCACCTACGTTGAGCCGACGATTTTCGACGGCGTGACCAATGCCATGAAGATTGCCCAGGAAGAGATCTTTGGCCCAGTGCTGTCGGTGCTTACGTTTGACAGCGCCGAAGAAGCCATCGCCATCGCCAACGACACCCAATACGGCCTGGCCGCGGCGGTGTGGACGGCGGATATCTCCAAGGCGCACCTGACCGCCAAGGCCCTGCGTGCCGGTAGCGTGTGGGTCAACCAGTACGACGGCGGCGACATGACCGCGCCGTTTGGCGGGTTCAAGCAGTCGGGTAATGGCCGCGACAAGTCGCTGCATGCCTTCGACAAGTACACGGAGCTTAAGGCGACCTGGATCAAGCTCTAAACCTGCAGAAAACGCCGCAGGCAAATGTGGGAGGGGGCTTGCTCCCGATAGCGGTAGACCAGTCACCCCATGCGGTGGCTGATACCAAGCTATCGGGAGCAAGCCCCCTCCCACACTGTTTTGTGTGAACCTTTAAATCTCCACAGGAGCGTGGCAATGCGTTGGGCGACTTACTTCGCCGTCCTGGCCTCGGTACTCAGCGTTGGTCTGGCGTTGGGCGTCAGCATGCCGTTGGTATCCCTGCGCCTTGAAAGCTGGGGCTACGGCAGTTTCGCCATCGGTGTGATGGCGGCGATGCCGGCGTTCGGCGTATTGCTGGGGGCCAAGGTTTCCAGCCGAATGGCGTCCTGGCTTGGCACCGCCAACCTGATGCGCCTGTGCCTGTGGGCCGGGGCGGTGTCCATCGGCCTGCTGGCGATCCTGCCCAGCTACCCGGTGTGGCTGGTGCTGCGATTGATGATCGGGGTAATCCTCACCATTGTATTTATCCTGGGCGAAAGCTGGATCAACCAGCTGGTGGTTGAGCAGTGGCGTGGCCGCCTGGTGGCGCTGTATGGCTGTACCTATGCCTTGAGCCAACTGTCGGGGCCATTGTTGCTGGGCCTGATGGGGACTGACCATGACTACGGTTTCTGGGTGGGCGTGGGCCTGTTGGTGGTGGCGCCGCTGCTGTTGCTGGGGCGTTCCGGGGCACCGACGGCGGATGCGTTCAGTGTCACGTTCAGCGAGCTGTGGCGGTTCTGCCTGAGTCTGCCGGCGATTGCCTGGGCGGTGGCATTATTCGCTGCGTTTGAAGCGATGATTCTGACGCTGTTGCCGGTGTACTGCCTGCAACAGGGCTTCACTGCCGAAATCGCCTTGGCGATGGTCAGCACGGTGGTGGTGGGTGATGCGCTGTTGCAATTGCCCATCGGCGCGCTGGCCGACTACCTGCCACGGCGCACGCTGTTCCTGGGCTGTGCCTTGCTGTTGCTGGCGTCGAGCCTGGCGGTGCCGATGTTGATGCACACACTGCTGATCTGGCCGGTGTGGGTGCTGTTCGGCGCCAGTGCCGGCGGGTTGTTTACCTTGTCGCTGATTTTGATTGGCGAGCGTTACCGCGACGATGCGCTGGTGCGTGCCAATGCTCATGTGGCGCAGCTGTGGGGCATTGGCTGCCTGGTAGGGCCGCTGGTGGCCGGTGCGGGCAGCCAGTGGATCAGCGGGCATGCGTTGCCGCTGCTGATGGCAGTTGGGGCGTTGGGGCTGGTGGTGTTGTTGCTGCGCCAGGGGGCGTTTGGAGCAGCGCAACCGGTCTGAACTTGTGGGCGTGGGCTTCGTTGGTCTTAGAGCATGCGTTCCAGGCCAATTGAAGTGGCGAACCAGGCATTGAACCTGCGCCACCAACTGCCCGGCTCACGGGTCAGGGTGTGCAGTTGGCCGTTGTCCTCGGTCACCCACACTATCTGGCCATCCTGCAGTTTCGCCTCGTAGCTCAACGCCGGCGCCATACCTTGCAGTGCCAGGTTGCGCACGTGTTCCGCCAGTTCGGGGCTGTCTACCATCACGCCGACTTCGGTGTTCCACAGAACTGAGCGTGGATCGAAGTTGAACGAGCCGATAAACGACTTCTTTCGATCGAAGATCATCGCCTTGCTGTGCAGGCTGGAGTCCGAGCCCTGGAAGCTGCCTCGACGAAACAAGTGTGGGCCGCTGCCAGCGCTTGGATCGCCCGGTTGCCGACGCAGCTCGTAGAGTTTCACCCCGTGCTCCAGCAATGCCTTGCGATAGGGCGCGTAGCCGCCATGCACGGCCGGTACGTCGGTGGCTTCAAGGGAGTTGGTCAGCAGTCTTACCGAGACACCCGCATCGGCGCGCCCCGTCAGGTACACCAGCCCGGAAGGCCCCGGAACGAAATACGCCGAAATCATGATCAGCTCCTGGCTGACCCCTTCCAGCTCCGGTGCCAGTTGGGTGGTGAGCAATAGGCGCGGGTCAGGGTCAGCCTTGGCCAGTACTTTGCTCGGTGCGTCCCACAGCGCCTGGTTCCAGGCCCAGATCAGCTCGCGACGCCAGATGTCCATGCGTGGCTGGGTCTGGTAGGTACGCAAGCGGTTATATAAGGCATGGTTCTGCTGGCGCGATTCGGCCAGTGATGCCTCCAGGCGCACGCGGGCAGTAGCGAGGTC